>JBAWXQ010000126.1:0-7688 GCA_037144015.1 bacterium
GCCAGCCGCTCCACCTCGCGGAATCGCCCGGCAAACCGGCCGGAGGCAGCCTGCAGCGCATCCTCCGCATCGACTTGCAGAAACCGGCAGAGGTTCACAACGGAAAAGAGCAGGTCGCCGACCTCGTGCCGCACGGCCGCGGCATCGCCGGCCTTGCGCGCCGCATCGAGTTCGGCCTGCTCCTCGACCAGCTTGGCCTCGACACCTGCCACGTCCGGCCAGTCGAAACCGCAGCGCGACGCCTTGCTCTGCATGCGCTGCGCGCGCGCCAGCGCCGGCAGCGACCTGGGCACGCCCTCCAGAGCCGAGCGCGGACCTTCGGTGGCGGACTTCCTCTCGGTGCGCTTGATCGCCTCCCAGTTCCGCAGCACCGTCGCACTGCCGTCCACCTGAACATCGCCAAAGACATGCGGGTGGCGCCGCACCAGTTTGTCGGCCAGGCCGTGCGCCACATCGTCGAGCGCAAAGGCGCCCTGCTCTTCACGGATGCGCGCCTGGAAGACCACCTGCAGCAGCAGGTCGCCGAGTTCCTCGGCGTGCGGGGCAGGATCGGCATGGTCCATGGTCTCGAGGAGCTCGTAGGTCTCCTCGAGCAGGTGCGGCTTGAGCGAAGGCAGGGTCTGCTCACGGTCCCAGGGACAGCCGTCGGGGCCGCGCAGGCGGGCCATGATGGCGCAGAGACGGGCCACCCCCTGACCCGGCATGCGGGCCAGCGCCGGATCGTCGCCGGCCGGTTCGTCAGGCTTGCGAGACGTTGTCACCGGACCCCCGCTAGCCGCCTGTCGGACTTAGATTGTTCCGCCATAACATGCGATGCATATGCGTCGCGTCTTGCAGCATCACGTGTACGGACACAGAGGCCACAGAGAAAGAAAGAGAGCACAGAGAGAAATTCATGATGCTGCGGCCGGCTAACAGAGTAATACGCAGCCAAAAGAGCAGCCGGAACAATTCTTCTGTCTGTAATTAAGTCTTCGCCACCCGCGGGCAGCGGGTGGCTCAACTAGGAGACGGTCGGCTGAAGGCCATGGACCGATCCAAGGCCTAAGTCCGACAGTCTCCTAGTCTTCGATCTTGAGCAGCCCCAGGGCGGATGTGCGGACGGCGGGGGTAAAGCTTTCCACGAGCAGGTCCACGCCGCCGCAGTCGAAATGGTCCTGCATCGGGTCCTGGACGACGGCGACACGCATCGCGGCTGCCAGCGCGCCCCGTGCGGAGGCCGGCGACGAAATGGCCAGGCAGAGGCGCTCGCCGACCTGAAGCTTGCGGGCGGCCCGGCGCCACCCCTCCCACCCGTGCAGGCCAAGGTGGTGCGGCGTTTCCGTTATGGTGACGACATGGCTCCCCAGCACACCGGCAAAGACCTGCTTGGCCGCCTCCTCCGGCAGCTGGGTGATCAGCCCCACCTTCACGCCACGGGATGCCACGTCCTGGGCAAACGTCAGCACGCCGTCACGCGCCTTGCTGACCGCAGCCTGCAGCGCCTCAAGATAGGCGGCCGTGCATTCCGCAGCCAGAGCCGACGCCTCGCCGGCCTTGCCGGACTTTTCCAGCAGCGCCGCCATGCCGCGGGCGGGCAATTTGCCGAACAGGAACCGCAGGAACATATCGCGCTTCAGTTTGATCCCTTCCTTTGCCAGCCTTGCCGTACATGACTCCAGGAGAATCTCCATGCCTGGCAGCACGACGAGGTCAGCCTCAATAAGAACTCCGCGCTGATGGCCGGTTGAACTTGCAGCACCACTCTTGCTCATATCCTAACTCCCTTTGGCCTTCCGCCTGCGGCAGCAGCCTGATCCCTTGCGTATTGGAAAGACCTGCTACCATATCCGGCTTGGCGGTCCGGGTCAAGACTGCCCTTGTACTCCTGAGCCATCTGCGGCACAATGGAGAAGTTCGCTCTGCACAAGACTTCTGGCAACATTATAGGACTGAATGGGTTATGTTCTTCTCCCGCGCTAAAACCGTGATCCGCAATCGCGAAGCCCATAATATCTCACGAAAGAACATCGACCCCGATGCCCTGCGGGTGCTCTACCGTCTTTCGGACGCCGGTTTTGTCGCCTATCTGGTGGGTGGCAGCGTGCGGGACCTCCTCATGGGACGACAGCCCAAGGATTTCGACATCAGCACCGATGCCCACCCGGGGCAGATCCGCAAGCTCTTCCGCAACTGCTTCCTCGTCGGCCGCCGCTTCCGCCTGGCGCACATTCTCTTCGGACGGAAGGTGATCGAGACCAGCACCTTTCGCAAGCCTCCGCAGGCGAACGAGGCGGACGAAGGCGTGCCCGGCGGGCTCTACCAGCACGAGGACAACACCTTTGGCACACCCGAGGAGGATGCCAGCCGCCGCGATTTCACGGTCAACGGCCTGTTCTACGACATCCGCACCTTCAGCGTCATCGACTATGTCGGCGGCCTGCGTGACATCGAGCGCCGCACCCTGCGGACCATCGGCGATCCCAACATCCGCTTCCGTGAGGATCCGGTGCGGATGATGCGCGCCGTGCGCTTTGCCGCGCGGCTCGACTTCAGCATGGACTGGAGCTGCCGCCGCGCGCTCCGCCGTCACTACACCGAAATTCTCAAGGCTTCCACGCCCCGCCTGCTGGAGGAGATCATGCGGCTCTTCGGACACAACTGTTCCGCCCCGGCCTTCCGCCTGCTCTGGGAACACCAGCTCATGTCCGTGCTGCTGCCCGAGGTGCACGCCTTCGTGGAGCAGACCGGCGGGTCACGCTCCCCCCTGTGGCAATACCTGGCGGCGTTCGACCGGGACCCGCTGAGCGCCACGGCGTCCAACGGGCTGCGCGTAGCCGTTCTTTATGCGCCGCTCTACCGGGCCTGCCTCAGTGCACCCGCCCGCGGCAACACGACCCGCGCGCTCAGCCACAGCGCCGCCCAGGAGGTCATCAACCCGCTGGCCAATCGCACGACACTGCCGCGCCAGACCTACTACACGGCCAGCATGCTGCTCGAGGGGCTGCTCCGGTTCGAAGAAGTCACCCACCGCACACGGCGCCTGCGCATGGCACAGCACGAACTGTTCGCCGAGGCGCTCGCCCTGCGCCGCATCGAACTGGCCGCCACCAGCCAGGACCCCGGCTCCCTCCAGGAATGGGAGGAATTGGCCGCGCAGGCGCGGGCGGATGCCCCGCCGCGCCACGACCAACACCTCCCGGCCACGCCGGAGGCTCCGGCAGACGCGGAGGCACCCCCCGACACACAGGATGGTTCTTCGTCCGGGCCGCCGCGACGCCGCCGGCGTCCCCGGCGGCGCGGCGGCCGCAGCGATGTTACCGACAGCCTGTCGCAACCGCCGGCCCCCGTGGCACCCGGCTCGCCTGCCCCGCGGCCGCAGCCGGCCGTGGGCGGAGATTCCGATCGTCCGGCAGATGCGGGCTGAGCCGCTGCCGTTTATATTTCCGCCACCGCCTTTCTTTACCTGGCCACACGCGCCGGAAACGACGCCCTGGCCAGCGGGGCCATGCGGCAGGAGCAGCTGGGCGAAGCGCCCCGCTTCTTCGCCACCGCGCGCGCCATGGCGGACATCAGCGTGGACGTGAACCGCCAAAACCCGCTCTGCTCGATCGGACGCGGCGGCGCCTGCCACTTCTGCACCGCGCTGCGCGAAGGGCTGGCGAAGGGGTGTGCGCTCGTGGGCGCACTAGGTCGGCCATTCCTGGCCGACCCGGTCGGGCAGGAATGCCCGCCCTACTTGGCCGTCTGCTGTAGACTTATGATGCTGTGGATCGTTCGCCACGATAAAAAGATAATTTGACTCGTGCATACATACGTGCATACAATATTGCCATGTTCGAATGGGATCCGGTTAAAGCGAAAGTAAATCTGCTCAAGCACGGCGTGTCTTTTGCTGACACTTTCGCTGTATTCGAGGACGCGAACGCGCTGACACTTGATCAAGTGGCAGGCAAAGAGCAGCGACACCTGACCATCGGCATGGACATCTTTGGCCGGATTCTCGTGGTCGTTTACACGTGGCGAGTTGACAAGATCCGCATCATCTCGGCACGCAAGGCAACGCGGTCAGAAGCGAGCCAATATGAAAGCGAATTATGATTTCAGCAAGGCGCGGCGCGGGACCGTGGTGCCGGCCTCCGGAAAAAAGGTGCGCATCACCATTCGCCTGGATCGCGATGTTCTGGATTGGTTCCGATCCAAGGTTGAAGCGCAGGGTGGCGGCAACTACCAAACCATGCTCAACGATGCTCTCCGGGCATACACGGAGCAGCAGCGCCAATCGGTTGAGAAGCTTCTGCGGCGACTCGTTCGGGAAGAAATCAAAAAGGCATCCTGAACAACTGCGGCGAACCAAGCGATGCACCAGCGGCCGGTACTGGGAAGTAGAAGCCCTAGCAGCTTGTCGGACTTAGCGCTGTACCTTCACAAACGTTGTGCCGACTAAGCTGCTAGTTTGGGGGACGCAACCGCCAAGCGCCGGACAATAGTGTAATACGCAACCAAAAGAGCAGCCGGAACAATTTTTCTGTCTGTAATTGAGTCTTCGCCACCCGCTGGCAGCGGGTGGCCCAACTAGGAACCTGTCGGCAGAAGGTGCCGGATCGGTCCAAAGCCTAAATCCGACAGGTTCCTAGGACAGGCGGCCGCTGGTGATCGTCGTCGTTGTGCAACCCGCCGCCAGCGGGTTGCCGAGACTCAAATACAGCCAGACGTTCGGGCACCTGTGCCGGGCGCGGCATCCTGCCGCTCCTTTTCCCGCGCGCCGTTGCCAAAGACCAGGGAATGAATGGCGCCCTGAAAGACACAGCGCAGGCCGATCCCCTCCCCCTCTGTCAGCACCACGCGCGTGCGCTGCAGCTCGCCATCGGCGCGCTTGGGCTTGCGCGAGATCTCCAGCGCAAACCCGGCGGCCGGCGCCGCCTGGTGGCGCAGGTTGATCACGGTGTTGGCCTCGGGCGTGTCGTGGAACAGCCCGCCGCGCCCGTTTCCCGCCTGTTCGCACTTCCCTTCCAGCACCAGCAGCAGGCTGCAGACATCCGTCAGCCCGAGCTTGACCGTGATCTTGTTCTCCCAGTCGAACGTGGCAGCCTGCCGGCCGTTTCCGGTGTGGGCGGCCAGAGTCTTCTGGCGTGCCATTTCGAGGAAGAAGCAGCCGTCGCGGTCAGGCCTCGCCGGATGAAAATCCAGCCGCGCCGCGGCCCCGCCGCCGGACTGGGTGGGGTGGTAGAAGGCCAGGCGGCCGGACCAGGGGCGCGCGGAAGTGTCCGTGGATGCGTTCATGTTCAGCAGTCCTTACTTTTGTCGTTTGGTCTTGTTTGTTGTTAGGTCCCGCGGAGCCAACCGCTTTCTCACGCGAACGGATCGTCACCGTCCGCTGCCGGCGCGGCGGTTGCCACGCCTTCGGCGTTGCCGTTCGCACCGGCTCCCTTCTGCCTCAGGAAGTGCACGCGCAGCGCCCGGACGCGCATGCGGCTGCGCTTCTCGCCCTGCGGCGTCTCCCACTGCTCCGTGATCAGGCTCCCCTCGACCAGCGCCGGGTCCCCCTTTTTTAGGTAGGTGCTGCTGGCCTCGGCCGACTTCCCCCAGACCACGATGTCGGCAAAGCAGGTCTGCTCCACGACTTTCCCGTCCCGGGCCGTGTATTCGTCGTTGATGGCCAGGCCGAGGTCGGCCACGGCGGTCCCGCCGTTGGTCTTGCGCAATACCGGATCACGGGTCAGATGCCCCGCCAGGCAAACATGATTGATACCGAGCGAACTCATGATGAAACCTCCATCGGGATGACGACCGGCCTCCACTGTGGAGGAGGTGTTCCCTACCCGGGTATATGCGGATGGAGGCCGGAATCTTACATCTGCCGGGAAAAATATTTTTCGCGCCGGCCGCCACCCGCCGCAATCGCCAGAAACTGCGGGAGGTGGAAGAATGGGAGAATGGATGGATGGATGAAAAACGGAAACGCCTTGCCATGCGAGGATCGGAGGAAGGATGAGGTGCCCGCCTCACCTTCCCGCCGCCCCCTGTCGCCAATCCATTACCTGCCAACCCTGCTTGCCCTTCCGCGCGGCAGGCACTACACTAAATCCCGTGGACATTGACCGATCCATGACCCGTCTCTTCGCCGCGCTGGGGTGTATCCTGGGCGTGCTGGCTGCCGTCGCCGGCCTGCTGCTGCACAGCTGGCTGCCGCTCGTGGCCGTGGGGGTCGTGATGCTCTGCGTGATGGGGATCACCCTGTCCGAGGCGGCCATCTTTGCGCCGCTGCTCGCGCTGGTCATGCGCGCCGGAGAAGGGGCCCGGAAGGGCAAGGGCCGCAAGCCCCGGCAGGATGCCACAACAAAAGAAGAAGAAGGGAAACAACGGGAAGCGCGATGAAGAAGCGAACCTTTGCACAGATCGGACTGGGCGGGCGTCACGAGATGTTCCGCGATGCGGCGACGGTTGACTTTGCGGCAACAAACACGCTGCTGGCGCTATGCGACGCGAATGAGGGGCGGCTCAGGCTTTCCGCCGCCCGCGTACAGGAAAAGACGGGCGTCGCGGTTCCCCGCTACCTGGCGAAGGACTTTGACCGCATGCTCCGGGAGCACCACCCGGACTGCGTGATTGTCACCACCATGGACCGCTTTCATGACGAGTACATCTGCCGCGCCATGAACGCCGGGTGCGACGTCATCACCGAGAAGCCGATGACCGTGGATGCCCGGAAATGCCGGCACATCCTCGACACGCAACGCCGGACCGGACGCCGCTGCACCGTCACCTTCAACTACCGCTACTCGCCCCCGCGCACGCAGGTGAAGGACCTGCTCATGTCCGGCGTCATCGGCGAGGTGCTCACCGTGGACTTCCACTGGATGCTCGACGTCCACCACGGCGCCGACTACTTCCGGCGCTGGCACCGCAACAAGGAGAACTCCGGCGGCCTCATGGTGCACAAGGCCACCCACCACTTCGACCTGGTCAACTGGTGGCTCGGGACCGTGCCGGAAACGGTTTTCGCCTCCGGCCACCGCCGCTTCTACACCCCCGAGACCGCGGCGCGGTACGGTCTTTCCAACCGCAGCGAACGCTGCCTGGGATGCCCCGACGGCGCCAAATGCCCGTTTCGCCTGGACCTGGAGGCTACGCCCACGTTACGCACCCTGTATCTGGACTGCGAACCGTACGACGGCTACCAGCGCGACCGCTGCGTCTTCAGCGACCAGATCGACATCGAGGACTCGATGAACGTGCTGGTCGACTATCGCAACGGCGCCCGGATGTCCTACTCCCTCAACGCCTTCTGCCCCTGGGAGGGGCACACGGTCTGTTTCAACGGCACGCGCGGCAGGATGGAGCACAAGTGCGAGGAGTCGGTTTACATCAACGCCGACGGATCGATCCCGGGTGCCCTGAAAAAAGAGGGCACCTGGACGCGCATCTTCCCGCACTGGCGCCCGGCCTACGAAGTGCCGCTCTGGGAGGCGGAAGGCGGCCATGGCGGCGCCGACCCGCAGATGCTGCGCTACATCTTCGACGGAGAGAACCAGCCGCCGGACAAATACCTGCGCGCCGCGGACCAGCGCGCCGGCGCGTGGTCCATCCTCGTGGGCGTGGCCGCGAACCTCTCCATGGCCAAGCACAAGGCCGTGACCATTGACTCTCTGGTCAAGGATATTTCCCTGCCCGACTATCCGCCCATGCCGGATGGCACGGAACCGCTG
>JBAWXQ010000127.1:0-7675 GCA_037144015.1 bacterium
GCATTCGACACCACCACCCGTTGGGGTCACTTGCGTCAATCAGCCAGCCAGTATACGGAAAGCACAAGTCAAGGACACCGAGAGCACAGAGGAGGATCAGAGACCACAGAGAAATACCTGACTGCGGCCGGCTGAGCCTCACTTGGCCGGGATCAACCCGTCCTTGCGGATCTGCGCCTGACCGGCTTCCGAGAGCACGAAGGCGATGAACTTCCCGGCCGCGCCCTGCGGTTCGCCCCGGGTCAGGAGGAAGATCGGCCGCACCAGCGGATAGCTTCCGGCCATCACGGCCTCCGTGGAGCACGGGGTTCCGGCCACGGTCAGCGCTTTGATCCGCTCATTGATCAGGCCGTGCGAAAGATAGCCGATCGCCAGAGGATCTCCGGCCACGGTTTCGCGGATCGAGCCGTTGGAGTCCTGCACCAGCGCGCGGGCGGAGAGCTTGATGTTGCCCACAATCTGCTCGAAGGATGAGCGTGTGCCGGAGCCGGCCTCGCGTGACACCAGCGTGATGGCGCCATCCCTGCCGCCGACATCCTTCCAGTTGCCGACCTTGCCGCAGAAGATGTCGCGGATCTGGTCGAGGGTCAGGTTTTCCACGAGGTTGGCAGGGTTGACGATCACGGCGATGCCGTCGCGCGCCACGACCACGGAGGTCAGGCCGTCGGCTTCCTTGGGGAGCTTGACCAGGTCGGCCATGCCGATCTGCGCCTTTCCCTGCTGCGCCGCCTGGATGCCGACGGTGGAGCCGCCGCCCTGCACGGCCACGCGGAGGCCGGGGTTTCGGGCCGCAAACTGCTGGCCGAGCTTTTCCGCAAACGGCGCAAAGGCTGTGGAGCCGGCCAGCGTTACCGACTCCGCGCGCCGGCCGCACCCGCCAGCCATCACGATTGCCACGCCCATGGCCACGGCTGTCCGTTTCATGATTGTCATCCGCTATCTCCCGTTTTACCGCTGAAATGCCAGCATTTTGCTGCATCGGGTAGAAAAGTAGCATGCGTCCAGACAGAGGTCAACGGGTCCGGGCGAAACTAACGAGAAACTAACAATGGGCTAACAGCAGCAACCAGGTGGATGGACACAGAGGTCACAGAGAAGGAAAGAGAACGCAGAGAGAATTTCATGCTTTCCGTGTCCTTGTCGTGTACGTCTGCCGGGTTGCGGTCTGATCTTCGCCCTTTGCCCGCTGGCAGTGCGGGCAGATATGCGTGCCGCGTCCGCCGACGACCAGCCGCACGATGGCGCGGCTGCAGCGCGGGCAGGGGGCTCCGGTGCGGCGGAAGACCTGCAGCGCGTCCGCGTTCCGGCCGCGGCGTCCGGCCACGCTGTAGAAGTTGGTGGCGCCGTCGCCCAGTGTCGTTCCTTCTGCGGCCACGGCCTTCGCCAGCACGGTGCGGATGGCGTGATGGAGACGCTGGATCTCCGGCGGCGTCAGCGTGTCGGCCCGCCGCGCCGGGTGGATGCGCGCCTGCCAGAGCGACTCGTCGGCATAGATGTTGCCGATGCCGGCGACACAGGTCTGGTCCAGCAGCAGCGGCTTGATTTTGCGGCGGGTGCCGGCGAGCCGGAGGCGCAGGACGTCGGGCGTGAATGCGCCGGACAGCGGCTCGGGGCCGATCGCCGCGAGGTGCTGGTGCGGGTCGTCGACCAGCTGGAAGCGGCCGAACTTGCGCGTATCGTGAAAATGCACCTGCCGGCCGTCGGCGAGGAGGAGCACGAGGCGGTCATGCGTGTCCGGCTTTGCGCCGGACGGCTCGATGCGGAACTGGCCGGTCATGCGCAGGTGCACCAGCAGGTGTTGGCGGTTGTCGAGCTCGGCCACGATGTACTTGGCGCGACGTGTCAGCCGCCGGACCCGGCACCCGCACATGGCCCGCACGAATGCAGCAGGGGTGGCCCCGGCCACGGTTTTTGGCCAGTGCACGAGCACGTCGCGGATGCGCGCGCCCTCGAGGCCGGCGGCCCGCAGGCCGCGGACAACGGTTTCCACTTCGGGCAGTTCAGGCATGGGGTAATCCTGGCAGCTTGCCGGACAGGGATGGACACAGAGGGCACAGAGAAAAGTGAGAGCACAGAGAGAAAATCATGCTGCGGCCGGCTCGCCGGCCGCAGTCAGGCCTTTCTCTGTGGTCTCTGTTCCTTTCTGCGCTCTCGGTGTCCTTGACGTGTGCCTCCACTGGGTTGCGGGCTGACGCCCGCCGTACGGGGAGGCAACCGCCAAGCGCGGGATAACACTGTAATACACCACCAAAAGAGCAGCCAGAACAATGTCCCCGTTTGCCATCATCCGCGGGAAGCCTTATAGTGTATTTTGAACTCGAAAATTGGTTTATCCAGGAGACGAACCGGAAGATGAAAGCCCTGCGGAAACTGCTTGGATACGATGACAAGTTCTTTGACCTGCTCGAAGCCAGCGCCGTGGAGGCGCAGGGCAGCGTCCAGCTCCTGGCCACGCTGGTCAAGAGCCCGGACAAGGTGCCTACGCTGGACGACTTCATCCTGACCCGGCGCAAGGACAAGCGGATCACCGAGGAGATCACTGAGGCGCTCTGCAAGACCTTCGTGACCCCCCTGGAGCGGGAGGACATCGAGGCGCTCTCGTTTGCCCTCTACAAGATCCCGAAGACGGTCGAGAAATTCAGCGAAAAGTTCGTGCTCTGCAACGCCCAGGTGCGCGACGTCAACTTCCAGGAGCAGATCCGCATTCTGGAGACCTCCGTGGCCACCCTGGTGATCATGGTGCAGAACCTCCGCAGCCGCACACACCTCGAGAAGATGAAGGAGCTGAACGAGAAGCTGCACCACCTGGAGGGGCAGGCGGACAAACTGATGCTGCTGTTCATCCGCGACCTCTACAGCGGCCACCACGACCCCCTTAAGGTGATCATCACCCTCGACCTCTATGAAACCCTGGAAGGGATCATCGACCGCTGCCGCGATGCCGGCAACGTGATCTTCCAGATCGTGCTGAAGTACTCCTAGGCTGCCCCCATGGAACTGATTCTGATCGTCATTGTCGCCGCGCTGGCCTTTGAGTACATCAACGGCTTTCATGACACGGCCATCTCGATTGCCACCAGCGTTTCCACCAAGGTGCTGACGCCGCGGCAGGCCGTGGTCATGGCGGCCAGCTTCAACCTGGTCGGCGCCCTGGTGGGCACCTCGGTGGCGGCCACCATTGGCAGGGGCCTGGTCGATACCTCCTACGTCACGCCGATAACGGTGTTCTGCGCCCTGTTTGCGGCCATCATCTGGAACCTGGCGACCTGGTGGCTCGGGCTCCCGTCCAGCTCCAGCCACGCGCTGGTCGGCGGGCTGTGCGGCGCGACGCTGGCCGCCGCGCACGGCAAGTGGGCGGTGATCAAGTGGTCGGTGGTCAATGCCGGGACCGGGAAGGCCGAAGGGCTCCTGCACAAGATCATCTGGCCGATGTTCACGGCGCCGGTGATCGGCATGCTTGCCGGCTGCCTGCTGATGCTGTTGCTGCTTTTCTTTTTCCACCGGTATAGGCCCATGGTCATCAACCGGGTTTTTGGCCGGCTGCAGCTCGTGAGCGCCGCCTGGATGGGGTTCAGCCATGGCACGAACGACGCCCAGAAGACCATGGGGATCATCGCGCTGCTGCTCTTCACGGGGACGCAGGCCGGGTCCTTCGACCACCTGCCGGCCGGACTGGCGTTCCTGCGGACGCCGACGTTTGAGGTTGCGCCGTGGGTGAAGATTGCCTGCGCCATCACCATGGCCGCCGGGACGGCCGCCGGCGGCTGGCGCATCATCCGCACGCTCGGGCACAAGGTGGTGCGCCTGCAGCCGATTCACGGGTTTGCCGCCCAGACCACGGCCGCCGGCATCATCCACCTGGCCAGCCACTTCGGCATCCCGCTCTCCACCACGCAGGTGATCTCCGCGTCTATCGTGGGCGTGGGCACCACCAAGCGCTTCAGCGCCGTGAAGTGGGGGATGGTTGGAAAGATCGTCTGGGCCTGGGTGCTGACCGCGCCGGTCACCGCGATCCTCGGCTACTGGATGCAGAAGCTGTGGCTGCTGGCCAGGCACTGAGGCGCAGGTTTCCGGCTGGCTCGTGCCGGCCGGAAATCACAGCGCCAGCAGCCGCACCTGGTCGACGATCTCCTCGGCGGAGGAGCCGCGCGGCACATAGGCTGCCGGGCAGGCCATGCCCTGCAGGATTGGCCCGTGCACGCGGTAGTTGGAGAACTTCTGGAAGATCTTCACCGCTATGTTGCCGGCGTCGAGCGAGGGGAAGACCAGCACGTTGGCGTTGCCGGCCACGGAGCTGGCGGGCGACTTGATCCCTGCCACGGCCGGCACCAGTGCCGTGTCGATCTGCAGCTCGCCATCGACCTTCAGCCCGGGCTTCTGCTGGCGCGTCAGCTGCACGGCCGCGGCAATCCGGCGCGCCGCCGGATGGTCGGAGCTGCCGGCCGTGGAGAAGGAGAGAAAGGCCACATGGGCGTCGGCGCCGGTGATCCGCTCGTAGGAGGCTGCCGACTGGATGGCGATGTCGGCCAGCTGCGCGGCCGTCGGCTCCGGAACCACGCTGACATCGGCCAGCCCCACCAGGTGGTGCCGCATGAACGGGCAGTTTTCAAAGGCCACGAGTGAAAATCCGGACATGGTTTTGCACTCCCTGGCCAGCCCCAGCACCTTGAGAAACACGCGCATGGTGTGGGTGGCGGTCGTGGCGGCACCGGCAATGATCATGTCCGCCTGTCCGGTCCGCGCCAGCCACGCGCCGGCCACCACCGGGTCGGTCGGGTCGGTTACCTCCGCGGCCCCCAGGCCGGCTACGGCGGCCTTGATCTCCTTCTGCACCGGGCCGCTCTCGTAGTCGAACAGCTCGATTCCCTTGAGGTCGGTGCGGTTGCCGACGGCCGCCTGATCCAGCAGGTCCGGGTTGCCGAGCAGGATCACCCGGGCCAGGCGGTGCTGGTTGAGCGTGTGCGCGGCGCGCAGGATGCGCTGGTCGAACGACTCGCAAAGCACGACGCGCGCCAGGCTGGCCGCGGGCTTGATGGCAGTGGCGAACATGGGTGGCTCCTTGGCTTTAGGCAGATTGTTGTTTGGGAAGTTAGGGTTACGGAGTGTGCTTGCCCGTGCGCGGAGCGCCCGGGCCACCTGTTGGTCACTGTGTGCAAAGGATGCACGAAGGTCGCGGAGGTTTATGGTTGGTTGTATTTGCCGCTGCGCGCCGACAACGCCCCGCTTCGTGCCCTTCGTGAATCCTTCCTCCCCTTCGTGTCCGATTCGCCTGCGGCCATACTATTTCAGCCTGTAACTGAGTCTTCGCCACCCGCTGGCAGCGGGTGGCTCAACTAGCAGCCTGGTCGGCAGGCAGTTTGTACCTCCACAAGGCTAATTCCGACAGGCTGCTAGCCTTCCTTGTCCGCATACTGCTGTTTCAGCTTGCCGATCACCGAGGGGTCGGCCAGCGTGGTGACGTCGCCCATGACCTTGCCGTTGGCGATGTCGCGCAGCAGCCGCCGCATGATCTTGCCGCTGCGCGTCTTGGGCAGTTCTGCCGTGAAGATAATACTCTCCGGGCGGGCCAGCGCACCGATTTTCTTGACCACGTGGTCCTTGAGCTTCTGGACGAGGTCCACGCTGGTCGATGCCGAATCCTTGATGGTGACAAAGGCCGTGATGGCCTGCCCCTTGATTTCGTGGGCCGTGCCGACCACGGCCGCCTCGGCCACGGACGGATGGTCCACCAGCGCGGATTCGACCTCCATGGTGCCGATGCGGTGCCCGGCCACGTTGAGCACATCGTCCACGCGGCCGATGACCAGGAAATAGCCATCCTTGTCGCGCTTGGCGCCGTCGCCCGTGAAATAGGTGTCCGGCCACTTGGACCAGTAGGTCTTCACGTACCGCTCCGGGTCGCCGTAGACGCCGCGCGTCAGGCCGGGCCATGGCTGCGTGAGCGCGAGGTACCCGCCGCCGACGCTGATCTCCTTGCGGTCGTCGTCCAGGATGGCGGCATGGATGCCGGGCAGCGGCTGCCCGGCAAATCCCGGGCGCATGGTGCCGATGCCGGGGAGGGTGGTGATCAGGATGTGGCCGGTCTCGGTCTGCCACCACGTGTCCACGACGGGGCAGCGCTTCTTGCCGATGGTCTCGTAGTACCAGATCCAGGCTTCCGGGTTGATCGGCTCGCCCACGCTGCCCAGCAGGCGCAGCGAGGAGAGATCATGGCGGTCAACCGGCTCTGTGCCCCACTTCATGAAGGTCCGGATGGCGGTCGGCGCCGTGTACAGGACGGTCACGCCGTAGGCTTCCACCAGCGCCCAGAAGCGGTCGCGGTCCGGCCAGTCAGGCGACCCCTCGTACATCAGAATCGTGGCGCCGTTGCAGAGCGGCCCGTACACGACGTAGCTGTGGCCGGTAACCCAGCCGATGTCCGCCGTGCACCAGAACAGGTCCTGCGGCTTGAGGTCGAAAACCCACTTGCTGGTCGCATAGCAGCCGACCATGTAGCCGCCGGTCGAATGGACAATCCCCTTGGGCTTGCCGGTGGTCCCCGAAGTGTAGAGGATGAACAGCATGTCGTCCGAATCCATGGGCTCGGCCGGGCAGTCGGGCGAGGCGTTCTGCATGAGGTCGTCCCACCACAGGTCCCGCGCGGGGTTCATGCGCAGGGGAAATTTCCCGCGGCGCACGATGATGACCTTCTCGATGCACGGCGTCTCGCGCACGGCATAGTCGGCGTCGTGCTTCAGGGGGACCAGCCCGCCGCGACGGTAGCCGCCGTCGGCCGTGACCAGGATTTTGGCGCCCGCGTCGTTGATGCGGTCTGCCAGCGATTCCGCGGAAAACCCGCCGAAGATGACGGAGTGCACAGCCCCGATGCGCGCGCAGGCCAGCATGGCAATGGCCAGCTCGGGGACCATGGGCATGTAGATGGCCACGCGGTCGCCCTTGACCACGCCAAGCCCCTTCAGGACATTGCCGAACTTGCAGACCTGGCGGTGCAGTTCAAAGTAGGTCAGGGTGCATTTGTCGCCCGGTTCCCCCTCCCAGATAAGGGCCGCCTTGTTGCGCAGCCCCTTCGCCAGATTGGCGTCCAGGCAGTTGTAGCTCAGGTTGGTCTTGCCGCCGACAAACCAGCGGGCATGGGGCGCCTCCCACGCCAGCGGCTTGTCCCACTTCTTGAACCAGTGCAGCTCATGGGCGTAGCGCTCCCAGAACTTCGGACCCTCCCGGCGGGCAATATCGTAAATGGCCGGGTCGGATACATTGGCCTGCGCGACAAATTCCGCCGACGGGCGGAAGGTGCGCTCCTCTTTCAGCAGGTCGGAGATGACGCCGCCGCCGGCGTGCGCCGCAGGCGTGGCAGGTGCGGCAGAGCGGGCCGGCTGCGCCGCGACCGCCCGCGCCGGCGCAACCGGTGCCGCCCCCGACGGCGCGCCGCACGCCTGCCCCAGCCACTGCGCCAGATCCGCCCGGTTGAATCGCCACTGCCGCCCCACCTTCTTGGCGGGAATCGTCCCTGCTTCCAGCATCTTATACAGCGTGCTCTTGGGCGTTTTCAGAAACGCCACCGCCTCATCCAGGGTCAGGATTCCGTTTTCCATGGCAAAATACGCCTTTCTCGTTAATGGCGGATATTATCGGCTAATAGCTGAGATTGTACAAGAGTAATCACGGGGATGGCGCC
>JBAWXQ010000128.1:0-7671 GCA_037144015.1 bacterium
GCGCCCGGGCCACCTTTTCACTTGGCAACCGTGGGTAGCAACCCCGTCAGCTCTGACTTGCGCCCACGCCGGACTCCGGGCATGACCCATGCCAGCGGACCATGTACAATGCGCGGTGCAAACGGGGGCCATCCTGCCATGACTACAGCCGAATTTATCCTCGCCGTGCCCAAGGCCGAGCTGCACGTGCATCTCGACGGCTCGCTGCGCCTGCCCACGCTTATCGACCTGGCTCGCAGCCAGGGCGTGGTGCTGCCATCCTATGAGGAGCAGGGCTTGTGCGAACGGGTCTTCAAAAGCCAGTATGCCAGCCTTTCGGAATACCTCGCTGGTTTTGCCTACACCTGCGCCGTGCTGCGCGATACCGGGGCCCTCGAGCGGGTGGCCTGTGAGCTGGCCGAGGACGTGCTGGCCGAAAATGTGCGCTACCTGGAGGTGCGGTTTGCGCCGCAGCTGCACGTGACGCGCAGCGACGAGATGATCGGCGTGCTCGCGGCCGTCACCCGCGGCCTGGAACGCGCCGCCCGGGCCTACCATGCGACGCCGGCCGTCGCCTCGGGGCGCGACCTGCGCTTCCGCTTCGGGCTGATCGTCTGCGCCATGCGCAACTTCGGCCCCGGCATGAGCCCGTACTATGACCGCCTGACCGAAGTCCTGCCGGCCATGCCGCACAAGGAGCTGGTGGCGCTGGCCTCGCTCGAGGCCGCGCGCGTGGCCGTGGAGGCGCGCGACCGGCACGGCATCCCGGTGGTCGGGTTCGACCTGGCCGGCGAGGAGGCCGGCTTTCGCGCCGGGCATCACGCCGCCGCGTTCCAGGAGGCGCACCATCACTTCATCTGCAAGACCGTCCACGCGGGCGAGGCCTACGGGCCGGAGTCGATCTACGAGGCCATCACCCGCTGCCACGCGGATCGCATCGGCCACGGCACCTGGCTGTTTGCGCCGGAGCGCATCGCCGACCCGGCGATCAAGGATCGCGCGCGCTACGTGGAGCGGCTGGCGGAGTACATTGCCCTGCGCCGGATTGGCGTGGAAGTCTGCCCCACCAGCAACCTGCAGACCATGCCGGAGCTGGACGGCATCATCAACCACCCGGTGCGGCAGATGCTGGCGCACCGGCTGGCCGTGGTGATTGGCACGGACAACCGGCTGGTTTCGCACACGACGCTCTCCCGCGAGATCGCGCTCGTGGCCAGGACCTTTGACCTCGATTTGCGCGCGCTGCGCAACCTGGTTCTGGCTGGTTTCAAGGCCGCATTCTTCCCCGGGTCCTATGCCGAGAAACGCCTCTACGTGGCCCAGGCCGCGGCGCAGTTCGAGCGGATCGCGGCGGACGCCCGGATTCCTGCGAACGTGTCGCTACCGTTCCCCGGCAGCATGCCCGGCCGCGGTGCTTGCGTCGAAGCCGTGGTTCCAGTAGGGTTCCGGGCGCACCACGATCCCGCCAGCGTCCGCTCCGACGGCAGAAACGTGATCGCCGAACCCCTCGAGAAGGAGCAGGGATGACCCGCACATCGGACTTCAAGCTGTTCCGCCTGGCGGCGGACAACACACCCTACCGGAAGCTTCCAGCCCTTGCCGGCAGGCGGGTGGACCAGGGCGGCCGCACGGTTCTGTGCGTCGAGCCGGACGCGCTGCGCATCCTCGCCGCGGCGGCCTTTCACGACGTCTCCTTCTTCCTGCGGAAGCCCCACCTGGATGCCCTTGCCGCCATCCCCCTTGATCCGGCCGCGTCGGAGAACGACCGGTTTGTCGCGGCCGCCCTGGTCCGGAACGCCGTCCTGTCTGCCGGGGGTGAGCTCCCGCTGTGCCAGGACACCGGGATCGCCACGATCATTGCGCACAAGGGCGAGAATGTCTTCACCGGCGCCGACGATGTCGCCTGCCTGGCCTGCGGCGTGCGGGAGACGTGGCAGAGGGACAACCTCCGCTACTCGGTCGTGGCCCCGCGCTCCATGACCGTCGAGGAGAACACGGAGAACAACCTGCCGGCGCAGATCGACATCGCGGCCGTTCCCGGCAGCGAGTACCACTTTCTGTTCATCGCCAAGGGCGGAGGTTCCTCGAACAAGACCATGCTCTGCCAGGAGGCGCCGGGGATCCTCGACGACCAGCGGCTGGCCCGCTTTCTGGCTGAAAAGATCAAGGCCCTTGGCGTCGCCGCCTGCCCCCCGTACCACCTGGCGGTCGTCATCGGCGGGCTCTCCCCGGAAATGACCCTCAAGACGGTCAAGCTGGCCACCGCCGGCTACCTCGACACCCTTCCGGATCACGGCGATGCCACCGGCAGCGCCTTTCGCGATCATGCCTGGGAACGCAAGGCCATGGAGCTGTGCGAGGCCTCCGGCCTCGGCGCCCAGTTCGGCGGCAGGCATTTCGCGCTCGACACCCGCGTCATACGCCTCCCGCGTCACGCCGGATCCTGTCCCATCGGCATTGGGATCAGCTGCAGCGCCGACCGGAACATCCGCGGCAAGATCACGGCGGAGGGCGTCTTCCTCGAGAAGCTGGAGACCGACCTGTCAGGATACCTTCCCGGGCTGACGGATCGCACGTCCGCCCCGGAGGTCAGGATCAGCCTGGATCAGCCCATGGACGAGATCCGGCGGCAGCTCGCGGCCTGCAAGCCCGGCACGCGCGTCCGCCTGGACGGTTGCCTGATCGTGGCCAGGGACCTGGCGCACGCCCGGCTCCATGCCGGGCTCGCCGGGGGCAAGCCCCTGCCGGAGTACCTGAAGCAGCATCCAATTTACTATGCCGGGCCAGCCAAGACACCGCCCGGCATGGCCAGCGGCAGCTTCGGCCCCACCACGGCCCAGCGGATGGACATGTTCATCCGTGACTTCATGCAGCGCGGCGCATCCCTGGTGACGCTCGCCAAGGGGCAGCGCTCGGCCGAATTCACCGCCTGCTGCCGCGAATTCGGTGGTTTCTACCTGGGAACCATCGGCGGTGCTGCGGCGCTGGTTGCCAGCGAGAACATCATCCGCTCGGAGATCGTTGACTTCGAGGACCTCGGCATGGAGGCGGTCAGGCGGATCACGGTCAAGGACCTGCCGGCTTTTGTCATCTGCGACGACAAGGGCAACAACCTGTACGCATAAAAGCTTTCAGCCGGAAACAGCCTGCGACCATTGCGATCGCCGGTAGCTCCCGCCCGTGCCGTTGAGCCAGGTCGCGAACCAGCCACGTCTTGCCCACCTGCCTCGCGCCTCGCAAGACCAGCGGCTTGGGGCCGGCCGTGGACTACCTTGGCTCCGGAAAAAAGTTAATCTTATATTGTGGGGTTAGCCTGATTATGCTAGTCTATAAACGAAATGGATGCCTTGGAGCGCGTATGGCTACATTCTTGACTGAACAGGTGAAAGCGTACGTTGGCGAGCAAATCGACCAAGGGCGGTTCGAAATCGGCAGTCTGCTGCCCGACACCAACGAAATCGCCGAGGCGACCGGGTGTAGTTTTGGCACGGCGAAACGGGCGCTCGTCCAACTGGCTCAGCAGGGGGTGCTCCAGCGTATTCCTCGCAAGGGCACCCGGGTGGTCAGGAATCCCGGGCTGGACCTGGGGCGCATCTGCCTGCTGCAGTCGCACGATGCCCACGCCAACGGCCTGCTGGTGGAGCCGATCTTCTCGGCGCTGAGCCAGATCGGCGCCAGCGTGGATGTGGTGCCATTTTCGGAGGACTCGTCCGTTACGCTCGATCGCTGCCGGCACCTGCGCGGACGGCCGAATCCGGCGGAGTGCCTGGTCTCGCTGAGCACCAAGAGCCTTTCGCCGCAGGGGGCGACCATCCTGCGCCAGGTGCGAGGCCTGTTCGATCGCCGCATCCAGTTCAGTGTGGAAGGCATCAATCCCGCCTTTGACGACCAGGCCCAATGGGTTGGGCTGGACGATCCGGCCGAGTGCCGCGCTGTAATGGAATACCTCCTGGGCCTCGGCCATCGCCGCATCGCCGTGGATGCCGGTTTGACCGTGTCCGAGAACGGACCCCTGCATACCAAGGCGGAGATCTGCCGCCACATGATCGAAATGGCCGGCGGGGAGTGCGTGCCAATCTATTTCTTCGAGACGCGCGTCGAGTCTTTGCCGGAACTCTTCCGTGCGCGCGGCATCACCGCATACTGGGCCCACATTGACTATCAGGCTTTCAAGACGGTTAATGAACTGCACCGGGCCGGGGTGGATATCCCGGGAGAAATCACGGTGATCGGACGTAACGATACGCCCTGGTGCCGGGAGTCGCGGCCCATGCTGACGTCCGTGTCATGGGACCCGCCGGCCGTGGCCGCCGCCATCACCGCCGCGGTGCGGCGGCAGGCGGAGGAACCAGACATGGTGGCTGGCAGCGTAACTCGCGTTGCGCCGAAACTGGTGCCAAGAGATTCGAGCGGACCCGTGCCGCAGGGCAGGAGAGTGAACCGCAAGCAGGCAGCAGTGAGCAGATCCGTGGGCGCGTCGTAGGGGCAGCGCTGGCGCAGACCGCCGGGACAAGCGACGGGATAGGCAGCGGTCGCCGACGAGCGGCGCCCCTACGGTGCGGCAGCGTAGGGGCTGCGCTTGCGCAGACCGCCGTGGACGGTAACGATCGCGGGCGAGCGGGATGGATGAACGTAGAAAGAGCAGTAGTCGAGCAGGAGAAACACTTGAGCGTACACGTAAACGTACACCTCGTCGCCACCCTTACTCGGATACGCTTAACCGAACGGCTTACTCGATGACCGACAAGCGCGGATCGATGAAGTGAGTCGTTTAAGGGTATCCGGGTACAACCGATTTTTGACAGGATTAACAGGATTCAACAGGATTGCCGGTTCCCGGCAGGCACAGACTCACCCAATCCTGAAAATCCGGTTAATCCTGTCAGAAGAAACGCGTTTGCGTAAGGGCTGCGCTTGTGCAGACTGCCGGCAAGTGTGCGACAGAGAGATGGCAGAGGGCAGCGGACACTCACCACAGAACGTCCACGTCGTAGGCCGCGAATTGAGGGTCACAGGTAATGATCGCAAGTTTCTCGAATTGGGCTTGGGCGATCAACAGACGGTCAAAGGGGTCGCGATGATGAAACGGCAGAGAGGGGATGCGCTCGCAGTGCTCGGGACGCACGGGCAGCCATTCGATGCCATTGTGACGCATTTCGCGCCGGATGGCTGCGGCCCAGTCGGCCTGCAATTCGAGTTTGCCCAGCCCGACCTTGATGGCGATTTCCCACCAGCTTGCCACACTAAAGAGCAGTTCGCTCCGGTCGTCGAGTGCCGCCGCCCGAGCCCGTTCGGAAAGCCGGCCATCGCCAGAACAGATCCACAGCAGGGCGTGCGTATCCAGCAGCAGTCTCACGTCGAATACTCCGCAAAATCAGAAATCGGAGCGTCAAAATCTTGGGCCATATGCACCACCAGACCGGGTAATCCACCCAGCCGGCGTTTGCTTTTCGGCGCACGGAGTGGTTTGAGGGTCACGACCGGTTCCCGGCCGCGCATCACGATGACCTCTTCGCCCGCCAGTGTACGTTCGATCAGCCGCGAGAAGTGCGTCTTGGCTTCATGAATGGTAAAGGTTGACATGACGGTATAGTGGACTAAGTACAGGACTAAGTCAACATGGAATTGATGGATGTAGGGGCTGCGCTTGCGCAGACCGCCAGGACAAGCGACGGGAACGGCAGCGGTCGCCGGCAAGCGGCGTGGCGGGTGTTCCTCGGGGTCGGGGTCGGTATCGGTATCGGGGTCGAATAAAGAATGAGCGGCCTATCCACTTCACGCAAGCAACCACAACGGGTAGCGGCGTTCAGCGTTGGGGGAACCACAACCAGTTGTGGTTGCTTGCGTCAAGTGGATACCCCCCCAAGAATGAAACGCAATCGGAACGAAACGGAACCGCCTCGCGCCCGTTGCGGATTCATTTTCTTCTCGACCCCGATACCGATACCGACCCCGACGCCGAACAAAGACGACAGGCGCGGAAGCGTAGGGCTTACTCGATGACAGGCAAGCGCTGATCGTCGAAGTGAGTCGTTTAAGGGTATCCGAGTAAGGGTGGCGGTTAAGAACGCGGTTAAGTGTCCTTTGCACCCGTTGGGTGCGACGGCGGGGTGAACGAATGTAGGGGCTGCGCTTGCGCAGCCCGCCGGGACAAGCGACGGGAACGGCAGCGAGCGCCGGCAAGCGGCGCCCCTACAATGCGACGGATTTGGATCAGGAAATTGGGAACGCAACAGGCAAAGAACGAAAGGGAACACACGATGACAACCATGCGACGTTTCATGTTTGTAATCCTGGCCATGCTCGTGGCGGCAGGCGGGGCGGAGACGGCGCTGGCAGCGCCGCAGCAGATGCAGATCACGCTTGCCGGCTACACCAACCGGACGGAGGTTCTGACCAACTTCCCGGTGCTGGTGACGCTCAGCAACAACGTGGGCAGCGGGTTCACGTTCGCCAACTTCGTGACCACCAACGGCACGGACCTGCGGTTTGCCACGAACAACACCAGCACGAACTGGCTCAACTACGAGATCGAGTCCTGGAACACCAACGCCGGCCAAGCGTCATACATTTGGGTCCAGGTTCCGACCATTCCCGTAGACGGTTCCGGCACCATCTGGGCCAATTGGGGTGATACGGCGAATAGCAACCAACTGGTTTGCACCACCAACGGGTACGCGTGGACCACCGATTATCTGGGCGTCTACCACCTGTCGAACCTGACCAATGATTCCACGAGGAACGTCCGGCATGGTGCCATTAATGGAACGGTTCCCTCGACCAACGGGCGACTTGGGGGCGGTGCGGGATTCACCAACAATGCCAACAACTACATCCAGCTCGGAACGAATTTGCAGTTGACAGGCAACTACACCATCTCCGCCTGGGTGCCCAGTCCAACGCTGAACAGTAATAATGTGACACAAGTCTACGTGGGTCGGCAGGGCAGCGGCACCATAAGGGATTACTTATGCGGCGCTGGGGGCAATGGAACCAACGGCGCGTTCTTTGTTCAACGGAGTAACGGCACATATCCGTCAGCGGCTTCGCCATCCTCCTATACAAACAACGTTTGGTATCACATCGTGTCGATCTACGATAGCAGCAAGTTGTACACCTATGTGAACGGAAGCCTGAAGGCCACGAGCAACACGACGTTGACCGTCACATCCGACTTCGGCCGTGACACGCGAATCGGCCGCATTAACAACGTCGGAAGCAGTTACCCTTGGAACGGCACGATTGACGAAGTCAGACTCTCGAATCTGGCGACGAGTTCCAACTGGGTGTGGGCTTCTTATGTCAACATGGCATCCAACATGCTCTTCAATAACTACGGGGCGATGCAGTCCGCCGTTAGCGGAGGCCCCGCCATCCAGAACCAGCCCGCCACGTCCGTGACCACGAACAGCGCGATGTTCAACGGCTATCTCTCCAGCACCGGCACATCGGCCACGACGGTCTACGTGCTCTGGGGACCGACCGACTGCGGCGCGAACGGCGGGCCGACCTACTGGGCCAACACGAACACGTGGCCCGCCCCCCAGGCGCCGGGCAGTTTCACGGCGAATGTGACGGGGCTTGCCTCCAACACGGTCTACTATTACCGTTTTGCCGCCTCGAACACGGCGGGCATGGTCTGGGCCGATCCCGCGGTTGTCTTCATGACCGGCCCGGTGACGGTGCAGGCGA
>JBAWXQ010000129.1:0-7655 GCA_037144015.1 bacterium
TCGGCATGAAGATAGCACAATAAACGGTATATTAGCAATTACCATCTCCCTTAGTACACGCCGTCGTAAATACGATGCCGCATCGTTAGTTCGTCCTCGTCCGTCGTCCTCGTCCATCGTCCTCGAAATCCCCTCCGCCGAAAGGGTGCCCGCAGGCCGCGGTGGGGGTTTTTCGAGGACGACGGACGAGGACGATCATACGTCACCGAACTTTCCACCGTGTGTACTTAGTCGCCACGCTTAGTCGGTTACGCTTAGTCGAACGGCTTAGTCGATTAAGCGGGACGGTTAAGGGTAACCGAGTAAGGGTGGCGGTTACGTGTTTGAGAGGAATGAACAGCGATCGGTGGACGATAGCGGGCAGAACGGTGGACGAGGATCGAATGCAGAATATGCGTCCACCGCTATCGTCGCCCGCTATCGTCCACCGGCTGATCCCCGAATCCTTTCGCCCTTGCCCGCGCGTTTCGTGGTTCGCCAAAAGGAAGTTTACATCTCCTCATTGTAATAGATGTAAAGCCCATCCTTGCCTGGCGCCACGAGGTCGAGGCGGCCGGTGCCGCGCAAGTCGGCCAGCGCAAAGTGGATGCCGCACCCCTTGGCTTCGCCGATGGGGCCGTAGTCGATCACCTGCTTGGCAAACCCCTCGCCGGTCCACTTGAAGTAGTAGATGCCGACGTCGTCCCATTCGCCGGCCTCGTTGCCGCAGTGCGCGCGGTGGCGCTTGCCGGTCACCAGCTCGCACTGGCCGTCGCCGTCGATGTCAATCCACTGCAAGTCGTGATACTGCGCATTGTACGGATCGATCGGATGATGGGCCCAGGTGCCGTCGGCCTTGCGCTCGCTCCACCAGAGGCCATAGCCGTGGCCGTTGCCGGTGATGATCTCGTTCCTGCCGTCGCCGTTCACATCCGCCACCAGCATGGGGACGCTGGCCGCCCAACCCCACGGCGGCTTGGGAAAGTCCGGGTGCCACGTCCACGTTCCCTTCTCCGGATCCGCCGGCGCCTCCAGCCAGCCGCTGGCCAGCACGATGTCCATGCGGCCGTTGCCGGCAATGTCGCCGCAGCCGAGGCCATGCCCCTGCCCGCCGCTGGGAAACTTGTAGACCACGACCTTCCGGAACTGTCCGGTGCCCTTGCCGTTCTTGTCCGTGATCAGCTTGTAGTAGGCCACCTCCGGGTTGGGCGGCGTGTTGGGGAGGATCTCCAGCAGACCGTCGCCGTCAATGTCCCAGGCGCGCGTGGTCTCGACGTTCCCGGTCTCCGCGATGACATGCTCCGGCCAGGGCTTGGCCGGGTCAGCCGGGTTCTCGCGCCAGCGGAGGTTGCTCCCCCACCAGCCGCCGGTGACGTAGTCGGGCCGGCCGTTGCCGTTGATGTCCATGGCAATGGTGGAAAAATCGTCGAAGTACTCCCCCTCGGCACGCACCGCGCCGATGAAGTGCTTCTTGCGAAAGTCCGGCCCCTGATACCAGAACGCGCCCGAGACAATGTCGGGCACGCCATCGCCGTTGACGTCGAACACGCCGGCCGACTCATACGTCTCATCCGAAACCCAGACCCGCTTCCATTTCAGTGGCATCGTGATTCTCCTTTTTGTAATCATTCAGTCGCATCCGCATCCGCACACCTGCCGCAGGCGCTCCGCCTTGAGGCGCTCCCAGTCTGCCGGCGACTTGACCGGGTAGTCCAGGAACTCGGGCATGGACCCGCCATCGCGGCGGTTGCGCACCGTGATGCCGCGCCAGTCGCGGCTCACGACATGCTCCGCCGTCTCCGAGATCACCTTCTGCTCGAAATGCGGGAACGGACCGCTTTCCAGGGCCGGAATGGCAAACCCGGCGTCATAGCCAAGCGTGCGCCCGACATCCAGGCCCGGCAGCCCGGACTCCGTCCGCCAGCGCCCCAGCGTCTCGCCCCACGGGTGCCACCCCAGGTTGACGCCAAAGGGGATGCGGTCCACGGGCTCCCCCGTGAGACAGCGCACCAGGCGTTCACCAGGAGCAGGGGGCTTTTGCATGCGTGAATATTCTTTCTTCAGAACCGGCGTTCCCTGCCTCCGTAAATCCGCGGCTCACTTCCCCTTCCAGATGCGGATGTACTCGCGGGCCAGCTTGATGTCTTCCAGCGCGTCCTCGGCGGTGCACATCGTCGGCTGCTTGCCCTGGATGGCGGCCACGAAGTTCTGCGCCTGCGACCACATGGCGTGCACCCACGGCAGCTGGGGAATCTCGGTGCGCGGGGTTGCGCCCTTGCCGGGATCGCGGAAGATTTCCACGCGGCCGGGGCGCGTGAACGCCAGCGGCGAGGGCAGCTCGAGCCGCACCCAGCCGCGCTCAAAGCAGACCAGCGCGTGCTCCTGCCAGTCCACGGTGGTGCTGTACGGCGTCATTTCGATCGAGCAGGTCACGCCGCTGGCGCTCTCGCCGGCCAGCAGCAGGCCTGACCGGGCCGCGTAGTTCACGCTCCAGGTTTCGCCGAGCAGGTGGCGCATCAGGTTCACCTGGTGGATGTAGTAGTTGACGAACCCGATGTAGGCGTCGTTCGTGGCCTTGTCCATGTCGCTGGCCGGCGCATCCCAGGCCAGGGTCGGATTCGGATCATGGCTGGCCACATTCTGGTTGAACCCGTTGGCAATCCAGTCGCCGGAGGGCATGAGGATGCGGATGTAAGTGAGCTTTCCCAGCTCCTGGCTCTGCTGCAGCCGCACGATCTCCTGCTTGGCCAGCATGGTGGCCGGATCGGAGCGCTTGTGATAGCCGATCATCATCCACGTCTTGCCGGCCCTGGCCGCCTGCACAATCTTCTGCCCCATCTCCACGGACCCGGCAATCGGCTTTTCGGTCAGCACCGGAATCCCGGCCTTGAGCAGATCCGGCACCAGGGTGCCGTGGCGCGTGAACGGCTGGGAAGCCACGATGCCGTCGAGCTTCTCATGGGCGAGCAGCTCTTCATGCGAGGCGTAGACCTTGGCCACGCCCCAGCGGGCCGCCACCTTGCGGGCCTGGTCCGGCTTCACTTCCGCGAGGGCCACCACTTCGCAGTCCGGGACCATCACATAGTTGCGCAGATGCGCCGCCTGCCCCATGCCGCCGACGCCCACGAATCCGATGCGAACCTTTTTCTCCGGCATTTGCTTTCCCCCATGATTTTCCGTGACGGAAAATCATTTGTTTGTTTTAAACAACAGTCAACCACAGCAAACTAAAAACAGATTTCGCGGAACGCGAAATCTATGCCTTGGCCAGTTTTCCGAAGCGGTTGGCAATCGCCAGCGCCGGGTCCACCGGCACCTCCTGGCGCTTGACGTTCTTCGGCACCCGGATGGCCGGCACCGCGCGAATCTTGCGGCCGGCAAACTGCGGCAGGTGGTCGCGCTGCGCCTCCAGCATCCCGGCGGTCATTTCGCGGATCTCCTGCAGGGTCAGCACGGAGGCGGTCAGCGGGTCCAAAGCCACGGCCTGCACGATCCGCTCCGGGTCGCCGGAGACGTGCGCGTCAACCGTCAGCCCCTGCACCAGCACGTTGGTCATGTTGAGCGCGGCGCACTGCGGCGGCAGGTTGCCGATGACGGTCGGGTGGAGGCCCAGGCGGTCTACGTAGACCGGCACCTCGACGCAGCAGCCGTCCGGGAGGTTGGTGATGTAGCCATCGTTGCGGATGTTGCCGTTGAGGCGGAAGATGTTTCCGGTCTCCTTCGCCTCGATGATGTGCGAACAGTACTCCGCGCTGCGGGGGCCGAGCTGGGTGGACTCGATGGAGAGCGGGTCCAGGGTGGTGAACTTGTCGGCCAGCATGCGGCAGTACTTGTAGTAGGCGCCGGTTTCGCCGCCGAAGGCCGGCTCGTCGCAGTAGAGGCCCAGGGCCTTCTTGTTCTTGCGGAAGTACGGCAGGTACTCGGAGAGGTGGCCGGTGCTTTCGGTCATGAAGTAGCCGAAGTGGCGCATGACCTCGGCGCGCACCTTCTCGTTGACGTAAAACCCCGGCTTCTCGAAGTTGGCCTTGAGGACGGGGTAGAGGTCGCGGCCGTTCTGCTCCAGCTTGAGGAACCAGGCCATGTGGTTGATGCCGGCGGCGACAAAGTCGATCTGCCCCTTGGGCACGCCGGTGTAGCTGGCGATGAGGTCCATGGTGGTCTGCACGCCGTGGCAGAGGCCGACGAACTGCAGCCCGGGGACGCGCCCGAGGGCCCAGCAGCAGATGGCCATGGGGTTGGCGTAGTTGAAGAGCAGGGCGTTGGGGCAGAGCTCCTGCATGTCGCGCGTGATGTCGAGCAGCGCCGGGATGTGGCGCAGGGCGCGGAAGATGCCGCCGGGATTCAGGGTGTCGCCGATGCACTGGTCCACGCCGTACTGGAGCGGAATCTCGTAGTCGGTCTGGAACACATCCACGCCGCCGGCCTGGATCAGGACCACCACGTAGTCGGCGCCGGCCAGCGCCTTGCGGCGGTCGGTGGTGGCCGTGACTGTGGCGTCCACGCCGTTGTCCCTGATCATGCGCCGGACAAAGGCGTGCATCTTGTCGAGCCGCTTGTGGCTCAGCGCCATCAGGCAGTACTCGCTCCCCGCCAGCGCGGGCGTGGACAGGAAGTCCGCCATCAGGGTCTTGCCGAACACAAGGCTGCCCGCGCCGATGATTGCAATCTTGGCCATGGATGAACCCTCCGATGATCGTTGACACGAATTGCGGAATGTGTGCCCGGCGTCCCTGCGCCCGGCGCACGGCCATTTCCCGTCTTGCGCCGTAAAAACAGGTCAAGTATCCTGCTTTCCGGATTACGCGACAAGATGCGCCGGTTGCTATTTTTTATCATAAATTGCTCATGCACGACGACATCACCTGCCTGAACATCGGCCATTTGCGGCCGGACCCGCTCTGGCGGCTCCGCGCCCTGCGCCACCCGCACCACGAGCTGATCGTGGTGCTGCACGGGCACATGCAGGTCACGGCCGCGGGCGAAACCATCCGCGCCGGGACCGGCGATGTGATGCTCTATCCGGCGGGCGTGGCGCACGCCGAGCAGGCCGACCCGCGGGAACCGCCGGAAACCATGTTCTGCTCGTTCGTGGCGCCCGGACTGCGCGGCCGCCGGGTGCAGCTGCTGCATGATCACGACGGGCGCATGCGGCAGATGGTTCGCTGGCTGCGCGCGGACCAGGGCGAGGTGAACGCCGCCGCGCGCGACGCCTTCCGGCAGCTCTTCCGCGCGTTGATCGCAGAGTTCACCCGCCCCAACCGCCAGGCGGTCCAGCCCATGGCTGATGCCCTGCGCCGGCAGGTGCAGCCGCGGCTGGAAGCCCCGATCCGGGTGGCGGAACTGGCCGGGCAGGCGGGGCTGAGCCGCTATCACTTCATCCGCCTGTACCGCCGGCAGACCGGCTACACCCCCATGGCCGAGGTGCGCCGCATGCGGCTGGACGGCGCGCGCGACATGCTCGTGGCCACGGCGCTGCCGCTCAAGGAGATCGCGCGGCGCTGCGGCCTGGGGAGCGCGCAGTCGTTCTCGCGCGTGTTCGCCATGCACCATGGCCAGGCGCCGGCGGCCTTCCGGCGGGCGCACCAGTGATTTTCGCGGCTCGGAAAAATCACACGTCTTCGTAGCGCGCGCCCGGGGCCGGGGCGTCGGCGCGGGGCGCGCCGTGCTGCTTCAGCAGGCCGACCATGGCATCGACCTGCGCGGACTCGCCGTGCACCGCGAAGACACGGCTCACCTTGTCTTTGCCGGCATCGAACCAGCGCATGAGGCCGCCGCGGTCGGCATGCGCGCTCAGGGCGTTGATGGTGTGGACGCGGGCGCGGACCTCGAATTCCTGGCCGAAGATCCGGACCGGGGAGGCGTGCTCCACGAGGCGGCGGCCGAGGGTGTTCTCGGCCTGGAAGCCGGTGATCAGCACGATGTTGCGCGGGTCGCCGAGGTTGTTCTTGAGGTGGTGCAGGACGCGCCCGGCCTCGCACATGCCCGAGGCGGAGATGATGATCATGGGGCCGGGCTGGCTGTTCAGCGCCTTGGACTCCTCCGTGGTCTCGACCAGCCGCAGGCCGGGAAAGCGCAGCGGGTCGTCGCCGCGGCGCAGGTGCGCCACGGCCTCGTCGTCAAAGCACTCGCGGTGCTTCTGGTAGATCTGCGTGGCGGCATTCGCGAGCGGGCTGTCCACGTAGATCGGCGTGGGCGGGATGCGCTTCTGTTCGACCAGGTCGTTCAGGTGATACAGCAGCTGCTGGGTGCGCCCCACGGCAAAGGCGGGCACGATCAGCTTGGCGCGCTGCTGGTGAATGTCCTCCACAAACCCCTTGAGGCGTCCCGTCACGTCGGCCGCAACCGGGTGATCCCGGTCGGCGTAGGTGCTCTCGATCAGCAGCACGTCGGCGCCCGCGACCACGTCCGGCGCGCGCAGGATCGGCTGCGCCTGGCCGAGGTCGCCGGAGAAGACCAGCCGGCGCGCGCGTCCGTCCTGCTGGCGGACGTCCAGCTGCACGATGGCCGAGCCCAGGATGTGGCCGGCGTTGTGCAGCACGGCCGTGACGCCACGGCCGAAGTCGATCTGCGAATGAAGCGGCTCCGGTGCGAACCGCTTCATGATGGCTTCGACATCCTCGGGCGTATAAAGAGGCTCGAACGGGTTCTTACCCTCGGCCTGGCGGCGCTTGTTGACGTAGGCGACATCGTTCATCTGGATGCGCGCGGAGTCGCGCAGCATGATGTCGCAGAGGTCGCGCGTGGCCGGCGTGCAGACGACGCGGCCGCGGAATCCCAGCCGCGCCAGCACGGGAAGCTTGCCGCTGTGGTCGATGTGCGCATGGGAGAGGATGACGGCGTCGATGGACGCGACATCGAACGGGAAGCGGCGGTTGTTCTCGAAGGCCTCCTTGCGGTGCCCCTGCTCCATGCCGCAGTCGAGCAGGATGCGCAGGCCGTTGGCCTCGACGAGATGCAGGGTGCCCGTGGTGTTGCGGGCGGCGCCGTGGAATTCAATATTAATCATGCCTTTTTTCTACCACATCCGCCTGACGGGGAACAGAACAAAGAGGCGGGCAAGGTGCAAAAGGGGCGTTCGCAGATGACGAGTAAGTGGGACGGTTACGGGTGGCGGGCTGAAGGTGCAGGTGGCCCGGGCGCTCCGCGCACGGGCAAGTGCAGGCGGTGTGCCAGACAGGAACCTGCCCGTGCGCGGAGCGCCCAGGCCACCGGCGGACGTACGGTGATCGGTGAGCAGTGATCGGTTGACGATTACGGTTTACGAGGAGAGGGAGCAAGACAATCGCCCACCGCTATCGTCGCCCGCTATCGTCCACCGATTGATTGACAGTTGCGGCAGGTGGCGGGCTGATGGTGCAGGTGGCCCGGGCGCTCCGCGCACGGGCAAGTGCAGGCGGTGCGCCAGACAGGAACCTGCCCGTGCGCGGAGCGCCCGGGCCACCGGCGGACGTACGGTGATCGGTGAGCAGTGATCGGTTGACGATTACGGTTTACGAGGAGAGGGAGCAAGACAATCGCCCACCGCTATCGTCGCCCGCTATCGTCCACCGATTGATTGACAGTTGCGGCAGGTGGCGGGCTGATGGTGCAGGTGGCCCGGGCGCTCCGCGCACGGGCAAGTGCAGGCGGTGCGCCAGACAGGAACCTGCCCGTGCGCGGAGCGCCCGGGCCACCGG
>JBAWXQ010000130.1:0-7640 GCA_037144015.1 bacterium
GAGGAAAAAGAGGGCATGCTTTCTGAAAACATGGTAAGTTCAGCATCGCTGGGGCGGTTACCGCAAGGGTTTTGGCTGACACCGGCCCCCAGCTTTTCGCCATCAAGAAAAATCGAGCGACCGCGGACGTTGTCAAGGGGGCCACGATGTCGATCCGCGTGCCGATAGAGAACGGAAATCTCCCGGAACCTGCACGATCCTGATACGAGGTTTGCCATGCAGCCCGCGCCTGACCCACTCGACCATATCGCGACGCTCGACCTGCGAGGGAACGGACATGCGCCGCCTCCGGAGCCGGGCCTTGCGCGCAAGAGCTCCCGATTTTCGCGGGTTCCCAGCGCCGGCATGTCCATCGAGCAGCTGAGGCGGAACTACGAGCTGATCCTCAACACGCGGGCCATTTACTATCCGGTCTCCTACCAGATCCTGTGCGAGATCGGATCCGGCAGGCAGGGAACCGTCCTGTTTGCGCTGCGTCATGGCGCCCGGGGGTGCATCACGGAGCACGCCGTCAAGCTGTTCGATCCCGGCCTGTACCGCAACGTCGAGGAATACTGGACCGACATGGGGCGGATCGCCTACCAGGTGGGGCAGCTGCAGCATCTGCAGAGCCACAACCTCGTCCTGACCGACAGCTACGAGGAAACCTACGGGATCGGGTTCGTCCAGATGGAGGCGATCGACGGAATGGATGCCGGGCGCCTGATGACGGGCGAAACCCTGGAGATCGCCCGGCAGGGGTACTCGGCTGCGGAATGGATCCATTCCCGCGCGATCATCTTCCGGATCGAGGACGATTGCGTCTGCCTGCAGCCGGGCGTGGCGATCTACATTCTCCGGGAGATTCTGCGGGGGCTGGAGCGCGTGCACGCGCTCGGGTTCTTGCATGCCGACATCAAGCCGGCCAACGTCATGATCGACCGGCTGGGCGCCGTGAAGCTGGTGGATTTCGGCCGGGCGGCCATGATCGGCGAGCGTGCGAGCTTCCTGCTCGGATCGCCGCTGTACATGGCGCCGGAAATCCACCGCCGCGAGCCGGGCACAATCCAGTCGGACCTCTACAGCCTGGGGCTGGTGGCCCTCGAGATGCTGAGCGGCCGGTCGCTCGGCGAGAATGCCCAAACAGAGGAAGAGCTGCTGCAGATCAAGCTGGACCTGCCCAACCGGCTGGCCGACATGTTCCCCTGGCACCTGCGAGTCAACGGCGCCTTCATGCAGATCCTGCACAAGCTCCTGGATCCCGACCCGTCCAGGCGCTACGCGACCGCCGCGGAGGCGGACGCCGGCGAGGACGGGCTCAAAATCATCTCCAAGCAGCTGGTCCAGGCTGACCTCGACACGGAGTACGCACGCGAACTGTCGCAGTTTCTGGCGAGATTTGCCGGCGTGGATGACGCGCGGGTGGGGGAATACCTGCCCAAGCTCCTGCTCCGGCCCTCGTTTCGCACCGGCCCGTGATTTGTGTTCATTCGTTGGGTTGCGGGATGACGCCCGCCTTGCGCGAGGATTGGGGATGCAGCCGGTTAGCGTCAGGGGGCGGCGGGAAGGTGATGCGTTGCCTTCAAAACTCTGCGGTTGGGTGTTTTACATTTTGCGGTTGGCTGCGGATCGGGTGGCGCGGGTGCTGGATTCCGGCAGCCGCGGTATGCTATCTTGATCTCTTCCGTATGACCCTTCAAGCCTTCCAGCAGCAACTGCGCGCCACCGGCTGTTACGAGACGCCGGCCGGGGTGCGCTCCGCCGCGGCGGAGCGCACCGGGTTCCTGCGTTCCGTCCGCTTTCACCTGGGGGTTGCGGACCGGGCTGTCAGCGGCGGCTGCAAGGCGTGGGTGGGACGCTACAATTACGAGGTCTGGGCGCAGGATTCCCTGACCATTCTGCAGTCGGTCGAGCGTCTCGGCGGCTCGGTGGTCTGCGAGGGGTTTGCGCCGCGCGCCGCCTGCGCCGGGCCGGTGGTGTATGTGGCGAACCACATGAGCATGCTGGAGACCATGCTGCTGCCGTGCGTGCTGACGCCGTTCTCGCCGGTGATCATTGTGCTCAAGGACTCCCTGCTGCACTATCCGTTCTTCGGCGCGCTCTGCCGGTCCATTGCCCCGATCGTGGTTTCGCGCACCAATGTTCGCGCCGACCTGCAGGCCGTGCTGGCGCAGGGGTGCGACAGGCTGGCGGCCGGCAAGTCGGTTCTGCTGTTTCCGCAGGGGACACGCATGGCCGTGTTCGATCCCCGGCGGTTCAACTCCATGGGGGCCAAGCTGGCCCAGGCAGCCCGGGTGCCGCTGGTGCCCGTGGCGCTGCGGACCGACTTTGTGGGGCTCGGGCGGTGGATCAAGGACCTCGGGCCGATCGATCCCTCCCGGACCGTGCGCTTTGCCGCCGGCCCGGTGCTGGCTCCGGATATGCCGGCGAAAATTTTGCACCAGCAGTGCCTGGCCTTCATCACCGGACGGTTTCGGGAATGGGGCGTTCCGATGCAGGAGCTGGAGCCTGTGTCGCAGAATGTGTAACTCGTTTTTACGTAAATAATTATGAATCTCCGACGTCTATCCTGGGAACTGAAATTCGCCCTCTGGCTGGTGGTGGCGTTTGCGGCGCTGAACCTGCTGCTGTACGCCTGCTACCGCGACCTGGGGCATATTTTTCTCTGGAACCTGACCGCTCTGGCCTTCCTACCGGTGTCGGTCCTGGTGGTCACGCTCTTTGTCGAGCGGATGCTGGCGGTGCGGGAGAAGTCGCAGCGGCTGGCCAAGACCAGCATGCTCATGGGGGTTTTCTTCAGCGCCGTCGGGACGCGGCTGCTGGGGCGATGCGTCTCCTGGGACCCGGCGCCCGGCCCGCTGCGGGACCTGCTGGGCACGCCTGCGGCCTGGGAGCGCCTCGCGCCGCAGCAGACACGGCAGGCGCTGGCCGTCCACTCCTATGCGCTCCCCCCGGATGCAGCCCGGCTGTGCGAGCTGAAGGAGCAGCTCGAGGCGCAGCGCGACTTTCTGCTGCGCCTGCTGGAGAATCCCGTCCTGCTGGAGCACGAAACGTTTACCGAGCTGCTGCGGGCTGTCTTTCACCTGGCTGAGGAGTTGAGCTTCCGGCCCGACGTGGAAACCCTCCCGAAGTCCGATCTGGAGCACCTGGCCGGCGATGCGCAGCGCGTCTACGGCCAGTTGATCCGGGAATGGGTCAACTACCTGGGCACGCTCCGGCGCGATTACCCCTACCTGTTCTCCCTGGCGGTGCGCACCAACCCCCTTTCCACGCACCCTTCAGCCATTGTCCGGTAGCTTTTTTCCCATGGCCTTTTCCATGGGCGCATGTCGGAGTTGACGGGGAAACCTGCGGGCTTACCTGTCGCGCGCCGCGCTACCGTGTGATTTGTGCGATTTCAGTGGCAGGTGCGGCCGAAGAATGATTAGACCATCAACGCTGACATGACCCTTTCCCCCCCGGCGTACCAAAAAACGGTTTGACTCCCGCAACAGGGATGATACAACTTTCAAATATATGTCCTTTGGCAGACGTATCCAGTGGCAGAGGGCAAGGGCGGCATCGGGTTTGGAGGATCGAGCGATGGCAACGAGGTCCACAAGGATGCGTGTCAGGCGGATCGGGCTTTCGATCACGCTTCTCCTGCTGACTGCCGGCTCCGTGCAGGCCGCAGCCGAGGCCCCCGGCGAGATCATCAACACCGAGGGGAAATCATTCAAGGGTGTGATCCGGTGGAAGGCCCTGACAAAGGTTTACATTGTCAAGAGCAGCACAGGCGCCGCCGGCGGCAATGCCGCGATCGAGCTGGAAGTCCCCCTGGCGACGGTTAAGGCCATTGCCGTGGCTGAGCCGGCTGAGTATCGCCCGGCTGTCCAGTTGTTCCGGGAAAACAAGTTCCCGCTGGCCATTGCCGCGCTCGACAAGCTGGTGCAGGAATACGCCATGCTGCAGTGGGATGTGCCAGCTACACGCTGGCTGGCCGAGGCCTACCTGCGCGACGGCAAGCCGGACCCGGCCGTGCGCGCCTGCGAGCGCGTGATTGACAAGCGTCCGGAACTCGCGCTCGGCGGCGAAGTGGCGCCCGCCTACTGGCAGGCGCTGCTCTCCGCCGGACGCAACAACAAGCTGGAGGACCTGCTGGTCGCGGCGGCCAAGTCCGGCATGGCCGACGGGCAGGCGCGCGCCAACATCCTGCGCGGCGAGCTGCTCCGCAAGCAGAACAAGAGCAAGGATGCGCTGCGCGATGGCTACCTGCGCACGGTGGTGCTCTTCAAGGGATGGCCGCAGCCCCTGGTGCGGGAGGCCCGGGCCGAGGCGCTCTTCAAGGCGGCGCAGTGCTTTGACGATCTCGGGCAGATTGCACCAGCCACCAAGATGCGCACCATTTGCATGAATGAGCATCCCGAGAGCGACTGGGCGCGCCGCCTGAAGTCCGGCGACCGCTAGATTTTCCGTTCCGGAAAATCTTCTGTGTTGGGTAGGTTTCGCACGCGGACAGGTTCTGGAAATACAACGTGAACACGATGAAACAAACTACTTTGCCAGGGTGGATCGGCGTGGTGGTGGTCGCGGTTCTGCTGGCGCCGGCGAGGATCTGCGCGCAGGACGAGGGCGATCCGGAGCGCCCCGCCGGGGCCCGGGAATCGGAGATGGACCGCGAGATCCGGTACGCCACCGGGCTGATGGACCTTGGGCTGCCGGACTTTGCCTCGGCCGTCATGGCCGAGGTGGAGAAGAAGTTTCCCGAGGCCCGGGCCGCGGCCGCCCGACTGCGGGTCGATGCTTTTGCCTCGCAGGGCCGGTTCGAGCCGGCCGAGGGCGAGCTGGCCAAGATCCCGTCCAACACCGTGGAGTACATGTCGGCCCGGCTGCTGATCTCGGACCGCTACTACCAGTTCGCCAAGCTGCAGAAGGCCCGCGAGGGGTACGACGCGGTGATGGGCGCCTACGCCAAGAACGGCCCGCCGCCGGAGCTGCGCAAGTTCTACATGGACTCGGCCTACAAGTACTCCCAGATGCTGCTCAACCGCAACGACACCCGCGGCGCGGTCAAGGCCATGCGCTACATCCTGGCGGCCAAGCCCGAGGCCTACACGCGGCGCACGGTCGAGGTGGAGATGTCCGAGATGCTGCTCAAGGTGGCGGAAACGCTCCCCGCCGGCGAGGAACGCAAGGCTGTGCTCAAGGAGGCCTACGACCTCTGCAACGACGTCATGTGGGAGCAGGACATCCTGTTCGGGCGCGCCGTGGTGGTGCTGGCCCACAGCCGGAAGCTGAACGAGAACGTGGCTTCGGCACGCAAGCTGGTGGCCGAGAAGCTCCCCATGCTCGAGCAGATGGAGCAGGCCATCCGGGACAGCATCAAGGAGAGCAACCCCCGGGCGGCGCCCGATGCCCTGGCTGCGCTGACGCGCGAGGCGCTGCGCGACAGCCCCATGGCGCAGTGCAAGTACCTCATGGGCACGCTCCACGAGGAGGATGGTCAGGTGGCGCTGGCCGCCAACAAGGAGTCGGACGCCAAGGAGCAGTTCGGCGCGGCGCTCGGGCTGTTCTTCACGGTCGTCAAGAACTACCCCACCAGCACCTGGGGGCCGGAAGCCTGCCAGCACATCGAGTCGATCATGGCCATCGGCAAGGAGCGCGGCTGGGGGATCGAGGTGCCGGAGAGCGTGAACATGAACGCGGTCCTGGCGACCCGCTTCAAGGACGCCCACTCCCGCTTTGCGGACAGCAACTACGGCGAGGCAGCCAGGTATTTCGTGCAGGCGCTCAACGTGGCACCGAACTACCCGGAAGCGGTCTCGGCCATCGGCACGCTGGCACAGTGCTACGTGCATGACAACAACGAGCTCTATGCCCGCGCCACCATCGGCTACCTGGCGGAGCGCTACAACCGCGACCCCGAGAAGATGAACTTCGCCGGCAACGCCCTGCTGGGCGTGGCGCAGACCTACCAGGAGGAGGGGCAGGGGCCACGCTCCCGCGAGATCTACGTGCTGTTCACGGAGCGGTTCGCCGCCCACGACCAGGCGCCGGCCATCCTGATGCGCCTGGGCGACGCCGCGCTGCGTGTGACCAACTACGTGGAAGCCGCGCCCATGTACCAGAAGGTGGCGGACAAGTACAACCGCCCGGGCAAGATCTACAACGACGCCCTCAACCGCCTGGCCATGTGCCAGTCCGGCCTGAACGACCACTCCAACGCCGTGGCCACCCTCAAGACCTACTTCGGCCTGCTGCCGGACAGCAGCGAGAAGATCAGCGCGCTGGTCCGCATGGCCGACGCCCACCGCAAGATGGAGAGCTGGGAGGTCGCCGCCACCTCGTACAACACGATCATCGACCTCCTGGACAAGCCCAACAACCCCTACGGGGCCGCGGCCGACGACCGCGAGCGCAACCGGAAGTCGCGCGAGGCGGCGCTGTTCTACCGCGGCTACTGCTATTCGCGGATGAAGCCCGCGCCGGAACAGGTGGCCGAGTTCCAGCTCAAGGCGATCAGCAGCTTCGAGGCCTTCCTGAAGGAGTACCCGGACTCGGACCTGGCGCCATCCGTGCTCAGCAACATCGGCACGCTCTACTTCCTGCAGAACCAGACCGAGAAGGCCAACAAGGTCTTCGACACCCTGGACAAGAAGTATCCGGGCAAGATTTCCGGGATCTTCTACGTGCAGTTCATGAGCCTGATGGACCTCGGACGATTCGAGAAGGCGGTCGAGCTGGCCGCCAAGATGGCCGACGAAGGCACGCCGAAGTACTCACCCTCGCAGTTTCTCACGGTCGGCAACCGGCTGCTTCTGGAAGGCAGGCAGCCCGCTGCCGCAGTCAAGGCTTTTGAGCTGGCCCGCGCCAAGGCCGATCCGGCCAAGGACCGCGCCCTCTGGGAGCAGGCCTCCATCGGCCTCGGCCGGGCGCTTTCCGGCGCCAATCAGGCGGCCGCTTCCGCGGTTCCGGTGAGCGAGATGCTGAAGAAATACCCGCGCGGCCCCTACACGGCCGAGGCCAACCAGGTGCTCAGCCGCGCATATCTCGCCCAGGCCGAGGCGGCGCCCGCCGGCGCGCCCAGGACCAACCTGTTCAAGCAGGCCATCGGGGCCTTGTCCACCTACCGGCAGTTCCTCAAGGAGCCCGGACCGATCGCCGAGGCGGACATGGATCTGGCCAAAATCCAGCAGTCCATGGGCGAGAAGCGCAAGGTGCTCGCAACCTACCAGCGCCTCTTCGACCTGAAGGCCGTTGACCTGCGCACCATCGCCTGCATCGAGGAAGCCTTCGTGAACATGGTCCCCATGCTGCTCGAGGCTAAGCGGTTCGATGTCGCGCTGGAAGCCATCGACACCTACCTCAGGAACTTCCCCAAAGGCAAGCATGTGGTGGATGCGCGCATGTGGCGGTCGCAACTCCCCGGCGACCTGGTCTCCCGCGTGGATGAAGCCGCCGCCGCTGCCTCGACTTCCTCTGGCGCCACCACCCCGGTTGTTCCTGCGGCTGCAGCCACGCCCGAGCCTGTTGCGACGCCCGAGCCGGCGCCCGCCGCGCCGGTCGCACCCGCCGCCGCGCCGGTCGCACCGGGGGTTGCGCCAGAGCCGGTTGCGCCAGCAGAACCTGCGAAACCCGTGGCGCCGGCGCCCGCAGTGAAGCCTGCGCCTGCCGCGCCTGTG
>JBAWXQ010000131.1:0-7619 GCA_037144015.1 bacterium
GCGGGATATCCACTGCCAGACCCTCCTTCAACGTCGGCGCGGTGATCATAAATATCACCAGCAGCACGAGCATCACGTCCACCATCGGCGTGACATTAATTTCCGAGTTCGACCGGTGCCGCCCGGACACGCTCTTGTTGCTTCCCAGGGTCATTGCCATAAGATCACTCCGTTCAACCCTTCGCCGCGGTCTTCGCCGGCGTTGACGTCAGGCCACCGCTGGACTGCAGCAGGAGGAACGACTTCTCTGTGAAGGCGTTGGTCTTCTCACGCAGGTCGTCCAAGCGCGCCATGATCCAGTTGTACGCCACCACCGCGGGGATGGCCACGAAAAGTCCCATGGCTGTGGCGATCAGCGCCGAGGCGATCCCCGGGGCCACCACCTGCAGGCTGGCGGACTTGGCGCCGCTCAGCGCCTGGAAGGTCGCCATGATGCCCCACACCGTGCCGAGCAGGCCGATGAAGGGCGACGAACTGCCGATCGAGGCCAGGATGTCCAGGCCATTGAACATGCGCGAGAACTCCTCCTGCGCCGTGTGCTGCATGGATTGCAGCACCTTCTCGTCAAGGCTCTTCGGCGTGCGCAGCACGAGATCCGCCGCGGTCGGTCGGTCGTTCGAGGGAACCGCGACATCGCGATCGTCTCGCCACCGTTCGATGCCGGCCTGGAACACGGTGAACATCAGCGCGTTCGGGAACCGCACCCCCTCGCGCAACACGGAACCTGTGTGGTTGGCATCCGCGAACATCTCCAGGAAGCGGGCATTATCCGCCGCCGTGCGCCGGACCAGCCGGACCTTGTAAAGAATCAGCGCCCAAGAGAGCACCGAGAGCGCCGCCAGGAGCAGCAGCACGGCCTTCTCCACCCCGCCCGAAATCTCAACGGAATGGGAAACCAGTTGCCAAAGCGATTGCGTTGTCTGTGTCGTTGCATCCATAACCTGTTTCCTCTTTTTTCTGTAGTATCGCCAGTATCGCCGCTCAAAGCTCCCTAAAGAATAAGCAGGTATCGCGCCAAACGCGGAGGCACGTCGCGCGTTTCGGCTCGCACAACCACATGCGCGAAAACGTCACGAACAATGGATCGAAATGCGCCGGCCCACCGAAGCACTGTTTGCTGAAAGAGGCGGCCCCCCGCCAGGTGCATCCGGATGTACGCATGCGCTTGTCCGCAATCACCCCGCGTGAAAGGCCTGCCGCCACAACGCATAACTTACCTGTCCTCCAACAATTTCAGCACGCCTTCCTTCATCTCAACAAACCCTTGGCTGCTCAGTTGCCCGAAGGATACGGCGGCGGCGTCGTCGGTGAACCGCTGCTTGTATTCGCTTGTGAGCGGCACTTTCTGCGAAACCAGCAGACCGATGTGCTGTCGAGACCAGCCATTTCTGATCTGCAGCAGGCGGAGCAGCTCGCAGTCCTGCGCGCCACGGCGCAGCCCGTGCAGACGCAAGGACCCGACCGCATGGCCGTATTGCCCGCCGGCGTCGGTGATGACCGCGTTGCCGCCATCGGGATCGGGATTTGTCAGCCCTGTGCCGAGCGACTGCCAGGGCAGCACGCCGTCGGACTCGCTGGCATAGGCCTGAAGACACCAGGCGGCATTCTCCCAGTTGCTCTTTTCAAAGGGGGCGCAGCCGCCGTAGGCATACATGATGGAAGGCATCCGCCGCTTGTGATTCTGGATCAGGCGGGGCATGTCGAACCCGCCGCCGCCCAGGTACGTGATGTTCATGAGGCCGTCCGACAGGTTGCCCTGCCACGTCGGGCGGGAGATGTCGCCTCGGAACAGGAACGTGGGGCGGTCACGTTTCATCTCGCCCAGGCCCACCCGGAACAAGCTGGCGTGCCACTGGGGCGTATAGACTGCCGGATCGTTGATGCCCTGCTTCCAGAGCGCGCCGAAGAAGTTCAGTGCCTCCCAGTCGCGGTAGATGCTCGGTTCGTCCAGCGTCCACCGCGTGTAGCCGAAATTCGCTTTGTTGTTCAGGTAGCACTGGAACGCGGTGCGGTTCCAGCCCTTCTTACGGGCATGCTCGTAAAAATCGCGCACGTTGGTGACGAAGGCCGCCTTGAAGGCCGGGTCAATGGCTTCCTCGATCGGCCTGGCCAGGATGTGATGCTTGACGTTGTCATCATGATTTCTGGAGGCGGGAGGAACCCCAGGGCCCGGCTGGTAGTGTTTCTGGAAATCCAGGGGCCACCCCTCGAATTGCGGGAGATAGAGGCTTGCCACCGGCACGCCGGCGCGGGGGTTGTCCTTGAACCACGAGCCGTCCAGAAGTCCGCCGAGGTTGGTGTCGAAGTTCGCCCAGTCGGTGACCCTGCCCGTTGCATCCACCGCCGGCACGTAGTCGTCATGAACCCTGCCGCTCTGGCTGTAGGGCACCCGGTTGATGGTGCAACGGTTGTAGTGCGCGATGCGGAAGCTGTTTTTGAACTGGTCGCTGCCGGCCTGGCCGGGGCCGCCGTAGCAGTTCAGTTCGGGGTTGAAATGGATGTCGTCAGGAATCACGGCCGGGTAAACCTTGATCTTCAAGGGAAGCCTGACGCTGACGCCGCCGGCGGCAAGCGTAACCGTGCCGGCGTAGTTGCCGGGTGGAGTGGTTGCGGGGATGAAGTAATCCACTGTTACCGCCTGGTGCGTCTGGCCGGCAACGGCGTTGTCTTCCATGGGGCAGTCCACGGCGCCCGTGAACGGCAGGGCGTATTCCGGCTGGTTCTTCACGTACCAGTTGCGCCATAGGCGCGTGTTGCGCTTGTCGACCTTGCCGGGGCCGGCCAGATCCGACAGGGCGATCGTGACCCCCTTGATGCGGCCTTCAATCGCAAGCTGAAAGCTCGCGATTTCGCCACGGGCGGCAGCCAGGCGTACGGTGCCCGAGGCGCCGTCCCAGACCGGGTTGGCGCGGCTGAAGTCCGTCTGCTTCTCGTTCAACACCTTGCCGGTCACGGCGTCGATCTCGGTTACTTCCGGGAAGGCGTACACCTTGGCCGCACCCAGCGATTTCGGTTCGCCGGCGGCGGGCTTGAAGTCGGGCTCGGGCAGTCGCGGGACTGTGAGCGCCGGGCTGCTCTTGCAGGAGACCGCGACCGGACTCGACCGGTTTCCCGCGGCGTCCACCGACGCGACTTCGATGCGTGTGTCGGCGGATGGCGGCAGATCCACCAGGGGGAAGACCTGTGTTGCGCCGGGAACGGCAAACGGGATCTGCCAGCGCGGCAGTTTCTGGCCGTTTGCGCTGATGTCATACGTGAGCGCGTCCTTCGGCGCGGTAACCGAAAGCATAACGGCGCCGTATTCAGTCGTGGCCAGGTTGGGCGCCGGCACCGCCTTGAGGTCGCTCAGCGGGGCCGGGGCTTGCGTGTCGGCGCCTTCCGGTGTCACCTCGATCGTCACATCACCGGCAATCTTGCAGTTCATGGTGTAGGAGGTTGAGCCGTCGGCGATGAACAAACCGGAACTGGCCCCGGCCACCAGGGCCTCGACCAGTTTCGGGTCGAGCGGCATTTTGTGGACGCCGCCGGATGGTTGCAGGCGCCCGTTGCAGCGCAGGGTGTTGCCATTGCCGAGCACGACGTCGTAGATCCGCGCGCCCGCCCAACCCCAGTCGTCCCGCAATCCACAGCGGTTGGCGCAGACCTTGTTCACATCCCAGTCCTGGGAAACGGATGAAACGGAGATCCACGACAGATCCGTGCCGCCGTTGAGGTTGAACTGCTGGCCCCCGGCCGGCTTGACGCAGAGCACGGCGCTCTTGATCTTCTTTCCTTTGAGCGCGGCCGCGTCGAAGCCGACGAGGCCGAATTCCTCGAAGAACTTGATCTTCATCGTTCCACGGTTGCCTTGCACCTTGTCGCGCTCGGCCGAGTGGTCCGAGATGGAGGCGTGGCGATTGGCCCGGAGTGCCACGGAACCCATGTCCGCGGCGAACGAAGTCGCTGCCGTCAGGAGCAGGCAGGCGAGAAACGCTGTGAAAAGCAGGTGGTGACGGGAAGGGGAATGTCTATTGGTGTTTGTCATGATGCGGTCTCCTATTCTTGAACTGTTTTCCTCTTGTACGTTGTCGCAGAATGGGCGGGCGGGACCTCCGCCCCCGCGGGACAGGATGGTCCGGCCCCGTGGCGGCACGCTTCCAGCCTGTCGTTCCCCGGCCAAAGTGAAAAAAGAATTGTATCAGACCGGGTCATTGGCCACTTCGCTTGCTCGCAGGCGCCCGCATCTCGATCGTGTGCGCCTGAGGATTCCTGCCGCACATGATCTCGTACCCCGCCTGTCCGGGCGGCGCCGTGAACTCGCGTGGAACGCCATCTTCGGTCCAGCGGTGCGTGATGCGCAGGTCGCCGGTGGAGGGCGGCGCCTCCAGATGGCCCGCGAACTCGAGGGCGATGATGCCGGTGTCGCTGGTTACGCGCAGCCAGAGGGCCGGGGCGGCCGCGGACGGGACGATTTCGCCGTCGAGACTGGCATCCCATTGCAACGGGGTGGCGGGGATCGCCACTCTGGCGACGTTGGTCCAGGACACGCCATCCATGCTCAAGGCCATTTCCGCCTGTCGGGGCGGGGTGTTCGTCGGGCCTTCCGGCACGGTGGCGATCGCATAGGCCCAGGCGAAGCGTCCCGACTCTGGGGCGTCGAAACGGAATATGGCTTGCGCCGGTCCCGCAGCCGCGGGCGCAATCCGCAGGCGGTCCCGTTTCCAGGCTTGCAGGGCGCCGGCCTCCAGCCGGACCAGCGTTTGACGCAACGCCGCCTCGGATCGGAAATCCACGGGCACGGTCCACGGCACGGTGTGCTTGCCGAACTTGTCGCCACTTCGCAGTTCCATCCGGTTCCGGCCCTCCGCGAGGCGCGGCAGGGAGAGCGGAGCGGTCATGAGAAAGCCATCCAAGGCGAATGTCTCGAGTTGCGATCCGGCGGCAAGCGTCAGGCGGATCAGCGCACCGTACCGCGCGTCGAGCAGGGGCGTGACATCGGGTTTCAGGGCGAAGGTGCCGTTCGTCGCGGCGACGGTGACGTAGCGGCCCTCCGAATCCGTCACCTCGGCGGACACTGCGCCTTTGCCGGAAAGCGACAGCCAGACGCCATTGGACGGTGGCACGTCTGGATGCGTGGCGTCGGGCAGGCCGCAGAAAGGGTAGGGGGACTGGATGCGAAAGATCGCCGTGCCGGGACCTCTCAGCCCCCGTGCGTCCTGGGCCAGTCCCTCGCGGTGCCACACGCCGAGCTCGAAATCGCGCGAACGGTCGGTGAGGTCCGGGGCATAGGTCCAGCGTCCGTTGCCGATGGTGCGGAAGGGCGCGAAACGTTCCCGCGGCAGGCCCTGCCACTCGTGTCCGGCGGAACCGCGCAGGAGTTCGCGCCAGGTCTTCGGCAGATGAAAGCGGCCCTCGTGGACTTGCGAACGGATCAGGGTCTCGCCGGGACGCAGCATGAAGTCCATGGTGTGGGCCCGCGTGGCCCAATGCGGGAAGATGCTCGCGCCTTCCTTCCTGGCTTGCTCGTACATCTTCGCGTAATCGTCCAGGCTCCGGTCCGGAAGATTGCAGGGGTTGGATTTGTTCGTGTTCTCGACGATGAGCGCCCGGGCGTTCTGCGTCAGTTCATCGACGTCGACGATATGTCCATCCGGCGCGCGGAACCACGAGCGCATGTCCGCGTCGAGAAGATGCCAGCGTCCGTCGTAGAAAACCTCGCACACGTTGTGCCCCGGAAGGCCGCGGATCCGGGCCGGCAGACCGGCGGCGCGATACAGGCCGTGGAGCAACTCCGCGCTCTGACCGCAGATGGCCCAGCCATAGACGTTCAGCGTTTTCACCGGGTCGCTCACGTCGCCCCAGCCGACCGGTTCGCCGGCGCGTTCGTTCGGCGGCCAGCCATGCCAGACGCCGTCGACGGGGCTGGTCAGGTAGTCATAGAGGGCCAGAGCCAGCGACTCTCCCTGGCGGCCGGCGAAAGGCGGTGAGGCGAGCAGGTTTTCGAGACCGGAGACGTCCGCGCGCCGTTCGCCGACGATGCGCGGTGAATAAAATTGATTTGACATGTCTGACGTTCTCTTCGCCATCATTTGATCTTGTGGCTGGTCAGTTCGTTGCGCACGCTGCGCGTGTCGAGTTCCGTAACGGCTTCCACGATCTTGCCGTACATGCTTGGACGGCGCGCCTTCAGGTGGCCGCTGCAAACCGTGCGGACGCGCGCATCCCGGTTCAGCGACGCCACGATCATGTCATCCCCGGCCCGCTTCGTCTCGGCCAGAATGATCCCCTCGGGGTCGAGGATCATGCTGCAGCCGACGCGCACTTCCGGGCCGTCGATGCCCACGCCGTTGGCGAAGACGTAGAACAGGTTGTTGTCATACGGCCGCGACGGCAGCCACTTGGCGATCCACTGGTAACCCTTGGGCCCCTCGATCGCCTGTTGCAGCGAGGCGGGATCGCGATCACGGTTGCGCCAGAGATCCAGAGGGATGCGCCCCATGCCGCGCGACGACATGTCGAAGGCGCCGGTCTGGTGCGGCGCGAAGATCACCTCCGCGCCCTTCAGGCAGAGTACGCGGGGGTTCTCGGGCAGATTGTTGTCGTAGCAGATCAGCACGCCCATCTTCCACCCGAAGAGTTCGAACACATCGAGTTGGCTGCCCTGGCTGATGGCGGAGTTCTCGAACGCATGGATCTTGCGGTGCTTGAAGATCACGCCGCGGTCGGGCGTGACCACGACATAGGTGTTGAACAGGCCGTCCGCCGCCTTCTCCAGCAGACCGAACGCGACAACGATCCCGTGCCGCTTCGCCATGGCGTAAACCTTACGCACCGACGGGCCGCGCGCCGCGTCCTCGCCGATCGCGTTCAGCTTCCTTGGCGTGCATTCGAAGAGATAGTTGTACCCGGTCAGGCACATCTCCGGGAAGGCGACGATGTCGGCCCCCTCCGCGGCGGCGCGCGCGATGAAGCGCGCCATGGTCGCCAGATTGGCGGCCTTGTCGTCCTGTTTCATTTCAAACTGGACCGTGGCCACCTTGAGTACGGGTTTCGCTTTCATGGTTTCTTAGTCTCGTTAGTTGGGTTCTGTCAAAGCTGGCGGAACAGGGTCACGTGGAACTTACTGTCCGATTCGGTTGACGATTATGGGCGACGATTACGGATTACGAGGGAGAAAGGACACCGTCCACCGTAATCGTCGCCCGTAATCGTCAACCGATTTCTCTTCTCATAGTCTCATAACCTCTCGACCGTTCCGGTCCACCTTGGCAGCGAAAAGTTCACCTGGTAGTTGGACGTGTTCGGCCAGGAGCGCACCGGCGCGTAGCGGCGGCGTGTCGTGCGGGGAAGAGTCGCCGGACCGTACACATGCAGCCGCTCCTCGTCCCACACCACAATCTGGTCCATTCCCAGTCCCAGCACATCATGGACTTCCATGTACTTGCCGGGGCGACGGTCGTTCGGGAACGGAACGACCAGATCGAAGTGTTCGTTCCAGAGTCCGCCATCGCCGAGGCGCGGTGAGAAGGCGATCAGTTCCCGGCCGTCGCCGGTCCAGTTCACGGGCTGGCAGACCGCGCCAGCGGCGTAGCGTTCGACTTTGCGGAGGATGCGGTGCTGTTCGTCCAGCAGCGCGATGA
>JBAWXQ010000132.1:0-7449 GCA_037144015.1 bacterium
GCCTTCCGCTTACCCTCGCATGAAACCGCCGCCCCCTGTCGCCAACCGACTGCCGGTTGAGGGCCTTTCCGCCTTGACGCCGGCAGCGGGTTGTCGAAAACTGGCTTCATGAAAACACCGACCGAATTTTGCGATGTCACCGCCGTGGTCAAGGCCAACGTCTTCTTCGATGGACGCGTGGTCAGCCACGCCATCCTGCTGCCGGACGGCAGCCGCAAGACGCTGGGGCTCATCTACCCCGGCCAGTTCCACTTCAACACGGACAAGGCCGAGCGCATGGAGATTACGTCCGGCGCGTGCACGGTGAAGCTCGCCGGGCAGGCGGAGGCTGCGTCGTACACCGCCGGACAGGCCTTCGATGTGCCGGCCAAGTCCGGATTCGACATCGCCGTCGACGCCGGCATCTGCGAGTATGTCTGCTCGTTCCTGGGATAATACCGTTTCGATCATGCGATGCGTCGCATGATTGTTCATGCAACGGTAAGGACACAGAGGGCACCGAGATCAAAGGAGAGCACAGAGTCAATTTCCAGCTGCCTTGGTTCGGATCTCGACCGCGAAAAGAAGTTTCTCTGTGGTCTCTGCCTTCTCTGTGCTCTCGGTGTCCTAGACCTGTACAATTGTTGGGTTGCGGGCCGTCGCCCGCCTTGAGGTGCAATCTGGACGCTGGTCAAGTCGCCGCCATCGCAATAAGATACGGTCTGTTATTTGCCTTCCGGATCGCCCATGCCAAGCCAGCCCGCCAGATTCATTGCCGATGTCGCGCGCAACTTCCCGGACGGGCTGCGGGATGAATCCCGGCGCACCGGCACAGCCGACGGCATTGCCTTTCCCGCCTCGATGGAAGAAGCCTGCGCCCTGCTGCGGCTGGCGGCAAAGCAGGGCAGCCGTGTGACGATCCAGGGCGCGCGCACCGGCATCGCGGCGGGCGCGGTTCCGGACGGCGGGCTGGTGCTGAGCCTGGCGCGCCTGGACCACATCCTCGACGTGTCGCTGGACGCCGCCGGCAACGCCCGCGTGCGCGTGCAGCCGGGCGTCACGCTCAGCGCGCTGCGCGCCTTCCTCGACGGTGCCGCCGTCGATACCTCCGGCTGGCATGCGGTCAGCCTCGCGGCGCTCCAGCGCCTGCGCGCCGAGCGCTGGCTGTTCACGCCCGACCCCACGGAAAGCTCGGCCTCCATTGGCGGCATGGTGGCGTGCAACGCCTCGGGCGCCTGCTCGTTCGCCTATGGCGCCACGCGGGCGCACGTGCATGCGCTCACCGTGGCGCTGGCCGATGGCGACCTGCTGGACCTGGAGCGCGGCGTGCAGCGTGCCGCCGGGCGGGAGTTCCGCCTGACGACGCGCAGCGGCCGTGTGCTGGCCGGCCGCGTGCCGGCCTACAACCTCCCCGGGGTCAAGAACGCCGCCGGCTATCACGCGGCGCCCGGCATGGACCTGGTCGACCTGTTCGTCGGCAGCGAAGGGACGCTCGGGGTCATCGCGGAAATCGTGCTGACGCTCCGCCCGGGCCTTCCCGTGATGCTGGGCGTGGTTTGCTTTCTGCCCGGCGAGGCGTGCGCGCTGGACCTGGTGGAGTGGGTGCGCCACCCCCGGCAAGGCGGCGCGGCGCGGCCGGTGGCCGTCGAGTATTTCGATCCCGGCGTGCTCAACCTGCTGCGGCAGGCGCGCGCCAGCGGCACCCACCTGCCACAGCTGAAAGACGGCTGGAACCAGGCGGTTTATTTGGAATATGCGCTGGCGGATGACGATGCCGCCGAGGCGAGCAGCGCGGACCTGGCGCAGTGGCTGGCCGCGCACGGCGGCAGCGCGGAAGACACGTGGGCCACGCTGGACAAAGGCGGGCTGCAGCGGATCAAGGAGTTCCGACATGCCGCGCCCGAGCAGGTGAACCGGCGCATCGGCGAGCGCCAGCTCCGGCATCCGGGGCTGACCAAGCTCGGCACCGACCTGTCGGTGCCGGATGCCTTCCTGCGGCCGGTGATGGCGATGTACCGCCGCGACCTTGCGGAGGCAGGGCTGGAATATGTGGTGTTCGGGCACATCGGCGACAACCACGTGCATGTCAACATCCTGCCGCGGGACATGCAGGAGTACGCGCTGGGGAAGGCGCTCTACGAATCGTGGGCGCGGCAGGTGGTGGCCTGGGGCGGCAGCGTTTCCGCCGAGCATGGCATCGGCAAGCTCAAGGTCAACCTGCTGCAGGTAATGTACGGCACGGAGGGGATCGCACAGATGCGCGCGCTCAAGCGCGTGCTGGATCCGGAGGGAAGGCTGTGCGCGGGAAATTTGTTTGCGGCCGGGTGAGTACGGAAAAAGAGAGGTTGTGCATGATCGAGAAGAGACTGTTCGCCGTGGATCTGGGTGCGTCGGGAGGCAAGTGCTTTGTCGGCTCCTTTGCGGCCGGCGGTTTCCGCATGGAGGAGATCCACCGCTTTCCGCACGAGGGGGTGCCGTTCTTTCTCCCCGACCGCACCGATGCGGTCACGGAGCGCACCTGCTGGGACGACACCCTGATCTACCAGCAGATCCTCCGCGGACTGCAGGCTTTCCGCCGCGACGTGGGCACCCGCGTGGATTCCATCGGGATCGACACCTGGGGCGCCGACGGCCAGTTTTTCAGCGCGGACGGCGAGATGCTCGGCAAGGTGTACTGCTACCGCGACCACCGGCTCGATAACATGATCGCGGCCGTGAAGGCCCGCATGGGCGCGCGCCGCATCTATGAGATCACCGGGATCCATTTCCAGCCGTTCAACGTGAGCAACCAGCTGCTCTGGTTTCTCACGCACCGCCGGGACCTGCTCAAGGCCGGCGTGCGCTACCTGCCGATCCCGACCGTCTTCAACTATTACCTGGGCGGCTGCACCCAGGTGGACTCGACCTTTGCCAGCGTCACCCAGCTCATGGATGCGCGCCGCCGGCGCTGGAGCGGTCCGATCCTGAAGGCGCTGGGTATTCCGCGCAAGCTGCTTCCCGAGATCGTGGACCCCGGCACATGCATCGGCCGCCTGCAGGCGCCGCTGGCCGCCACGCTGGGCCTGAACGAGGCCGACATTGTGGCGGTCGGCTCGCACGACACGGCCAGCGCGTTTGCCGCCGCACCGGTGAAAAACCCGGGCCGGGCGCTGATCATCAGCTCGGGCACGTGGTCGCTCGTCGGGCGGCTGGTGCGCCACCCCGTCACCAGCGATGCCGCCCTGGCCGCCAACCTCAGCAATGAGGGCGGCATCGGCAACACGCGCCTGCTCAAGAACTGCATGGGCACGTGGATCATGCAGGAGCTGCTGCGCCGCTGGACCGTGACGGATGGCAAGCGCATGCCGTGGGACGAAGTCACGCGACTGGCCATGGCGTCAGCCCCCTTTGCCTTGCTGATCGACCCGGACGACGCAACCTTCTATAATCCGCCTGACATGGAGCAGGCGATTCGCGCCTTCCTGGACCGGACCGGGCAGTCGGCGCCGGCTGATCGCGGCGCCATCCTGCGGTGCGTGTATGAAAGCCTGGCGCTCAAGTACCGGTTTGTCAACGAGCAGATCGAGGCGGTCACGGGCACGCGCACCGAGGTGGTGCACATTGTCGGCGGGGGCAGCAAGGATGAGATCCTCAACCAGTTTGCGGCCAACGCCGTGGGGATCCGCGTGCTGGCCGGCCCGGAGGACGCGACCGCCGTCGGCAACTTGATGGTGCAGGCCATGGGCGTCGGAATCATTCCGGATCTCGCCAGGGCTCAGCCGCTGATCCGGGCGGCGTTTCCCATCCGGGAGTTTCTGCCCGCAGCCGCGCAGGCCTGGCAGGCTGCGGCCGACCGGTTCCGGCAGCTGCTGCCGTGAAGCGCAGGCAACACCGGAAGGCGAAGCAGACAGGACTCAGCAACAGCAGACAAGGAGCACCATGAAAGCCGTTTCTATTGCCGCCGGAACCGCAGGCTGGCTCGTGCTGGCAGCCATGGGGCAGAGTGCAAAGCCGGACGCCGGCAGGCCGGCCGCGGACCGGCCGCCAGCGTTTGGCGGCACACAAACCGTGGCGCATGCGACCAACACGGTGGCCGCTGCTCCCGCGGCTCCGGCTGCTCCCGCGGCTCCGGCTGTGGCCGCTGCTCCGGCTGTGGCTGCCCCTCCGGCTGTGGCCGCTGCTCCCGCTGCGGCGACAGCTCCGGTAACCCCGGCGCCGGTTGCTCCCGTGCCGACGCCCTTCATGAAGACGTTCACGGCCCGCACGCCTGCCGGCATCACCAATGCGCTGGTCCGCTGGGGCGCCTGGGTGAAAAAGGATGGAGTGGTCCGGTTTCCGACCGACCAGGCCGTGCTGGCGGCACTGAACTGGCTGCAGCGCGAACAGCAGGCGGATGGGTCCTGGAAGGGCTCGAAGGAGATCGCGACCCCCGCGCTGACAGCCCTGGCCACGCTGGCTTACCTGGGACATGGCGAAACGCCCGCCTCGGCCGTCTACGGCACCAATGTTCATAAGGCAGTCCGCTGGCTGCTCAATAACCAGGAGGAGGACGGCCGCTTCAAGGGGCGCGATGCCCGCGACTACACGCAACCCATTGCCGCGCTGGCCCTGGCCGAAGCCTATGGCCTGACGCTGGATCCGGAGGTCGCGAAGGCGGCGGAAAAGGCGGCCGCGCGTATCGTCAAGGGGCAGCACCCGGGCGGCGGGTTCAGCTACAACCTCGACCAGGCGGCGCGTGACGATACCAGCTACATGAACTGGTGCGCGCAGGCGCTCGTCGCCGCCCGCATGGCCAGGCTCGAGGTGCCCGGCCTGGAGCGCGCCATTGACAAGGCCTCCTTTGCGCTGCGCCAGAATGCCGATCCCGGCGGCGGATTCGGCGAGTCCGGCCCGGGCCGGACAAGCGTCTCCGGCGCCGGCGTGGCCGGGTTGCAGTTTCTCGGCACGGCCCATGTGACGGAGGCGCAGAAGACGCTGGAGCTTCTCTCCACCAACACCTTCAGCCAGGCCATCGAGGAAGCGCCGCTGGCTCCCGGCGCCAGCCGGTTCGAGGCCGCCTGGAACCTGACCCAGGCCCGGTTCCAGGCCGGCGAGGAATCCTTCCGCGCCTGGAACAAGGCGATGGCAGGAAAACTCGCCGGCAGCCAGACCCGGCAGCGCACGATGATGACTGGCTGGGTTGACCAGGGTTGCTGGGAACGCCGCGGCGACCCCCGGGAAGCCGTGATTCAAGATACCTGCTACGGCGCGCTCATGCTCGAGGTCTACTACCGGTACCTGCCCGTAGGGAAGTGATTGGCGGTCGTCGAACATCGGTTCGCAGACGAGGACGATTACGAGAATACGTTGGTGGACGTATGAAGCCATGTACGTAGTCTCATACTTTCGAAAGTATGAGACTTTGGCGGAATTCCGCGAGGCCAGGCGGGCTCGCACGGCTCACGGTTTGCCGCTCACTTCTTCTGCCGCTGCCTGGTTCGTCTGCGACTGCCGGATCAGCTCCTGCGCCCGCTGCGAGGTGATGATCTCGATGATCGTCTCCTCGCCGGCCTGCACGGGCGGCCCGTTTGTGGCCGTGGTGACCACGTAGACAAGGTCTGGCGGAGGCGCCGGAATGTCGTCGGCCGTGCCCGACAGGCCGTCAGGCCCGGATGACCAGAGGCAGACGGCGTCATGGGTCTGGCTGTAGTAGTAGCGGTGCCGCCAGAGATCCGGCGGCACCTTCTGAAGATACGGCCCGAACCAGTTGGTCAGGCCGGGGTTCAGCACCAGCGCCCACAGCCCCTCGGCCTCGGTCGGATAGCGCCCGCAATCCCGGCGGAAGCACTCCAGCTGGGTGCGCAGCACGCCCAGCGTCTGGCGGGTGCGGCCATCGTACGAAAGCGCCGGCGTCTGGCTGCCGCTCCGGCGCAACATGTAGTCCATCGGCAGCAGCACGCCGAGCACCACGAAGGAGACAATCGCGAGGGTGCGGCGCATCCGCGGGGTGGCTAGCAGGTTGCCGCCGCGCTGCATTTTGGCCAAACGCTCGCGCCGGTCGCGGCTGATCCGGATGCAGCGGTCGCGCATGGTTTCGACGTTTTTGCGCGCCGCCGGCGGGATCAGGATCACCTGCTCGCACGCCGGACACCGCCCCTTGTCCTGCCGCGGAAAGACATGCCCGCAGTGCGGACACCGCAGGCGGATGTTCGGATCGCTACGCAGCCTGGCATCGCTCAGTGGCACGCCGCGAAAGATAGGCTCGCGGGCGCGTGGTGTCGAGAGCATTTGCAGCGGCATGGGCGGCGGGCGGAACCGGTTGAGGAGAACGGAGGAAGAGGAGAGGGGGCAAGACAATCGTCCACCGCTATCGTCGCCGTAATCGTCCACCGATTGAAGAACAGTTGTGGCAGGTACACGTAGTCGCCACGCTTACATTGTTCCGTTATAACATGCGATGCATATGCGTCGCATGTTGCATGATCAAGTGGATGGACACAGAGGCCACAGAGAAAGAAAGAGAGCACAGAGAGAAAGTCATGCTGCTGCGGCCGGCTCGCCGGCCGCAGTCGGGGAATTTCTCTGTGGTCTCAGTTCCTCTCTGTGCTCTCGGTGTCCTTGATTTGTTCATTCATTCGGTTGCGGGTTGACGCCCGCCTTGGGCTAATTTCTAGGGCCGACCCTGAAATCCCACTACGGATGCAATACGATGAGCCCGGGAATGTGTTCAAAATGCGCATCATAGGTCAAAAGGCGGGTGCCGGTCTCCAACGCGGCGGCGGCTATCCAGATGTCGTTGGTCGGGATGGGCGTCCCCTTGCGGGTCAACTGGCCGACAAGAATGCCGTACCGTTCGGCAATCCCGGCGGTCACGGCAATGAGATCAACACCCGGCAGGGCCAGGAATTCGGCGAGTTGTCGCCGGTTGACGTCCCGCCGCACCCCCCGTTCAAAGCCGGCATGCAATTCGCCGAGAACCGTCGCGGGCACCAGCACTTCACTGGCGGATTCCAGCAGTCGCGCCACGGGTGCATGGCCGCCCATCAACCGGCTGTAGGCGTTCGTGTCCATGCAGACCCTCATGTTGACCACACCTCCGCGTCGATCTTCTCGAATATCCGCGTATTGCGTTCAAATATGCGACATTCCTCACGATTCCATTGTCCCGCAAAACTGGACAGGTCGCGCTTCCGGGCATCCGTCGCCCGGATCCCCAGCGCCTGCTCGAGCAGTTCGATGGCGGCCCGGTTCAGACTGCGGCCTTCCTTTCTTGCCCTGACGCGCAGGCCTTCCCCTACCGCATCCGGAACCTGTCGCAATGTCATTTGTGCGATCATGGCGCGCTCCTTGCATACATGAGTGACATCACAACGGTAGCGAATATGCAGGCATATAGTCAACAACCAAAGCATGAAACGCGCTACTCCCGTCCGAACTTCCGTGCCAGTTCGCGGTACGGCGTGAGGATCATGGTGGGGCGGCCGCGGGGGCAGGTGTAGGGCATGCGGCAGC
>JBAWXQ010000133.1:0-7421 GCA_037144015.1 bacterium
GCAAAGCGGTAGGCGAAGTTTGTTTCCGGAATCTCTTGGGACGGCACGTGGTGGCTTGTGTGTGGGCACATGGCCGCCAGCTCCGCGTACCCGGTGGACCGTCCGCTGGAGTCGCGGGCTCCCTGGGCCTGAAGAAACGCCCGCAGCTGCTCGGGCTGCTCCATGATGATGCACCCGCGCGTCGACCGGCTGGAAAACTCCCGGAAGGCTTTCAGGAAGGCCGACTGGTCAAAAATCTCGGCCAGCGGCCGGCCGTCGTTGATGTGGTCCAGCGCGAACTGCAGCGGCGGACACGGCTCGATCTCGCCGCCGGGGCCGATGTGGTGGGCCATGCCCACAGCAGCCGGACACAGCGCCTGGCCGTCGGCATCCCAGTAGGCGTCCACAACCGCCAGCGGGGCACGCGCGCGGGAATTCACGATGAAGCGGCGCACGTCCACGATCTGCTCCGGCGACAGGGCCAGCTCCGGCGCCGGCTTGGGCCCCACGGGCCGGTAGATGTAGTACCAGAGGTAATGGACGCCGCGCCGGGCCAGGTCCTCAATAAACGTGTCCGTCACCAGGTCAGTCAGGTTGGAGCGGCAGACGCTGGTGGCCGCGCCAATCACCAGCCGGTGGCGACGGCACTGTTCAAGGCCGGCCATGGTGCGTTCGAAGACGTCGAGCCCGCCGCGCCGCTCGTCGCTGACCGTGCTCGACCCCTCGATGCTGATCAGCGGGCTGACATTGCCCAGGCGGCGCAGCTCGCGCGCGATCTCGTCCGTGATCAGCGTGCCGTTGGTGAAGAGCACGAAATAGGCGTCGGGGTGGCGCGCAAAGAGTTCGAACAGCCCCTTGTGAAGCAGCGGCTCGCCGCCGAGGATGCCGAAGAAGAAGGAGCCCTGCTGCTTGCACTGCTGCACGATCGCATCCAGCGACTCCAGGGAGAGTTCGCGGCGCGGCGAACAGGGGGTCACCCAGCATCCCTGGCAGGAAAGGTTGCACTGGTCCGTGACGGAAAGGAAAAGAAAGGCCGGGAAAAAACGCCCCTGCTTGAGCCGCTTCTGAAACCCATCGACCGCGCGCATCCCCTTCCAGCCGAAGTTCCACATGAACTTCCACAGCACCCGCTTGTCGGGCTCGGTAAGCATCCGTTTGGCGAAGCGCATGGACATCAGAACCCCTCTTTCAACCTGTCTCAACCGTCTTCGCAGCACGTACATCGCGCCACGGGGTGGCGCTCCCACAACCGTGACGCTCCCGCAGCATTAGAAACAAGTCCATTTGCGGGAGCGCCACCCCGTGGCGCGATCGTATCCCAGCATTTTAGTTTTGGTGGGCGGCGCGCTCGCGTTCTGCCTGCGCGACCGCGGCCGGGCGCCGCAGGCGGCGCGCCTGCGCCAGGCGGCGGCGCTCGGCCAGGGCGGCATACACATCGCTGCCCAGGATCTCCTGGACATTGACTTTTGCCCGCGCCTTGAGCGCGGTCTCGTCGCCGATCTCCCCGCCGTTGAGCGGGCCTTCGGCCTCGTCCAGCTTCGGAAACATGATCGCCACTTCCGGGCAGATGCGCGAGCAGGCCGGGCAGTTGTTCTTGCAGTTCTGCGGATTGGCCACGTACACCTGCCCGTCAGGCGACAGCGCATACACGCCAAAGAGGCAGAAGCTCAGGCACTGCCGGCACTGCCGGCAGCGTTCCTTGTCAATCACCGGGAACCAGGGCGGCCAGCCATCCGCGGCAGGCGCCGGCGGCACATCCGGCCGCGCCGCGGCGGCAGGCGGCGTCGACGCTCCGGCCGGCGTGGCCGCAAGTTGTTCCAGAATGGCGGCTGCCGTCTGCGCACGCATGTCCAGCACGCGCAAGCCGCCGGCGGGCTGCACGCCGGCGGCCTGCAACAGCCCCCGCACGGCGCGGGCATGACAGGCCACCACGGTCAGGGTTGTCGTGTTCGCGGCCAGCGCCAGCAGGGCCGGATCGTGGACCGCACACAACCCGCACAGATCGCTGACCGCCGTGAAGTCCGCCGGCCCGGCGGCGAGGGCGGACAACACGCGGGCCTTGACGTCCGCCGGCACCACGTCGCGCCCCGCGCACTGGCAAACCAGGATCAGATGATCACCCATCCGCACACCCCTTCTGCAGGTCAAACCACATGCCGTACCGTAACAAACCAGCCCCGACGGAACAATGACATTCCCACCTATCTGGAGATATCATCCCTGCGGCCGGTTCGCCGGCCGCAGTCAGGCATTACGCGGTGGCCCCTGTCGCCAACCGACTACCCGATGCGCCGGTTACAACCTTGAACCGGTCGATATGCTGGAGTATCATGTTTGTTCTTCATGAGTCCTGTCGTGCAGCGCATGACCTGTCTGGCTGCCGTTCTTCGGAGGATTGGAATTGGATACGGAACGTATCGTGGCCGTTCTGGGCCTGGGATGCTACGCGGCTTCCTCGGTGCTGGCCGTGGTCTCGCTGCGCGGTGCCCGTCCGCGGGGCGAACGCGCGCCACTGGCGCTCCTGGCCGCGGGGTGGCTCATTTTTGCCGGCGTGCTGGCTGTCCGCGCCGTGCGGACCGCCGCCATCCCGGCCTTCAACGGCTTTGAAGCCCTGACCTGCTATGTCCTGGCCCTCTCGGCGGCATACATCCTGCTGATGCTCACGCGCCCGGCGCGCGGCATCGGCAGCCTCCTGATCCCGTACGTGACCCTCGTGCTTGCGTGCGGCTTTCCCGGCATGTACATCCAGGCCGGCCCGCCCCCGGCCATCCAGAACCTGTGGCTGGCGCTGCACGTGATCCTCGCCTTTGCCGGATACGCCCTGCTGAGCCTCGCCAGCGTGCTGGCCGCCGCCTACCTCGCACAGGACGGAAACCTGAAGCACAAGCGGTTCGGCCGGGCCTGGGAGCGGCTCCCCGCGCTGGAAACGCTCGATCATCTCATGGGGCGGCTGCTGGGGCTCGGCTTCCTGCTGCTGACCGGCTCCATCCTGCTGGGGATCACGCAGGTGTGGCGCAACAGCGGGGGCGAGGAGTGGCTCACCGACCCGAAGGTGGGCGCCACTGCCGTGACGTGGATCCTGTTCGCCGTGCTGGTGCACATGCGCGCCAGCATCGGCCGCCATGGCCGGAACATGGCCGTGGTCACGGTCGCCGGGCTGTTCTGCCTGCTGTTTGCCTTTGTCGGCGTGCACCTCGTGACCAGCAGCGTGCACAGCTTTGTCGGGATTTTGCCGGCCCATTGACGCCATGAACCTAGCCGTACTGGGAATCAACTTCAAGACCGCCCCTCTCGAGCTCCGGGAGCAGGCTTCGTTCCGCGCGTCCGAAATCCCCGGCGCGCTGCAACGCATGGCCGCCGCGTTTCCCGGGGCCGGGCTGGTGCTCCTGTCGACCTGCAACCGCACCGAGCTCTACCTGGCCGGCGTGGACGTGGCGGCCAGCCGCATGGACCTTGCCCGGTCGCTGCTGAAGAACGCCGATGCCGGGCTGGCGGCCGCGGCGGATGCGCACTTCTATGTCAAGACCGGCATCGAGGCCGCCGAGCATCTGCTGACCGTCGCCTCCAGCCTCGACTCCATGGTCGTGGGGGAAACCGAGATCCTGGGGCAGGTCAAGCAGGCGTTCGCGCTCGCCGGCGAAGCCGGGACCCAGGGGCGCAAGATCCCCTCCCTGTTTCACCACGCCTTCCGGTGCGCCAAGCGGGTGCACGCCGAGACCGACATCTCCCGCGGGCGCGTGTCCGTGAGCTCCGTGGCCGTGGAGTTTGCCGAGCGGGTCTTCGAGGACCTCAGCGCCAAGACGGTCATGATTGTCGGTGCCGGCGAGATGGCGGAACTCGCGCTCAAGAGCCTCGTCGAACACGGCGCCCGCGAAGTCCTCGTGCTGAACCGCTCCATGGAAAATGGGCAGGCCCTGGCCGGGCGCCACGGCGGCCGGGCCATCCCGTTTGAGCTGCTCGACGACTACCTGCCGCAGGCGGACATCATCATCAGCTCCACCAGCGCGCCGCATGCCATCATCCGCGCCGCGGCCGTGCGTCGCGCCATGGAGATCCGCCGCGGACGCCCCGTGCTGCTGGTGGACATCGCCATGCCGCGCGACATCGAGCCGGCCGCCGGCGAGGTCAAGGACGTGTACCTCTACCACATCGACGACCTGCAGCGCGTGGCCGCGGAAAACCTGGCGCGCCGCCAGGAAGCGGTCGAAAGAGCCTGGCAGATCGTCCGCGAAGTCTCCGGCGAGTGGGCCGATCTGTTCAAGGTGCGCAATGTAGGGGCCGTGATGGCCCAGCTCGACGCGCACGGCCGTGAGGTCTGCGAATCCATCCTCACGCGCTACCTGGCCAAGGAGAAGCTGGCGGCGCTGCCGGAGCCGTGCAAGGAGGAGATCCGCGAGCTGGCCCGGAAGATCGTGAGCAAGATGCTGGCCGCCCCGCGGGAGACACTGCGACAGGCAGCCAAAGACGGCGAATGGGAAGCCTACGCCAAGATCGCCCCCCGGCTCCTGGGCCTGGACCGGAAGGAAGAGGAGCCAAAGGAAGAAGCGCAGGACAAGCGCCTATGAGGGTGAAAGGACACAGAGGTCACAAAGAAAGAAAGCGAGCACAGAGAGAATTTCATTCGGCGGCGGCCGGCGCGCCGGCCGCAGTCAGGTATTTCTCTGTGGTCTCTGTTCCTCTCTGTGCTCTCGGTGTCCTTGACGTATACGTCCGTTGGACTGCGGGCTAACGCACGCCCTACGGCTTACGATTATGTGTTTAAAAAAGACCGCCTACACCATCAGCCCTCTGCCACCATCAACCTCGAACCCTGAAGCCCCAACAAGGACCACCCCATGATCGGCATTTCCAAGCTCTACTGCGGCACGGTGGAACAGTCGGACCCGCTGCGCTACGGGCGGCTGTCCAAGGACCTCCCCTCCCATTTGCTGCAATTCTCGCGCGACAAGAAGCCTGTCGTGGTCTGGAACGTGGGGCGGCGCTGCAACCTGCGCTGCGTGCACTGCTACTCCCACTCCAAGGACGAGGCCTACGGCGGCGAGCTGGACACTGCGGCCGGCCAGCGGCTGATCGACGACCTCGGCGCCTTCGGCGCGCCGGTCATGCTCTTCTCCGGCGGCGAGCCGCTCATGCGGCCGGACCTGTTCCAACTGATCCACCACGCCGTGGCGCGCAAGATGCGCGCCGTGGTCTCCACCAACGGCACCCTGATCACGCCGGACGTGGCGGCGCGGCTCAAGGATGCCGGCCTTTCGTACGTGGGAATCAGCCTCGACGGGCTGGAGCCGATGAACGACCGGTTTCGCGGCGTACAGGGCGCCTTCCAGCACGCGCTGGCAGGCGTGCGCAGCTGCCTGGCCCGGGGCGTCAAGGTGGGGCTGCGCTTCACCATGACGCGCATGAACTACCGCGACGTGAGCGGCATCCTGGACCTGGTCAGGGCGGAAGGACTTCCGCGCGTCTGCTTCTACCACCTGGTCTACACCGGCCGCGGCAGCAAGATGGTGGATGACAGCCGCATGTCGCACGAGGAGACGCGCGCCACCGTGGACCTGATCATGGACCGCACCCGCGCCCTGCACGCCGCCGGCAACCCGGTCGAGGTGCTCACCGTCGACAACCACACGGACGGCCCGCACCTCTACCTGCGCCTGCTGCAGGAGGACCCTGCGCGCGCCGCGCAGGTGCTGGAGCTGCTGAAGATGAACGGCGGCAACAGCAGCGGCGTGGGCATCGGCTGCGTCAGCTGGGACGGCGCCGTGCACCCGGACCAGTTCTGGCGCCACTACTCGCCCGGCAACGTGAAGGACCGGCCGTTCAGCGCCATCTGGACCGACCCCGACGAGCCGCTGCTCGCCCGGCTGCGCGACCGCAAGCCGCACCTCAAGGGGCGCTGCGCCGCCTGCAAGTGGCTGGACATCTGCAACGGCAACTTCCGCGTCCGCGCCGAGGCCGTCACCGGCGACCTCTGGGCTCCGGAACCGGACTGCTACCTGACTGACCAGGAGATCGGGCTGTGAGTCACAGAGAAAGAAAGAGAGCACAGAGAGAAACTCATGCTGCGGCGGCCGGCGCGCCGGCCGCCGCCAGGAATTTCTCTGTGGTCTCCGGGCATCTCGGTGCGCTCGGTGTCCTTGACCTGTACATCCGTTGGGTTGTGGGCGTGGTCCTCTTTGGTCAGAGAACGACAAGGTTATGCGTAGACAAATCCATACACCATGAAAACACAACCAACCCATTCGAGTCATCCCACAGCCAACCCTGCAGCCTGCAGCCTGCAGCCTGACAACCTGCCCAGGATGTCCGATGCCCTGCGCCTGGTTTTCTGGGAGCTGACCGCGCGCTGCAACCTGAAGTGCTGCCACTGCCGCGCCGAGGCCCAGGACCAAGCGGTCGCCGGCGAACTGACGACCGCGCAGGTCCTCTCCGTGGCGCGCGACATCCGCGCCGCCGGCGACCCCATCATGATCCTCACCGGCGGCGAGCCGCTGGTGCGCAGGGACTTTTTCGACATCGCCAGGGGGTGCGTGGGGATGTTCAGCCGCGTGGCGCTGGCCACCAACGGCACGCTGGTGGATGACGACATGGCCCGCCGCGTCGCCGAGGCCGGCATCCAGCGCGTCAGCGTCAGCCTCGACGGCGCCACCGCCGCCACCCACGATGCCTTCCGCGGCGTGCCCGGCAGCTTCGACGCCACGGTGCGCGGCTACGACGCCCTGGCGCGAGCCGGCGTGCCGGTGCAGGTCAACGCCACCGTGGCGCGCAACAACATCCATGAAGTCGAGGCGCTGCTGAACTTTTTGCTCGAGCGCAAGGCCGCCGCGTTCCATGTCTTCGCCCTGGTGCCCGTGGGGTGCGGCGCCCAGATCAGCGAGGACGCGCGGCTCTCCCCCGGGGAGATGGAAACGTTCCTGCGCTGGCTCTTCACCCGGTCCCTCGAGCTGCGCGACCGCATCCACATCAAGGCCACCTGCGCGCCGCAGTACTACCGGATCATGCGCGAGGTCTCGCGCGAAAAGGGGATACCCCTCCCCGGCGCGCCGCAGGGCCACGGCGCCGGCGGCATGCCCCCCGGGCCCGGCCGCGGGCCCGGCGCAGCCAACGGCATGCAGGCCATGACGCGCGGCTGCCTGGCCGGTTCCGCCGTCTGCTTCATCTCCCGGACCGGCGACGTGCAGCCCTGCGGCTACCTCCCCGTGCAGGTGGGAAATGTCCTGCAACAGCCCTTCGGCGAAATCTGGGCCCAGGCCCGGGAGTTCGCCGCGCTGCGCGACACACGGCAGCTCAAGGGGAAGTGCGGCGCCTGCGGCTACCGCACGGTCTGCGAAGGATGCCGCGCCCGCGCCTATGCCGCCACCGGCGACTTTATGTCCCAGGATCCGGACTGCTCGTACGGGCAGGGGTGACGGCCCGGCTACAGGTACGAAATCTCCAAGTCCGGC
>JBAWXQ010000134.1:0-7410 GCA_037144015.1 bacterium
TCGGAAAGCCGTTGCAGCTGGACCCAGGATGCCCGATAATAACCCCGGTGAATACGCAGCGCAAGACGTGGGACCTCCGGGCGCGTTATCTGAATACGCACCTCTTCGAGGCCCCGATCAAACGGGTCGACAATCAGGCGCGTGTCGACGCCGCAGAGATGATCGTGGTTCTTGCCGGGCGCTACGAGGCGAAGTGGACATCCGGCGGCGTTCCGCGCTCGCTCAAGGCACAACTGGGCGATGTGGTGTGCTGGACGCCCAACGCGCGCCGTCTGGACTGGAACAGCGAGGATGTCCGCCTGCGTGCCTTGTGCGTCTACTTCGACTGGCCCAGACCGCTGACGGACCTGCCAGTAGTTGTGCGGGATCGCGGCGGTTTGCTGCGTTTTCTGGCTCACGCGCTGCTCGACGCCAAGGATGCGCCGCGATCCCCCCGATTCCGCGCCATGATCTCGCAAGCCTACCTCGCCGCCATGCTTGCGGAGTACATTCGCCTGGCCGACCACATGGCACCGGATATCGAGCACCAGCTCGCGCAGTACACCGAAAAACACCTCCGCGATCCGATTCATCTGATCGATCTCGCGCGCACGATCGGGCTGACGCCGCGCTACTTCGCGCGACGGTATCAGGAATTGACCGGTCGCACGCCCCTTGCCGACGTTCGCCGCATCCGCATCGAACACGCGATCGGTATCCTGCGTTCGTCCTTCCGAATGCCGCTCAAGGATATCGCCACGCGCGTGGGCCTCAAGACCGGCCAACATCTGTGTCGACTGCTGAAGCAACACGTTGGCATGACGGCGCGCGAAATCCGTGTGCGGTACACAGTGGCAAGACTGCGCCGTAGCCGTCCCTGGCGAGGACCGGCACTGGGTACAGATCGACAACCTGCGAACCGCAGATTGACGAATGTCCAGCACCGATTTTGAAGGCAAAGCCGCATTCGCGGAACGATTCCTTCATGCTTCAAACCTCTTCAATCGGCAATCACAAGATTTCCCGGAACGGGAAATCTACGTGTACCGCAGCACCTCGGTCGACGTGGCGTAGCCGTCGAGGATGTTGCGGATGCCGTCTTCGCGCATGGTGCGCATGCCCAGTTCGCGCGCCTTGGCCTTGATGTAGAGTGTGGGCTTGCGCTCGTTGATCATTTCGCGGATCGGCTCGCTGATGCGCAGGTACTCAAAGAGTCCCTTGCGCCCCTTGTAGCCGGTGTTGTTGCACATCGAGCAGCCGCGGCCGTAGTAGAACGGGCGGAAGTTGATCTGCTCGCGGGTGAGCTCGAGGCGGGTGAGGGTCTCGTCGTCCGGCTCGAGCGACTCCTTGCAGTTGGTGCAGATCGTGCGCACCAGCCGCTGCCCGAGCACGGCCTCGAGCGTCGAGGAGATGAGGTAGGGCTCCACGTCCATGTCGATCAGGCGGGTGACGGCGCCGGCGGCGTCGTTGGTGTGCAGCGTGCTGAAGACCAGGTGGCCGGTGAGCGAGGCCTCAATCGCGATGCGCGCCGTCTCCAGGTCGCGGATTTCGCCAATCATCATCACGTCCGGGTCCTGGCGCAGGAAGGCGCGCAGCACCTTGGCGAAGGTGTTGCCGGTGATCGGGTTGATCGGAACCTGGATGATGCCGTCGACATCGTATTCCACCGGCTCCTCGGCGGTGAGGAGCTTCTGGTCGATGGTGTTGATGCGGCGCAGGGCGGAGTAGAGCGTGGTGGTCTTGCCCGAGCCGGTCGGGCCGGTGACGATGATGATGCCGTTGGGCTTCTCGACGTCCATGGTGACGCTCTCGAAGATGTCCTCGGGGAGCCCCAGGTTCTCGAGATCCAGCGAAACAATGGACCGGTCGAGCACGCGCAGCACCACGCTCTCGCCAAACTGCGTGGGGAGGCACGAGACGCGCAGGTCGATGTGGCGCCGCGCCACGGTGATCGCGATGCGGCCATCCTGCGGCACGCGGCGCTCGGCGATGTTGAGGCCGGCCATGACCTTGATGCGCGAGATGATCGGCAGCGCCAGGCTGCGGCGGGGCGGGCGCATCTCGTAGAGCGCGCCGTCCACACGGTAGCGGATGCGGAACTCCTTCTCGTACGGCTCGAAATGGATGTCCGAGGCGCGGTTGGTCACCGCCTCGTAGAGCACCAGGCTGACGTACTTGACCACCGGGGCGGCCTTGGCCTGTGTCTCGATGGCCTTTTCGTCAAGCAGCTCGTCGGAGGTGATGGTCGCCTCCTGCTCCAGGTCGCTCTCGATGTTGCTCAGCATGTCGGCGACGGTTTCGCTCTCGTCGCCGTAGTACTGGCCCACGCGCGCGGAGAGGTCATTCTCGCGCGCCATGACGAACGAGACGTCGCGCGTCAGCACGAACATCAGCTCGTCCACCACGTGCGGCTCCACGAGGGTCGCGGTGGCCAGCGTGATGGACCCGGGCGTACAGGACACGGGGATCATGTTGTACGTGCGGGCCACGCTGGCCGGCAGGGTGTGCAGCACCTCCTGCGGGATCTCCAGGTCCGGCAGGTTGACCACCTCGCAACCCTGGTAGGCGGCCATCATGGACAGCAGGTCGTCCTCGGTGGTGTACCCCATGTCCGCGATCAGGGCGTGCAGCGGCTTGCCGCTGCGGACGTGCTCCTCCTGCACATCCTGCGCCTGCTGCGCATCCATGAGGCCGTTGCTGATGGCCAGGTCGAGCAGGGGCTCGAACCGGATCGGATCGGTGCTCGTGCTCATGGCGTCACTTTCCCCTTGTCCGCAGGGTCTCCTGCAGTTGCTGGACCAGCGTGTCGGCATCCTGCGCCTTGGTGATCAGGTCTTCGTAGTGGATGAGCCCCTTGAGGTAGAGCTCCAGCAGGTGGGCGTCGAGCGTGTTCATGCCGTGCTTCGTGCCGGTCTGGATATCGGAGGTGATCTGGAAGGTCTTGTTGTCGCGGATGCGCGCCCGGATGGACGGCGTGGAGATCATCACCTCGAAGGCGGCCACGCGGCCGGGGCGGTCCGCGCGCACCAGCAGCAGCTGCGAGATCACGGCCACCAGCCCCACGGAAAGCTGTGTCCGCACCTGCTCCTGCTGCGCGGTCGGAAAGGCGTCCACGATGCGGTCCACGGTGGCGGCCGCGCCCGTGGTGTGCAGGGTGGCAAACACCAGGTGACCGGTTTCCGCCGCGGTGATCGCCGCCTGCATGGTTTCGAGGTCACGCATCTCGCCGACGAGGATCACGTCCGGGTCCTGGCGCAGGCCGCGCCGGATGGCCTCGGCGAAGCTCGGCACGTCGTTGCCGATCTCGCGCTGCGTGACGATCGACTTGCGGTGGGTATGGTAGTACTCGATCGGGTCCTCGACCGTGATGATGTGGCAGTCGCGGTCGGTGTTGATAATGTTGAGCATGCTCGCGAGCGTGGTGGACTTGCCGGACCCGGTGGGGCCGGTCACCAGGATCAGCCCGCGCGGGCGGTAGAGCAGCTCCTTGACCTGGGGCGGCAGGCCGATCTGCTCGAGGGTCAGCAGCTTCGAGGGAATCAGGCGCAGCACGATGCCGACATTGCCGCGCTCCTTGAAGACGCTCACGCGGAAGCGCGCCACCTCGCCGAAGCCGAAGCCGAAGTCCGTGCCGCCGTGCTCGCGCACGTTCTGCTGGTTCTCGGGCGAGGTGATGCTCTTCATCAGCCGCTCGGTGTCCTCAGGGGTCAGCGGCGGCAGGTCCAGCGGGCTCAGCGCGCCGTGGATGCGCAGCACCGGCGGCAGGCCCACGCGGATGTGCAGGTCGGACGATCCCTCGTCGACGGTCAGCTGCAGGAGTTCGCTCATTTCAACGGTGTTGGCAGGCGGGCTCATCAGTCAGCATCTCCCATGGTGGCGCGCAGAACTTCATCAACCGTGGTCATGCCGGAAACCACCTTCAGCAGCCCGTCCTCGCGCAGCGTGCGCATGCCCATCTCGCGGGCGCGGATGCGAAGCTGGTTGGCGGGCAGGCGGTCGAAGATCATGCGCTGGATCGTGTCGTCGATGAGGAACATCTCGAAGATGCCCTTGCGCCCCTTGTAGCCGGTGATGCTGCAGTTGGGGCAGCCGCGCCCCCGGACCAGGGCCGCGCCCGCCAGCTCCTTGGCGGCCGGGCCCAGCATCTTCTTCTCGCGCTCGGTGGCCAGGGCCGGCTCCTTGCAGTTGGGGCAGATCACGCGCACCAGCCGTTGGGCCATGCAGGCGCGCACGGCCGAGGCCACGAGGAACGGCTTGACCCCGATGTCCAGCAGGCGCGTGATGGCGCTGGGGGCGTCGTTGGTGTGCAGCGTGCTGAAGACCAGATGGCCGGTGAGCGCGGCCTCCATGGCAATGTCGGCGGTTTCCTCGTCGCGGATTTCGCCGATCATCACGATGTTCGGCGCCTGGCGCAGGATGGAGCGCAGCGCGGCGGAGAAGTCGAGGTTGACGTCGCGGTTCACCTGCACCTGGTTGATGCCGCTCATCTGGTATTCCACCGGGTCCTCGACCGTGATGATCTTGCGGTCGGGCAGGTTGATCTGCCCCAGGCAGGCGTAGAGCGTCGTGGTCTTTCCGGAGCCGGTCGGCCCGGTCACCAGCAGCACGCCGTCCGGCAGGGCGATCAGGCGCTCGAAGCGCTGCTGGTCGTCGAAGAGAAACCCGAGCTGCGGCAGCCCCAGCACCAGGTTCTGCTTGTCGAGGATACGCATCACGATGCCTTCGCCGTGGTTCGTGGGCACGGACGAGACGCGCAGGTCGAGGTCGCGCCCGGTCACGGTGATCTTGATGCGGCCGTCCTGCGGCACGCGCTTTTCCGAGATCTTCATGCCGGACATGATCTTCACGCGCTGCAGGATCGCCGCCTGCAGGCGCTTGGGCGGGCTTTCCATCTCCTGCAGCACGCCGTCGACGCGGTAGCGCACGCGGAACCGGCGCTCCATCGGCTCGAGGTGGATGTCCGAGGCGCGCCGCTTGAACGCGTCCATGATGATCACGCTCACCAGCTTGATCACCGGCGCGTCGTTTTCGTTGACGTCCGCCGTGTTGCCGAGCTGCGTGTCCAGGTCCCCGCCGCCCTTGAAGTCGACGTCGCCCTCGGCCATGGAATCCACCAGCGTCTCGATGTCCGCCTCGCGCGGATAGAGCTTGTCGAGCGCGTCGTTGATCTCCTGCTTGCGCGCGACCACCGCGTCCACGTTGCACTTCAGCACGTAGCGCAGGCTGTCGAGCGTGTCGTAATTCATCGGGTCGCTGATGGCGACCGTCACAACGTTGCCGCTCCGGGCCAGCGGCACGGCGCCGTACTTGCGCGCCTTGTCGGCGTCGAGCACGTCCTTCATCTCCGGGGCGATGCTGGAGGGGTCGATGTGCACCAGCTCCATGCCGAACTGCGCCGCCACGAGCGACAGCACGTCCTCCTCGCGCACGGCCTTCATGTGGATCAGCACATCGATGACCGTTTCGCCCTCCTGCTTGACGGACATGGCGGCCTTGTCGACCTGCTCGGGCTGCACGAGACCGTGCTCCTGCAGGATCTGCAGCACATAATCATCGTTCAGTGTCACGCATCGTCTCCTAGATTCTCCGTTCCGGAAAATCTATTCGGGGTAAGATTACCGGCTCTTCCGCTCCGCCAGCCGTTCCGCCACCAGCCGGCCCGCCAGTTGCGGGTCGGCCTTGCCGCGGCTGAGCTTCATCACCTGCCCCACCAGCGACTGCGCCGCCGCCTGCCGGCCGGCCAGGAAATCCTGCACCGTCTTGGGGTTGGCCTCGATCGCCTGGTCAACCAGCCGCCCGATCTCATCCGTGCCGCCCATCTGCCCCAGCCCGCGCGCCGCCACCCGCTCGCCGGGGCTGCCGCCCGACGCAAACAGCTCCGGCAGCAGCCCTTTGGCGGTCGGCTGGTTGATCGTGCGCCGCTCCACCAGCAGAATCAGCTCCGCCAGCATCCCGGGGGTCAGCCGGCACTGATCCAGCGTGTGTCCGCTTTCGCCCAGCAGCCGCAACACGTCGGTCATGATCCAGTTGGACGCCGCCTTGCCGTTGTTGCACAGCCGGGCGGCGGCCTCGAAAAAGTCGGCCACGGCGCGGTCTGCCGTCAGCACCCCCGCATCATACACGGGAATGCCATAGGTTTGCACCAGCCTTGTGCGGCGGTCGGCGGGGCGCTCCGGCAGCGTCGCCCGCCAGGCCTCAACCTGCTCGCGCGCCAGCGCCACGGGGAGCAGGTCCGGCTCCGGGAAGTAGCGGTAGTCGTGGGCGTCCTCCTTGCCGCGCATGGGGAAGGTTGCGCCCGCGTCCGGGTCCCACCGGAGCGTCTGCTGCACCACCCGGCCGCCGCCGGCCACCAGGCGGGTCTGGCGCTCGATCTCGTGCAGCAGCGCCGCATGCACCCCCTTGAAGGTGTTCATGTTCTTGATCTCGGCCTTGGTTCCCAGCTTGTCCGTCCCCTCCGGCCGCACGCTGATGTTCACATCGCAGCGCAGGTTTCCCTCCTCGAGGTTGCAGTCGCCCACGCCGGCATAGAGCAGCGTCTGCCGCAGCGCCAGCAGGAAGGCCATGGCCTCGTCGGCCGAGGCCAGGTCGGGCTCGGTGACAATCTCCATCAGCGGCACGCCCGCGCGGTTGAAGTCGACGCCGCTGCAGGACGCGTGGTGCGTGCTCTTGCCCACGTCCTCCTCCAGGTGGATGCGCGTGAGGCGGACCCGCCGGGCCTGCCCGCCGGTTTCGAAATCCAGGCCGCCGCCCAGGCAGAGCGGCCTGTCGTACTGGGTGATCTGGTAGTTCTTGGGCATGTCCGGGTAGAAGTAGCTCTTGCGGTCGAACTTGCTGTAGCCGCTGATCTCGCACCCCAGCATCAGCCCGGAGAGCACCGTCAGCCGCACCGCCTCCACGTTCATCACGGGCATGGCGCCGGGGTATCCGAGGCAGACCGGGCAGACCTGGGAGTTGGGCCGCGCGCCGTAGGCCGTGCTGCAGCCGCAGAACATCTTGGTCCGCGTCTTGAGCTGGACGTGAACCTCGAGGCCGATGGAGGGAATGTACGTCATGCGGGCAAGCCTGCGCCTTCTGTTCCCGGCCGCGCCCCGCCGCTGTTCTCATACGCCGCGCCCACGCGAATCACGTTCTCCTCGCCAAAGGCCGGCCCCAGCACCTGCAGCCCCACGGGCAGCCCGGCCGCGGTGCGGCCGCAGGGGACGGACAGGCCGCAGATGCCGGCCAGGTTCGCGGTGACGGTGAAAATGTCGCCCAGGTACATGTGGAGCGGGTCGTCCAGAGTCTCGCCGAGGCGGTAGGCCGGCGTGGGCGTCACCGGCGTCAGCAGGGCGTCGCACTGCGTGAAAACGGCATCGAAGTCGCGCCGGATCAGCGTGCGCACCTTCTGCGCCCGCAGGTAGTAGGCATCGTAGTAGCCGCTGCTGAGCACAT
>JBAWXQ010000135.1:0-7388 GCA_037144015.1 bacterium
GGCCTTACTGGGAGATGGCGCTGCCGGCCAATCTGGGGTATGCTGAAGTTCTTACTCATGGGTAAACAGCCGACACAGTTCGATTTCTGGTACGCGGTCAACAACACGGCGGTGGTTGTGGCGCCGCGTCGCCACCTGGAAACCTTTGGCAATACGCTGATCAACTACCACATGGTCAGCGAGCTGATGGACAACGTCGGGCAGGTGCGCGTGCGCGAGGGACGCATGCAGGCGATGCGCCCCCAGATTGTCACGCCAACCGCCTACAGCACCATGATCCTCGATGGGTTCGGGGAGCAGGCGGAGAAGTACCTCGAGTGGCTGCGCGAGCATGAGGACCAGGTGCGCATCCTGCAGTACGGCTACACGCTCCGGCAGGAGTCGTTCAGCGAACAGCTCATCACCGACAACATCGATGCCGTGGTCGAGCGCGTGAAGAAGGACGTGGGCGAGCGCAACGACCCGTTCAGCGCCGTGATCCGGGGCGTGGACGATCCCTGGGACGTCTGCCTGGTGCGGCTCTTCTGGCAGGTGATTCAGAACTCGGTGCAGGCCAACTTCCGCGAAATGGCGGCCAAGCGGATGTTCGAGATCCAGGACGGCCTGCCGCAGGGGTTGCGCAGCGAGATTGAGACCGCCTTTCAGGCGGCCGGACGCGACGCCAGCCGGATCAAGTCGCTCGGGCGCCTGCTCCAGCAGCATAATGTTTTCGACCAGTACCAGGACCGCTTCTTTGCGCTCGTCCGGGGCAAGGGGTGACCGCCCGGCGGGCGGCAGTCAGTGGTCACGGGTCATGACAAATGACTTCTTCCTGCAAGGTCACACCATGTCTGATTCCAAGAAGCTCACGCGCGTGATCGCCGTCGCCAACCAGAAGGGCGGCGTGGGCAAGACCACCACGGTGGTCAACCTGGCCGCCGCCCTGGCGCAACTGAAGCAGACCGTGCTGGTCATCGACCTTGATCCGCAGGCCAACGCCACCAGCGGCCTGGGGCTGGCGCAGCAGCAGGGGGTCAGCCTCTATCCGGTCCTGACCGGCGATGCAGACATCGCGGACATGATCCAGCCCACCCCGTACGAGAACATCAACATGATCCCGGCGGAGCTGGACCTGGCCGGCGCGGAGGTCGAGATTGCGCGCCAGGCCGACCACCTGCACGCCGTGAAGAAGGTGATCGACCGGCTGCTGGAGGCGTCGGTCTTCGACTTCGTGATCATGGACTGCCCGCCGTCGCTGGGCATCCTGATGACGTCCGCGCTGGCTGCCGCGCACAGCGTGGTGGTGACCATGCAGTGCGAGTATTACGCCATGGAGGGGCTGAGCGTCATCACGCACCTGGTGGAGAAGCTGCGCAAAAGCGGCGTCAACCCGGAGTTGCAGCTGGAGGGGATCCTGATGACCATGTTCGATGCCCGCACCAAGCTGGGGCAGGACGTGGTGGGCGAGGTGCGCAGCCACTTCGGCGACGTGGTCTACAGCACGGTGATCCCGCGCAACGTGCGCATCAGCGAGGCGCCCAGCTTTGGCCAGCCGGTAATCGCCTACGATCCGCTCAGCAAGGGCGCCGAGGCGTATAAACTGTTTGCGAAGGAGTTCCTGAAGCGCGCCAACGCCCGGCGCGCGGCGCAGCACGCCGCTGCCACCCCTGCGGCCGCCGCCGCGACCCCGCCCGCACCCGCGGCACAATAAATGGCAGCCTTTCTGCGTTATAAGGAAATCAGGGCGCACCACAGTGGTGCTGCCGGGATCAACCGTAAGGAGTAGAAGGTATGAAGTCGGGACTGACGGGTCTGATTGTTGCCGGTTTGATGGTCGCAGGCATGGGCGCGATGGCCGCCGAGAACGCGGCGCCCAAGCATGATGCTGCCGCAAAGCCGCACGTGCGCACGCAGTGGAGAGGCGTACTGTCCGCACCCGCGACCAACGCGGCCGCCGATGTGGTTGCCGTGCTGACGGCCAAGGTGCGCGAGGGCACCAAGGCGTATAACCTCACGTGCGCCGACGCCGAAGTTGCCGCCAAGATCAAGGACGCGGCGGCCAAGGGGGCCACCATGGTCATCAATGGCGAGTTGAACAAGGAAGAGACCGCGATTGCGGCGAACAAGTGCACTGAGCCTGTCAAGGGTGCCGAGCGGCCCAAGGGCGCCCATCGCGAGAAGCCTGCGGCTCCGGCCGGGGACGCGAAGTAAAGCCACACGCGGATATCAAGCGGCCGGCGCCACCCGCGAGGGTGCGCCGGCCGTTTTCTATTCCGGGACGTAACTGCTCAGGGCGGGAGGCCTCAGGGTTCAGGGTTTGTTTTTAACACGACTTTGGTGATTACAACGCCGCGAAGCCTTGAAAAATATCATTCGCGCCACGGGGTGGCGCTCCCACAGTTTTCAAAAATCAGGCAAATCTGTGGGAGCGCGGCCCCGTCCGCGCGATGCCTGTCATTTTCTCAACTTTTTGCATGGGGTTGTTGAAAAGAGAATCCGGAATAAGGCAAGGCGGGCGTCAGCCCGCAACCCAAAGATGAACAAATCAAGGACATCGAGAGCACAGAGAGGAACAGAGACCACAGAGAAATGCCCGACTGCGGCCGGCGAGCCGGCTGCAGCAGTATGAATTGCTCTGTGCTCTCTTTCTTTCTCTGTGACCTCTGTGTCCTTCCACTTGGACGCTCCAAGATACACGCAAAAACGTGTATGTTGATCGGAAAGGTGCTAACCGACTACCGGGAACGGCGCGACTGTGCTTGCGCCACAACAAGGATGCAGATTATTTTCCCCCTGTCGTAAAAACACAACAGGAGGCATGCATGTCCGGATTTTTGTCCCTGCACCGCGTGTTGGCCATTTTTCTTTTCGCCGCCGGCGCCATTGCCGCCGTCGATCCCGCCGTGCGCGCACCTTCGACCTGGCCGCCCAACGGGCAGCCGACGCGGGTCATGATCAGCCGCGACAACTGGATCTCCGCCGTGGGGAGCGAAGCCAGGGGGAACTGCGGCGGCTTCGGGAAAATGAAGCTGAAGGGGATACAGGAGTTCGCGGTGGTGGATGCGGACCTGTCGGGACTCCGGGGGAAAATTGTTACCGGCGCGCTGCTGCATTTCCGCTGTACCACGCCGGCCCTGCCTGCGCGGCGCGTGAGCATCTCCACCGTGGCCGGCGGCGTGCGGCAGGTGGTGAACCTGAGCGGCAAGGCGCACAAGACCCGTGACAACGACGCCGGCACGATCCGCTTCGACAAGGCCGATCCGGGCTCACTCTGGGCGCTGCGCACGCGCGTCGGCGCCATGGTGTCGGCCAGGGCGCCGGCATATCGGCGCGTGGCGCGCCCCATGCCGACACCGCCCAAGGATCTGGCGAACCTGCCGGATATCGGCTATGTCACGGTTGCGCCCCCTGTGCCGGCAGCCGGACCGGAGCTGTAAGGCCGGCCGTTTGTGGTGGAAGGTGGCGGGTGGAGGGGGCTGCGGGCGCAGCGTTCCAATGGGGCGAACCGCAAGACCGCCCGCGTGCTCGAGGGGCGCGTGTCTGCGTGGAAGCTTTACTTCCCGTGGAAAAACGGGTTCGGCACCTCCGGCAACGGGCTGAAGATCGTACGCGAAGGCGGGAGTTTTTTAGTCATGATTGTCTTCTGGACTCACATTTTGAGCCGATCTATCGCCCGTTTAGCGGGCTTCCCCAAACTAGCAGCTTGGTCGGCACAAAACTTGTGAAGGTACGGCGCTAAATCCGACAAGCTGCTAGGAGACTGTCGGCAGGGGGCGGGTCGCAACCAAAAGTCTAAATCCGACAGTCTCCTGGCGTCACCACCGGCGTCCGGCTGAAGGCGCTCAGGGTGGCAAGGTAGGCGGCAGGGTTGCCGATGTCGTAGCGTTTTCCCTGCACGATCTGCCCCAGGAAGCCGTCGTTGCGGCGGAGCAGCTCCAGGCAGGAGGTCAGCTGGAACTCGCCGCGCTCGCGCAGGTTGTGCCGGATGTTTTCCCCGAGCAGAGAAAAGATCTCGGGCTTGAGCACGTACAGCCCGAAAACCGCGAGGAACTGATCCTCCGGCAGGCCGGGCATGCCGAGCTTCTCGCGCGCGTACTCCGCGTCCGGCTTCTCTACGAATGTGGTGATGTCGAGGGTGCGTCCCGGCTCGCGCCAGTTGCCCGCCGCGCAGCCGAAATGGCGCACCTCCTCGGCCGGCGCCGGCAGCAGCCCCACCACGCTGCGGTTGATCTTCTCGAAGGTCTCGATCAGCTGCCGCGCGCATCCGGTCGGGGTGTCGGAGGTGTAGAGGTGGTCGCCCAGCATGAGCAGGAACGGCTCCTGACCGACCCATTCGCGGGCGCGGTACACGGCGTGGCCGAACCCCTCCTGCGACTCCTGCGGCAGGAACGTGATCCGTCGCCCGACTTCCATGAGATGGTCGCAGTACTGCTGGTCCGCGCGGGAGAGCTTGTTGTAGTTCTCGATGGCCGGCGGGCAGCAGAAGATTTCCTGGAACAGCTCGCGGTCGCGCGGCTGCACCAGCACGGCGACCTCCTCGATGCCGGCGGCGAGCGCCTCCTCGACGATCGCCAGGATCGCGGGGCGCGTGCGCCCGTCGTGGCCCACCACGGGGAACAGCTCCTTCTTGACCGCCTTGGTTGCCGGGAAATGGCGCGTGCCGAACCCGGCCGCCGGAATGACCGCCTTCCGGACGTTCGCACTCGAGCGCAGCACCAGCGGCAGGCAGGACATGCCGAGCTCCGCCTCGATGAGGCGGATGGCGGCCTGCTGGCTGGCCTCGTCCCGGGCAATCAGCTGCGCCGACCCGTCGCCCTGCGACCCCACCCCCTTGCCGCCGAAAACCAGCGGCTGCAAGGCGGGGCAGGCAAGGAGGCGGTGAAGTGCGGGAGCTGTGAGCTGCGACGGGCAGGCCGGCTGGAGGTGCGCGTCGAACAGCCCCTGCGCCTCGGTCATGAGCGCGCCCAGCGCGACCGCGTCCCCGGCGCGGACCGCCGCCGCGGCGCGCGTGACGATCGCGCGGTTCATGGGGCCGAGGTACTCCTGCACCCGGCGCTGCAGATCGTTCTCGGCAAAGGGGTAGCAGTGGTTGAGGCGGTTCAGGATTTCGCGCGTGTCCTTGGACGACTTGAGGTCCACGATGATCAGGTGCATGTCTCTGCCGATGGACATCTCCTCGACGTCGATGCGGTCGCCGTCGAAGTGCATCAGGATCGGGCGCTGGCCGTAGGCGCACCCCTGGTCGAGCCGTCCGCAGCGCGAGGGGGTCGTGATTTCGCCCAGGTAGGCGAGCTCCATTTCGCCGCGCACCGTGAGCTTGAGGTCGTAGATGCGGTTGAAGGCGCGCGCCACCAGCACGCAGACCGCGGCACTCGAGCTGAGCCCTTTTTTGACCGGCAGGTCGGTGAGGTCGTTGTCGATCGACAGGCCGCGCACGCGGTAATGGACGAGCACCTGGTAGGCGACGCCGGCGGCGTAGCTGTAGAATCCGCCGGCGCGCGCCGCCTCCAGCAGGCGCGCCGGGTCCATCGCCACTTCAAACGGCGGCGGGCGGGTGCCGTCCTCCAGCGTGGTGCGCAGGATGAGCCGGTCCGGGTGCGGCCGCACCTCGGCATGGATTCCCTGGTTGGTGCCGGCGATGATCGCGATGCCGGGCTCGATCGCGGCATTGACGCGGCGGTAGCCGCCGGCCCAGTCGCTGTGTTCGCCAAAGAGGCAGATCCTGCCGGGGACAAAAAAGCGCATGCGCAAACCTTAACAAGAGATGCCCCCGGTTGCAACTAGGAGACCGTCGGCAGAAGGCACTGGACCGATCCGAGGCCTAAATCCGACAGTCTCCTAGCAGCTTGTCGGATTTAGCGCTGTACCTTCACAAACTTTGTGCCGACCAAGCTGCTAGTTTGGGGGACGCAACCGCCAAGCGCCGGACAACCGTGTCATACGCTACCAAAAGAGCAACCGGAACAATTTTTCTGCCTGTAATTGAGTTTTCGCAACCCGCGGGCAGCGGGTTGCCCAACTAGCAGCCTGGTCGGCAGACGATTTGTGCCTCCACAAGGCTAAGTCCGACAGGCTGCTAGGAGCTTGCCGAACCGGCGTCCGGCAGATACCCTCTCCGCCATGCCCCCTCCGGTTGTCGCATTTGCCTCCTGTCCCGACTACGGCCCGACGCTTGCGCCGGCGCTGGACGCGCTGCTCCGGCACCTGGGCGGCTGGGGCGTGCTGGTCAAGCCGGGGCAGCGGGTGCTGGTCAAGCCCAACCTGCTGGCGGACGCCGTGCCGGAGCAGGCCATCACCACCCACCCGGAGCTGGTGCGCCAGGTTGTGCGCGGCCTGAAGCAGGCAGGCGCCGTGGTCCGGGTGGGCGACAGTCCGGCCGGCGCCATGACCCTGGAGCAGGTCTGGCACAAGACCGGAATCGCGGCGGTCTGCGCGGCCGAACAGGTGCCGCTGCTGTCGTTCGAGCAGGACGGCACGCGGCAGGTGTCGCGCGACGGCTATGTCTTTGCCGTGGCCCGCGCCGTGATGGATGCGGATCTCATCGTCAGCCTCCCCAAGGTCAAGACCCACTCGCTGACCACGCTCACCGCTGCCGTGAAGAATTTCTACGGTGTGCTGCCCGGCTACCAGAAGGCGCAACTGCACAAGGCGTATCCCAAGCCGCGGCGCTTCAGCCGGCTGCTGCGCGCGCTGCACGCCGTGATGCCGCCGAACCTTTCGATCGCCGATGGCGTGGTCGGCATGGAGGGCGACGGGCCGTCGAACGGCACCCCGGTTCGCCTGGGGTTCCTGGCCGCCTCCACGGACGCGCTGGCGCTGGACCTGGCGCTCTGCCAGGCGCTGCGAATCGACCCGCGGCGCGTCCCCTACCTGGCAGACCGCGCGAACGACCCGCCAGGCACCGCGTTCGAACGGCGGGGCGAGCTGCCGGAGATCAGCCGCTTCGCGGTGCCGTCCGGCGCCGGGCAACTGCTGCAGCTCCTTCCGGAGCCGGTGCTGCGGCTGGCGGCGCCGCTGGTCTGGGTGCGCCCCGCGTTCAGCGAGGCCTGCGTCGGCTGCGGCCGGTGCGCGGCGGCCTGCCCGACCCAGGCGCTGACCCTGAGTCCGGGCCGGCGGCCGGCGCTGAACCCCGGGCGCTGCATTGCCTGCTGCTGCTGCCACGAGGTCTGCCCCGCGCACGCCATCCGGATGCGCCGCAGCCCGCTGCTGCGGCTGGCAGGTGCGTTTCGCGAGCTGTCCTAGCAGCTTGTCGGACTTAGCCTCAGATCTTCACAAACTTTGTGCCGACAAAGCTGCTAGTTCGTGGGACGCAACCGCCAAGCACTGGACAAGGGTGAAATACGCAACAAAAGAACAGCCGGAACAATTTTTCTGCCTGTAATTGAGATTTCGCAACCCGCGGGCAGCGG
>JBAWXQ010000136.1:0-7348 GCA_037144015.1 bacterium
CTGACCCCTTACGGCGTTGCGCGTTGCTGCTGCTTGCGAACAGCGTGAGACAGGGATATACTGATGCCTTGTGAATGGATGCTGGGAAGCCGCAGGTCCGGCTTTCCGCTTGTATGTGCGCACAAGGAGATGATCCGTGAAAATCAATGTGTTTGCTGGTGGATGGGTTCTCGTGGTCCTGCTGCTGGCGGCAGGCTGCCAGTCGCCGAGCCATCCGGCCGGTGCCGCGCCTGAAAACCAGATGGCGCAGGTGCAGGGATCCTCGCAGGAGATTCTCGCCGGTATCCTGAAGCAGGCGGGGCTTGCGACAACGGACCTGGTGCTGGAAAGTATCCTCGTCTTCCCGCCGCCGGCTGCCGGTGATCAAAACCCCAAGGTTGCCTGGCAGGGTCGTTTTTCCGGGCTGGACAAGGTTCTGATGAACGCCGATGACCAGGTTCTGGTTGTGATCAAGACCACCCCCTGCAACGCGGTCGAGACGCGCTATGTGTTCAATCCCTTCATCCGCACCTGGATGCTTTCCGCGGACCGTGCCAGCCCGGAAGGGAACCTGCTGTGGGTGCTGTTCCACGGCAAGGCCGCGGATTTCGTGAAGGAAGTTGCCAAAGAGCAGAATGGCAACGAGCTGCTGGGATCGCTGGTGCGGGAAGCGCGGCCGGTTTCGGGCGCCGTGTTTCCGATTCTGGTCACGAGTGCCGAGATGCGCAACGACGTGCTGGAGCTCGGCTTGAGCGCCCTCGACGGACACCTGCGCACAATGCATGCCGACGGTCAGCCCTGCAAGCCCGACGTGCATGTTTACATCAAGCCGGCGGCGGGGAAGTAAGCCATTTGTAGCCGCGAACCGCACCCTGGGCTGCGTCCGTTTTCACGGGCGCGTTTCATGGATTCACGCATACGCGGGTGGATCTGTTCCATGCTGGGTGTGCTGCTGGCGGCAGTCGGTTGCGCAGCCATGGATCCCGGCAGCACGCCACCCCAGTTTTCCCTGTCCCCGGAACCGTCGTGGACAACCGCCTGGGCGCCGGATCTTGAGACCGTTGAGCCCAACCGTGATTCCATCAGCGACGGCGTCCGGTATCTCCTGGTAGACAACCAGATCCTGCTGGGAGCGACCAACGCCTGCTACAATCACTACGCGTTTCGTTTCCTGACCGAAGCCGGCATGCGGGAATCGGCCGCGATCCAGATCCGGTTCGATCCTTCCTTCGAAACGCTGCGCTTTCATGTGCTGCGCTTGTGGCGCGGCACCAACCAGTTCGACTGTCTGCGTACGACGACGTTCCGGACTGTGCAGCGCGAGGAGAGCCTGGAATGGCAGATGCTGGATGGCCGGCTCACCATGGTTGCGCTCCCCGAAGATGTGCGTGTGGGAGATGTGCTGGAATACGCCTATACCCTTTCCGGCAACAACCCCGTTTTTGACGGGCGCGCCGAAGGGGCTTTTCTGCTTGGCTGGAATGCCAGTGCGGAGAAAAGGCGGTTGCGGTTTCTCATCCCGCCGGGACGTTCGCTGGCACGGTGCATCAGCGGCACAGGGGCCGCGGATCCGGAAGAGCGCGAGGTGGACGGATACCGCGAATGGTTGTGGGACCTGTCGCATACCGCGGCAGTGCAGGCGGAGAGTGATCTGCCCATCTGGTATAAGCCTTTTCCGCAGGTCGCCTACAGCGAATACACATCGTGGGCCGATGTTGGCCGCTGGGCCGCCGCGTTGTATGCCATCAGCAACCGGACAGCCATGGCCGCGGCATTGCGGACCCAACTGGAAGCCTGGCGGCAACTGCCCGGCGCCGAGGAACGTACGCTGGCGGCATTGCAGTTCGTGCAAGACGAGATCCGCTATTTCGGCCTGGAGTTTGGCAGTGGCTCGCACCGCCCCTCGCCGCCCGAACTGGTGTTACAGCGGCGCTTCGGGGACTGCAAGGACAAGGCTGTATTGCTGTGCGCACTGCTGTCGGAACTCAACGTGGAGTCCTATCCGGCGCTTGTGAACGTATTGACGCGCCAGGAGGTCCGGCGCGAACTCCCCTCCCCAACGGCCTTCAACCACGTGGTTGTCGTTGCCCTCGTGAATGGCGCAATCGTCTGGATCGATCCGACACGCTCCCACCAACAGGGACGGTTGCACGACCGGCATATGCCGCCCTACGGCGCGGCGCTGGTCGTGAGCGGCGCGGCATCGACGCTTCAACCCTTCGTTGCGTCCGGCATGGGCGATTCGCTGACCTGGGTCCATGAACGGTTTGACATTCCGAACATGCGCGGCGCCGCGCGCCTCACCGTACGCACCGTGTACCGCGGCCGGGATGCCGACACCTGCCGCGCACAGTTTGCGAACCTGCCGCGCGGCGATTTGGAGCGCCGGTATCTGAACTACACCGCCCAACTGTACCCCGGCATACAGACCAATGGCTGCATCCAGGTGGAGGATGCCGCAGGGTCCAATGTCATCACCGTGATCGAGTCCTATCGCATCTCGAACCTGTGGGCACCGGATCGGACGCTGACCAATCGCCTTTCCTTCTCGGTCAGCGCCCATACCCTGCAACCCTATGTCCGGCAGCCAACCACCGTTCTGCGATCGACGCCGCTGGGCTTGCCGTATCCGCTGGACCTGCTGCAAACGACCGAGATCCATCTGCCGGATGACTGGAAGATCACCCCGTCAAACCAGGTGATCCAGGACAACTATCTGCAGTTCTGGTTTGCGACCACCTATACCAATCGCACCCTGGTTCACGCCTATCGAATCAAAACAGTGGCCGATGCCGTGCCGGCGACGGATGTGCCTGCGCACCTGGCCAAGCGGCGGAAAATTTGCGAAATGCTGGCGCAAACGATCTATCATCCACTTCCCGGCGCGGTCGCGCAGGCCTGGCCTTTCACGCCCAACTGGCCGAACATCGGCCTGATCCTGCTCTGGTGCCTGCTGCTGGCTTCCGGGTGGATACTGCTTTACCGTCACCGGCGACTGGCGGCAGGCGTGCTGTACGTCCCGCCTCCGGATGCCGGAGCCGGTCCGACAGGGCTGGGCGGCTGGCTGGTGGTGGTATGCCTCCAGTTGGTCTGCGGTCTGGTCACGACGCTGGTCGGCCTGGCGCGCATACGGCTGTGCTATGACGCCGACCGCTGGCACGCGCTGACCACGCCCGGAACGCTGTCCTATCATGAGTTCTGGCTGCCAACGCTGCTGTTCGAATCGCTGGCCGCATATTTCATGCTCGCCTGGATTTCGCTGCTCCTCGTGTTCTTCTTCCAGCGACGCACCCTGTTCCCGCGCTTGATGATTGCCTGTTACATCGTGCAGATTATCTACCTGGCAACCGATGGCTTGCTGGCCTGGAGCCTTCCCGCCGTCAGTCACGCGGCGGCTGTCAAAAGTTTCACGGCCGCAGGCCGTAGTGCAGTTGCCGCCTGCATTTGGATTCCCTATCTGCTGTTGTCGAAACGCGTGCGCAACACCTTTTGTCGATGACCCGTGCGGCGCAGCCGCGTTTCTTTTCGCTGGCTCTTTCACCCGCCGGCAGGTATGCTCATGCAGCCCTTCCGTTGAAGGTGGTTGGTTGCCGGCTGACGCCGCGGCCGACCCTGTCACAGGCGCGTGGCCGGTACAATTCCGGTTGTCGTGGGCATGCGGCAGGAAGCGGCCAGGCAGTATCTTATGGAAACCAGTTCCGACGAAGTCTTGAACGAACGCGGTGTAGGCCACATCAATATCGAAGACGAGATGAGCTCGTCGTACATCGATTATTCGATGAGCGTCATCATCGGCCGCGCCCTCCCCGATGCCCGCGACGGGCTTAAGCCGGTGCACCGCCGCGTCCTGTTCGCCATGCAGGACCTCGGCAACACCCACGCCAAGCCGTACAAGAAGTCCGCCCGCGTGGTGGGTGACGTGATCGGTAAGTACCACCCCCACGGCGACCAGTCGGTCTACGACGCCATCGTGCGCCTGGCCCAGGAATTCTCCATGCGCTACCCCCTGGTGGACGGCCAGGGAAACTTCGGCTCGATCGACGGCGATCCGCCGGCGGCCATGCGCTACACCGAAGTGCGCATGAACCGTTTGGCCGAGGAGCTGCTCGAGGATCTCGACAAGGATACCGTCCCCTTCGGCCCCAACTACGACGAGTCGCTGACGCAGCCGCTGGTGCTGCCGGCCAAGATGCCGAACCTGCTGCTCAACGGATCCACCGGCATTGCCGTGGGCATGGCCACCAACATCCCGCCGCACAACCTCTGCGAGCTGGTGGACGGCATCATCCACACCATCGATTACCCGGACTGCACGGTGGACGACCTGCTGCAGTTCATCAAGGGGCCGGACTTTCCCACCGGCGCCACCATCTGCGGCACGCGCCAGATCGAGGCCATGTACAAGCTCGGCCGCGGGCAGATGATCGTGCGCGGCACAGCCGAGATCGTCGAGGAGAAGAACCGCGAGTACATCCTGGTCTCCTCGCTCCCCTACACCGTCAACAAGGCCAATCTCATCGAGACCATCGCCGACCTGGTCAACAACAAGGTCATCGAGGGGATCTCCGACATCCGCGACGAGAGCTCCAGCGAAGGGATCCGCGTGATCGTCGAGCTCAAGCGCGGCGTGATCGGGCAGGTCGTGCTGAACCACCTCTACAAGCACACCCAGCTGCAGATGACCTTTGGCGCCATCATGCTGGCCATCGACCAGAACCGGCCGAAGGTGATGAACCTGAAGGAGATCATCCGCTGCTACGTGGACCACCGTTTCGATGTCATCACCCGCCGCACCCGCTTCGAGCTGGCCAAAGCCGAGGCGCGCAAGCACATCCTCGAGGGGCTGCTGATCGCGCTGGACCACCTGGACGAGGTCGTGCGCACCATCCGCGAGTCGCGCAACCGCGACGAGGCCCGCGGACGCCTGATCGCCCGCTTCAGCTTCAGCGAGAAGCAGGCGGACGCCATCCTGGAGATGCGCCTCTACCAGCTCACCGGCCTCGAGCGCGACAAGGTCGAGCAGGAGCACCGCGGCGTCTGCGAGCGCATCGCCTACCTGCAGGGCCTGCTGGCAGCCCCGGGTATGATCTTCGACCTGATCAAGCAGGACCTGGCCGAGCTCAAGGCCAAGTACGGCGACGCCCGCCGCACGGCCATCGTGCCGGTCGCCGACGAGGTGAACATCGAGGACCTCATCGCCGATGCCCCCTGCGTGGTCACGCTCAGCCACAAGGGGTACACCAAGCGCGTGCCGCTCGACACCTACCGCGAGCAGCGGCGCGGCGGCCGCGGGATCACCGGCGCCTCCACCAAGGAGGAGGATTTCATCGAGACCCTCTTTGTCGCGGCCACGCACGACACCCTGCTCTTTTTCACCAACTTCGGCCGGGTCTACTCCGAGCGCGCCTACGAGATCCCCGAAGGCTCGCGCACCTCGCCGGGCAAGGCCATTGTCAACCTGCTCGAGCTGCAGGAGGGCGAGAAGGTTGCGGCCATGCTGCGCATCCGCGAGTTCCGTGAGGACCAGAACATCCTCTTTGCCACGGAGCGCGGCATCGTCAAGAAGACGGCGCTTTCCGACTATCGCAACATCCGCGCCGGCGGCATCATCGCCATCCACATCGAGGAGGGGGACCGCCTCATCCAGGTGCGCCTCACGACCGGCCGGGACGAGGCCATGCTGGCCACGGCCAACGGCGCGACCATCCGCTTCCCCGAGGAGCAGGTGCGCTGCGTGGGGCGCGACTCCACCGGCGTGCGCGGCATCGACCTCGAGGACGGCGACGTCGTGCGCAGCCTCGACATCGTGGAGGCCGACGGCACCTTCCTGATTGCCACCGAGCACGGCTACGGCAAGCGCACGGCCTTCGGGGAGTTCCGCTCGCAGAACCGCGGCGGCAAGGGGGTCATCGGCATCCAGACCTCGGACCGCAACGGCAAGGTGGTCGCCGCGCACGCGGTGCACGAGAACGAGTCGCTGATCATGGTCACGGCCAACGGCATGATGGTGCGCTCGCCCATCCGCGACATCCGCGTCATCGGCCGCAACACCCAGGGCGTGCGCCTGATCAACCTCGAGGCGGGCGACACGCTCGTCTCCGCCAGCGCCGTGGAGGCCGAGCCGGTGGTGGAGGCCGGCGAGGGCGACGCCGCGCCGGCGGCGGCCGGTGCGGACAATGCGGACACCGAGGGCGCAGAGTAAGACGCAGAGGGCGCAGAGAATTGGGTGGCAGGGGGCAGGTGATCGTGCGGCGGGGCCGCGCGCCTGCAATTCATGAGCTCATCGGCTGGTAGGAGCGCTGCCCCGCAGCGCGATACGCGTTTTTGCCTCGCACACAAGTTCAGACTTCCTGATCGCGCCGGGCAATTTCATCAGGTACGGGGCGGGAGAGAGGGAACCGCAAAACCGCAGAGTTTTGATTTTTGAAGGGGGCGGCTTGAAGGAGATGCGCTGCATGATGCGGGGAGGATCTCCACCCGTCGGCCCTCCACGCGCAGGCGTCCTTCCGCCAGCAGCTGCAGCGCCTCGGGATAGGCCAGGTGCTCCTGCGCCTGGATGCGGGCGTGCAGTGTGGCAGGTGTGTCGCCCGGCAGCACCGGCACGGCGCGCTGCACGATGATCGGTCCGGTGTCCATTCCCTCGTCCACGAAATGCACGGTGCACCCCGTCACGCGGGCGCCATGGGTGAGCGCCTGCTCCCAGGCGTGCACGCCGGGGAATGCCGGCAGCAGCGCCGGGTGGATGTTGAGCACGCGGTGGGGAAATGCGCGCAGCAGACCCGGCTTCACCATGCGCATGAACCCGGCCAGCACCACGGTGTCCACGTGGTGCGCGCGCAGGGTCTCCATCACGCGCTGTTCCGCCGCGCCGTCGAGCTTGGTCTTGAACGGCGCCGGGTCGAGGTAGAACCCCGGCACCTGGTGGTTGTGCGCGCGCTCGAGGATGCGCGCGGCCGGGACATCGCTGATCACACAGGCCAGGGTGGCATCCAGCCGGCCGTCCGCAATCGCATCCAGCAGCGACTGCATGTTTGACCCGGACCCCGAACCCAGCACACCAAGACGAAGGTTGCTCATGGGCAACATGACACCAGATGCAGGGGAGATTGGCAAGCTCCGAGCAGCCTGGCCGGGCGTAGGTTTGTGGAGGCTCAAACCGCCGGCCGGCCAGCCTGCTCGTGGAGCCACCCGCTGCCCGCGGGTGGCGCCCCTGTCGCTTTCGACTATGAGTGACGACTACGAGTGACGACTAAGAGTCTTTCAGTCGCCACTCCTAAGATCGCGGTTACGAGTCATCCTTCTGTCTGTTGTTGCGTCTTCGCAACCCGCGGGCAGCGGGTTGCACAACTAGGAGACTGTCGGCAGAAAG
>JBAWXQ010000137.1:0-7311 GCA_037144015.1 bacterium
TTCCGCACTCCGCCTTCTTCCCCTGTAGCCGCGGTTGCTGACCGCGGAACCCCGCGACCACCCGCCTCCGCAAGACTTCGGCGCGGCAAGCCGGTCGCGGCTACAGGCTCGCGCATTTGTCACCGATCACCGATCTGAGACACCTTCAGTTTCCCCCGGCGGACGCGGAGGCCCGCCGTACCCTTTCCGTCTTCCTTCCGCCACAGGTTTCGTGTACGTTCTTCCTGTCTAGACCAAAACGACTTGTTGGTGGCAAGGGGCCGCCCTCTCTGATCCTGAGCGCACGATGAGGTGATTTATGAACGCAACCGCGACATTGGAACGTGAAGTCCGAAGCATCCAGCAAGAGGTGCATGGCATACGATCTCTGCTGATGGAGATCGTCGATCCCGATTTTGGCCTTGAACTGCGTGAGCCGGTCAAGGCACGCATCAGACGGGCGCGGAAGGACGGGCAATATGTTAGTCTCGAGTCCGCGATCGAGGAGTTGCGAAAGTGACGTTTCGCGTTCTGATCGAGAAGGGCGCGCTTCGTGACTTGAAGAAACTCGACCGTGCCACCGCGGAACGAATCGCGCGCAAGCTCCAAGCGGTGGCCAGTCGCGGCTACGGATTCGAACCGCTGACCATCCTCGAGTACGGGTGGAAGATCCGCATCGGCGACCACCGCGCCCTCTGCGATATCGACTTCACCGAGTCCGTAATCCGCGTGCACGTAATCGGACATCGTCGCGAAGTGTACAGGTAGTTCGCCGGACAATAAGAATGCCTCCACCCGCGGCGCCAGCCCCGCCAGCAGCGCCAGCAATAGTCCCATCCGCATGAGTTTGTTCATGGTTCGCTCTTCCCTTCGGTTCTGCCTTTTCCCTTCCGCACTCCGCCTGCTTCCCCTGTAGCCGCGGTCGCTGACCGCGGAGTTCCGCGACCACCGGTCGCGGCTACAGGCTCACGCATTTGTCACCGATCACCGATCCGAGACACCTTCGTCTTCCCCGGCGGGCGCAGAGGCCCGCCGCCACGGTCTTTCGGCCGGTCCCTTCGGGGTCGGGGTCGGTATCGGGGTCGCTATCGAAATCGGAATCGACCCCGATACCGATACCGACTCCGACCCCGAGAAGACACGAAGACACTGTCGCGTGCTTTCTCTATCCGGTTACCGTCCACCTTCAACCTTCCACCCTCTTCACCGTCTGCCCTTCCACAAACTCGAAGCCGATGCGGTGTGTGACGACACGCGTCGTGGTCGGGTTCTCGTACCGGTTCTGCAGCAGGCTGACGGCCTGCTGTCCCATGCTCACGAAATCGAACCGGCACCCGGTCAGAGGCCGGTCGCCCAGTTTGACCTCGCCGGCCATGGCCAGGGCGCAGACCGACACGTCCTCCGGCACGCGCAACCCCAGTTCTGCCAGTTCGAGTGCGACGGTCCTAGCCATGACTTCGTCATCGGTCAGCACCACGGTCGGCCGCCCGGACCAGGCGGATGCGGCGCGGTCCCAGGCGGATCGGAATGCCGTTTCCTTGACATCGCCCTCATTCCAAAGGGCCACCACATCCCACCGAACCGGTGCCGCGGCCCTCAACTCGGCCGAGACCGCATCCCGCCGTTCAATCGCGTCCGAGGGCTTCAGCGGTAAGGGGTCATTGGCGCCTGGCGTGAGCGTGGAAGACGCCAAGGCACGCTCGACATATAGCAACCGCCGGTGCCCGAGTTCCAGAACCTGCCGCACGGCCCGCCGCGCGCCTGCGGCGTTGTCGCACACCACGCAGTCCAACGGCATGTCCGCCGTGTGGTAGTCCACCACGACGCCCGGAAATTCCCAGGCGTGAAAGGCGCGCAGATAGTCGTCGTTCTCGACGCCCAGCAGCACCACGCCGTCCACGCCTTGCGCAGCGATCTGCGCCGCCGAGACCAGTCCGTCCTGCCGCAGGCTGAAGATATGCAGGTCGCCGAAAGCGCCCTCCACCGCATGAAACCCCCGTAGAATCTCGAGCAGGTACGGCGAACTGAACAGAGCGTGGCGGGAGGCCGGGTAGATGATGCCCATCTTCTTCATCAAGCGCCCGGCGCCTGACAGTTCCCGGTTTACGAAGCAGCCGCGCGCCGCCTGGCGCTGAACGATCCCATGTTCTTCCAGGGCGTCCATGGCGAGTTTGACAGTGGTGTAGCCCACTTGCAGATCCTGCGCAAGCTGCCGGTAGGAAGGCAGAGAATCCCCGCGTTTCAACCCCTTGGACGCAATCAGGTCCCGGACGTGCTGCCCGACCTGTTCGACAACTGTCGCCTCTGAATCCGCCTTCATAGGGATCTCCGACACGAACCTTTTCATCTGATATGACCGCTACCATAGAATGATGGCGGCTGCGCGTCAATCCCCATTTTTTGGGAGGGCGCATTGCACTTCCGTCGACATTCCCTTCGGCCGGCAATTCGGGCCGGAGAAGTAACCCTTGTGGAAGTTGCCGGGAAAACACGGTGCTGTAGGCTGTGGGTAGCCAAACTGGCATGGGGCGAGGTCAAGAAGGAGATGCCATGCGTGACGGCGCGGGTGTGCCTGGGGACGTCGTGGCGGGAGGATGAATGCACCGCGCCGATGCGGACGGCTTCTCCCCGTTCCGACATCGGCTTTTTCTGCAACCCAATCGCCTGACCCATCGCGGATACCTGAATCCCTGCAACCAACCCGGCAGCCAGCCTTGAGCCATCCCAACGGCCTTCAATGGCTCCGGATCGGCTGCCCGTGTTTCTGGCGCGAAGTCTGGGTGCCAGACCGGTTGGGCTTGCCCTTTTGCGCAGGGCTGAAAAAGGTCAGTTGCCCGATTTGGATTGAAAGAGCAACCCATCTGTCAACCAGCCGGCGGAACTCCTTGAACGTGGCCAGACGCGGACTGAGTGTCTCCACACAGCCCGCTCTGACGAACCGGGAGACGTTCCGGCCGCGGTAAACGTAGGTCAGTTTGGCGTAAGGACCGTGACGTTCGGGATTGTCCTTGCGCATGCAACGACAACTCGGGTTGCCACAGGTCTGGTACTGCAGGGACACACTTCCGGCTGGAAAATGGCTGCTGAAGCACAGCATGGATTTCGGCAAAGGCCTCGTGCTTTTGATGTTCAGCGTAGTGCTCGTGTACGTGTTTTACCGTGATGGCGCGCACCTGATGGCCCGGATTGCCTCTGGCGCGCAACGCATCGGCGGCGACGTTGTGCCGCGCATGTTGTCTGTTGCGGGAAACACCGTTCGCAGCGTGGTCTTCGGCATCCTCGGCACAGCCCTGGTACAGGCACTCGTGGCAGCCATCGGCTTCTGGGTGGCAGGGGTTCCGTCGCCGTTCCTACTAGGGCTGCTGACCTTCCTGCTGGCCCTGATTCCGGCAGGTCCGCCGCTGGTCTGGGCGCCGGCCGCCCTGTGGCTGTTCCACGAAGGCCATGCCGGCTGGGGCGTATTCATGGCGGCATGGGGGGTGCTCGTGATCAGCGGCATCGACAACTTCGTCCGCCCCTACCTGATCAGCCGGACTTCCAACCTGCCCTTTATTATCGTGCTGCTGGGTGTGGTTGGCGGCGTGATGGCTTTCGGGCTGATCGGGCTCTTCCTGGGGCCAGTGCTGCTGGCCGTAGGCTTTGCGCTGGCCCGTGAGTTCAGCGTGACCAGCAAACCGCCGGAGGCTGCTCCTCCGGCGGCAAAAACGTAGCTTTCGCGGCACGCGAAAGCTAGTCACGGATGTCCGCGAGGTAGGCCTGCAGCGACTTTACCGGCGCGCGCCCCTTGCGGCTGGCGGCGATCCCCTTGGCAGCGGCCGCGGCCGCGGCCATGGTGGTGATGTACGGCACCTTGTATTTGATGGCCGCCTTGCGCAGGTAGGAGTCGTCATGCTGCCCGTACTTTCCGGCCGGCAGGTTGACCACCAGCTGGATCTCGCCGTTCATCAGCACGTCTTCGACATTGGGCCGCCCCTCGTGGCGCTTGAGGATCGGCTCGGCTGCGACGCCGTGCTGGGCCAGGAACTGGCGCGTGCCGCCCGTGGCCAGGATGCGGAACTCGAGGGCCGCGAACTCCTTCGCCACCGCAGCCAGTCCCGCGCGGTCCTTGTTGGGCACGCTGATCAGCACCGTCCCCTTGAGCGGCAGCGTCTGCTTGGCGCCCTCCTGGGCCAGGAAGTAGGCCATGGGGAAGGAATCGGCCATGCCCAGCACCTCGCCGGTGGAGCGCATTTCCGGCCCGAGCAGCGGGTCGACCTCCGGGAACATGTTGAACGGGAAGACCGACTCCTTGACGCCGTAGTGGGGAATCCGGCGCGTCTTCAGCTTCAGGTCTGCCAGCTTGCGGCCGGCCATGACCTCGGTGGCGATGCGCGCCATGGGGATGCCGCACACCTTGGAGACCAGCGGCACGGTGCGCGAGGCGCGGGGGTTGGCCTCCAGCACATAGACCACGTCCCGGCAGATCGCATACTGCATGTTCATCAGGCCGACGACCTTCAGCTCCATGGCGATGCGGCGGGTGTACTCCTCGATGGTCTTGAGGTGCTTCTTCGGGATGTTGACCGGCGGCAGCACGCAGGCCGCGTCACCCGAATGCACGCCGGCAAACTCGATGTGCTCCATGATGGCGGGAATGTATGTGTCGACGCCGTCGCAGATGGCATCGGCTTCGGTTTCAATGGCGTTGTCGAGGAACTTGTCGATGAGAATGGGCCGGTCGGGCGTCACATCCACCGCGGCAGCCACGTAATGGCGCAGCATCTCCTCGTCGTGAACCACCTCCATGCCGCGTCCGCCCAGGACGTACGAGGGGCGGCACATGAGCGGGTAGCCCAGGCCGCTGGCGACCTCGACCGCCTGCTCGACGGTGGAGGCCATGCCGGAGGCGGGCATGGGGATGCCCATCTTCTCCATGATCTTCCGGAAGAGGTCGCGGTCCTCGGCCAGGTCGATGCTGTGCGGCGTGGTGCCCAGGATGGGCACGCCGGCCGCGGCCAGCTCGGCCGCGAGGTTGAGCGGCGTCTGGCCGCCGAACTGGACGATGACCCCCTCGGGCTTCTCCTTCTCGTAGATGCTCAGCACGTCTTCGAGCGTGAGCGGCTCGAAGTAGAGCTTGTCGGAGGTGTCGTAGTCCGTGGACACGGTCTCAGGGTTGCAGTTGACCATGATGGTCTCGAACCCCATGTCGCGCAGGGCAAAGGCCGCGTGCACGCAGCAGTAGTCGAACTCGATCCCCTGCCCGATGCGGTTGGGGCCGCCGCCCAGGATCATGATCTTGCGGCGGTTGCTCGCGGTCGACGCATCCGGCGCGTTGTAGGTGCTGTAGTAGTAGGCCGCGTTCTCCACGCCGCTGACCGGCACCGCGTGCCACCCCTCGCGCACGCCCAGCGCCAGGCGCTTGTTGCGCAGGTCCGCCTCGGGCACGCCGAGGATCTTGGCGAGGTACTTGTCGGCAAACCCGTCCTTCTTGGCCTGGATCAGCAGCTGGTCCGGGAGGACTTTTCCCTTGCAGGCCAGGATCTTCTCCTCCAGTTCGACCAGCTCCTTCATCTGGTTGATGAACCAGGCCTTGATGTGCGTGAGGCGGTGGAGCTCCTCGATGGTCGCGCCCTTGCGCAGCGCCTCGTACATCTGGAACTGGCGCTCGCTGGTGGCCTCCCGCAGGAGGATCAGGAGCTCCTGGAGCGGCCGGCGGTTGTAATCCTTCGCAAAGCCAAGGCCATGCCGGCCGATCTCCAGGGAGCGGATGGCCTTCTGGAAGGCTTCCTTGTAGTTCTTGCCGATACTCATGACCTCGCCCACGGCGCGCATCTGCGTGCCCAGCTTGTCCACAGAGCCCCTGAACTTCTCGAACGCCCAGCGCGCGAACTTCACGACCACGTAGTCGCCGCCCGGGGTGTACTTCTCCAGCGTGCCGTCGCGCCAGTACGGGATCTCGTCCAGCGTCAGGCCGCCCGCGAGCTGCGACGAAACGCGGGCAATGGGGAAGCCCGTGGCCTTTGATGCCAGCGCCGAGGAGCGCGACGTGCGCGGGTTGATCTCGATGATCACCACGCGGCCGGTCTCCGGGTCGTGCGCGAACTGCACGTTGGTGCCGCCGATGACCTGGATGGCGTTGACGATGGCGTACGAGTACTCCTGCAGCTTCCGCTGCAGCGCGGGAGCGATGGTCAGCATCGGGGCGACGCAGTAGGAGTCGCCGGTGTGCACGCCCATGGCGTCGACATTCTCGATGAAGCAGACGGTGATCATCTGATTCTTCTCGTCGCGGACCACCTCCAGCTCGAGCTCCTCCCACCCCTCGACCGACTCCTCCACCAGGACCTGCCCCACGAGGCTGGCGGAGATGCCGCGGTTGACGATGGTGCGGAGCTCCTCGATGTTGTAGACGAGGCCGCCGCCGGTGCCGCCCATGGTGTAGGCGGGGCGGATGACCACGGGGTAGCCGAGCTTCTCGGCGACCTTCTCGGCCTGCTCGACCGTGTAGGCGATCTCGCTCTGCGGCATGTCGATGCCGAGCTTGCGCATGGTCTCCTTGAAGATGAGGCGGTCCTCGCCGCGCTCGATGGCGTCGATGTTGACGCCGATGACCTTGACGCCATACTTCTCCAGCACGCCGCTCTTGTGGAGCTCGGAGCTGAGATTCAGGCCGGTCTGGCCGCCGAGGTTGGGGAGCAGCGCATCCGGGCGGGACTGCTCGATGATCTGGGTGATGCGCGCGGCGTTGAGCGGCTCAATGTAGGTTTCGTCCGCCATGCCCGGGTCGGTCATGATGGTGGCGGGGTTGGAGTTGACCAGGACGATCTTGTACCCGAGCGCGCGCAGGGCCTTGCACGCCTGGGTGCCCGAATAGTCGAACTCGCAGGCCTGCCCGATCACGATGGGGCCCGAGCCGATGATCAACACCTTGCTGACGTCCTGGCGCTTCGCCATGTGGGTCTCTCCGTTGGCACCGGCGGGGTCCGGCGGGGCGGGCCTTCGCGCGCGTGCATTGCTTGCGTTGGTTGAGGGTGACGAGGAAAAATCCCTGCGCCGCAAACCCCGACTCCAGGCAGGTTTGCACACGAAAGAGTAGCGAAAACAAACGCCAAGGCAAGCATCAATGCTCGACGCGCGCGATCTCCACGCGGCGCGAGAGGGTCGCACAGATCGCGCAGCTGTCCTCGTACACCCGGCGCTGCTCGTAAACCATGCGGGCCCCGCGCCTTCCACGCAGCTCGACCTCGCTGTCAACCAGGCGTGTGCCGGTCCATTGCGCATGCCATCGTCCGCAGCAGGAGCAGAGGTGCAACCCGGCCCGGGGCAGGACTGTCTTGCGGGCGATGCCAAACC
>JBAWXQ010000138.1:0-7295 GCA_037144015.1 bacterium
GGAACAATCGTCCACCGCTATCGTCGCCCGCTATCGTCCACCGATTGAAGGACAGTTGTGCCAGATGGCTGGCTGCAGGTGCAGGCGGTGTGCCAGACCGGAACCGCGCGCGGAACTGCCGCCCCCCTTCAAAAATCAAACCTCTGCGGTTCTGCGGTTCCGCGACGCACGTACGCAAGGCAACCCGGCCTTGACCCGACGATCGCGTCTTGTTTAGATGCGTCTGCCCTGGGCCGCGCTTGCTACGAATGCGATATTCTGATACATCTACCCATATGAAGACAACCATCGAGATTGCTCCTGCCTTGCTGGAGCGCGGCAAGCGCCTTGCACAGGACGAGCAGGTGACCTTGCGTACCCTGGTGGAAGAGGGACTTCGCAGGGTCATTGCGGAGCGTGAGGGACGCCCGGCTTTCCGCTTGCGGAAGGTGCCGTTCAACGGCGGCGGGTTTGGCCGGGGGTTCGAGGGTGGCCATTGGAACCAGGTGCGTGACGCGGCGTATGAGGGGCGTGGCGCATGATAGCCGTGGACACGAACATTCTGGTTGCGTTTCAACGTCTTGAATATGCCCAGCACGACCGCGCAGTCGAGGTCCTGACCGGCCTGGCCGAGGGCACGGCCTTGTGGGCTTTGCCATGGCCCTGCCTGCACGAGTTTTTCGCCGTGGTTACAAATCTCCGCATCTTCAAGACGCCCACGCCGCCGGAACATGCCCTGGCCGTTGTGTCGGCGCTGCTGGAGTCGCCCAGCGTGCGCCTGCTGGCCGAAGGCCCCGGGCACTGGGAACGCCTGGCGCGTCTCGTTCGCGCCGGCCACATTGCCGGTCCGGCCGTGCATGATGCGCGGATCGCCGCGCTCTGCCTGGCGCACGGCGTCCGGGAGTTGTGGACAGCCGACAGGGATTTCTCGCGATTCCCCGCGCTCAAAATCCGCAACCCGCTGGTGGTGTAGCTTGCCACCCCTGTCGCCAACCCATTACGACGCGCTCACCTGTTTCCATGGTCCATTCCACCGCCGCGTGATATCATCAGCAAATCAACCGGTGCTGGATGGCCATCCCGTCGCAACATGACAACCCTCACACAACATTTGCCGTGTGCTCTTGAATCCCTCGCCCACACCGCGGCCCCGCCCGCCTGGATCTGCGGCCGGCAATCGATCTCGCTGGACCGTCCGCGCATCATGGGTATCCTGAATGTCACGCCCGATTCGTTCTCGGACGGCGGGCAGTGGCAGGACCCGGACGCGGCCGTGCGGCGCGGACTGGCCCTGATCGCGGAAGGGGCGGACATCCTCGACATCGGCGGCGAATCCACGCGCCCCGGCGCGGCGGAGGTGACGGCGGACGAGGAGCTGCGGCGCGTGGCGCCGGTGATCGCGGCGCTGGCGCGGCAGGTGCAGGTGCCGCTGTCCGTGGACACGCGCAAGAGCGCCGTGGCCCGGGCCGCGCTGGCTGCCGGCGCGTCGATCGTGAATGACGTGTCGGCCCTGGCCGACCCGGAGATGGCGGCCGTGGTGCGCGCGGCCGGCGCGGGCGTGGTGTTGATGCACATGCGCGGCACGCCGGCGGAGATGCAGCGCGCGCCGCAGTACGCGGATGTGGTGGCGGACGTGCGCGCGTTCCTGGCATCGCGGATCCAGGCCGCCCTGGCAGCCGGGATCGGGCGCGGACAGATCGTGATCGACCCCGGCATCGGGTTCGGCAAGACCACCGCGCACAACCTGGCGCTGCTGGGCGCGCTGGAGTCGCTGGCAGAACTGGCGCCGGTGCTGGTGGGCGCATCGCGCAAGCGGTTCATCGGCGAAATCACCGGCGCGCCGGCAGACGGCCGCCTGGCAGGAAGCCTGGCTGTGGCCGTCTGGAGCCTGATGCGCGGCGCCGCCATCCTGCGCGTGCACGACGTGGCCGCGACGCGCGCCGCCGTGAGGATGGCAGAGGCGCTTTGTGGGGAGAGGCAAGCTGCAGAATTCAGGAGATAGAATTCAGAATTCAGAATTCAGGATTCAGAATGGGTTGCCGGCGCCGACGATTCCGGCTCGTAACTCTCATTCTGAATTCTGAATTCTGAATCCTGAATTCTAACAGGAACGTGTTCGACACCCTCCAACTTTACCTGGGCGACATCGTGCGGGACGTGGCCCAGATCCTCATCCTGGCCACCGGGCTGTACTATGCCTTCCGCCTGGTGCGCGGCACGCGCAGCGCGCAGATGCTGCTTGGCCTGGGGCTGGTGGTGCTCACGGTCATCGGCGTGACCATCCTGCTCAACCTCGAGGTGCTGGCCTGGCTGCTCGGCGCGCTGTCGGTCTATGTGGCCGTCAGCCTGGTGGTGATCTTCCAGCCCGAGATCCGTCGGGCGCTGGCCATGGTCGGCGGCGGCGCGCGCCTCGGCGGCGGCGCGCCGGAGCGCGCGCCCGTGGCCGACCAGCTCGTGTCCATTGTCACGCGGCTGGCCGCCCGCCGGCATGGCGCGCTGCTGGCGATCGAGCGCGATATCGCGCTCAAGAGCTTCCTGGAGTCGGGCGTGGCGCTCGACGCCCCCCTGGAGTCCGACCTGCTGCTGACCATCTTCTTTCCGCGCACGCCGCTGCACGACGGCGGTGTGATCCTGCGCGGCGACCGCGTGCTGGCGGCGCGGTGCGTGTTCCCGCTGTCGCAGCGTTCGGACCTGGACGGCGAGCTCGGCACGCGCCACCGGGCCGCTCTCGGGCTGAGCGAGGAGACGGACGCCGTGGTGGTGGTCGTGTCCGAGGAGACCGGCGCAATCAGCATCGCGCATGACGGGCGCCTCTTCCGCCGGCTGAACCCGGAAAAGCTGCGGCGCTACCTGGCCGCGCTGCTGCCGGAGCGCCGCGTGCGCGACCTGGCCTGGCGCCGCGTGGTGGAGAATTTTGTCATGGGCGACAACCGGCGGCACCGCGGCGACGAGGAAGGAGGGGGCCGTGCGGATTGAACTGACCTCGTTTCTGCGCGGTCTGCTGGCGGACGTCCGCTGGAAAATCGCGGCGCTCGCCGTGGCCGTGGTCGTCTTCTATGCGATCCGCGCCAAGATCAGCGACACCGTCACGCTTTCCGTTCCCGTGGAGGCGGAGAAGGAGCCCGGGCTGGCCGTGCTCAAGGCCGAGCCGTTCTCCGTGCGGGTGACGTTCCGCGGCGCCTACACGGACCTGCAGCAGCTCGGCCTGCGCGAGCTGCGCGTGCTGCTGCGTCCCAGGGCCAGTGACTCCGGCGGCGCCGAGCTTGTGCGCATCCGCGCCGGCGACGTGCGCGGCCACCCCGCCGGCGCGCGCGTCGTCGGCCTCGATCCCGAGTCCGTGCTGCTGACCTTCGACCGCCAGGACGAAATGCTGCTCCCCGTGGCGCCGCCGCCGGTCGAGGGGAAGCCGCTGCGCGGGCGCGTGGAGCTGGACTATGCTCCCCGCGTGGTGCGGGTGAAGGGTGCGCATCGCCAGCTGCAGGAATGGAAGGCCGCGGGATTTCATCTGCAGACCGAGCCGATTGATGTCGAGGGGTGCGTGCAGAGCTTCACCAAGAGCGTGTCCATTGCCACGCCGGGCGCGGCCTGGCAGGCGGAGGTTTCGCCGCGCGAGGTTTCGGTCAAGGTCAATATCGTGACCGAGCAGAGCACGCGCGAACTGCGCGACCTGCCGGTGCTGCTGGCCGCGCCCCCCAATCGCAAGGGGATATGGCTGGTGCTGCCGTCGACGGTACAGGTGCGGCTGACCGGGCGCGCCGAGGTGGTGGCCGCCGTTGCGCCGGAAGACCTGGTGGTCCTGGTGGATGCGCGCCGGGCGCCGGCGGACGAGTCGGTCGTGGCGCCCGTGCAGGTGCTCTTGCCGCCCGGCCTGGTGGTCGATGCGGTGGAGTGCGAGCCAACGGCAGTGGTGCTGATGCGCAACGAGGAGTAGATTTCCCGTTCCGGGAAATCTACGCTGCGGACAAAAATGAGGCAGCTTCGGGTTTGTCCGCCGGGATGAATTGACAGGAAAGAGAAAGACAAAGGAAAGAAGCAATGACCGGCAACCGCCAACCACCGGCGGGAGGAGACTGAATACTGCGGCTCCGCCGTGACGATGGAGGGGGCTTCGGCCGCAGACGGTAGCACCAATCCTATCAATCCTGTCAAAAAACATCCAGTCGCCAAAGCCTGGACGCAAGAGAAAGCTCCGACGGAACTGCAATGCGCCCCCCATTACTGGTCCGACACACAAACGTTTGACGAATACCGCCCTACTGTTTACTGTTCACACCTTACCGCCTACCCCTTACCTCCACCTTCCATGTCACGTCCTGACTTCCGTTTGACACGTATTGTTGGTTATTACTGACATCAGGCGGGCGTCAGCCCGCAACCCAACCCTTGCACAACTCGAGGACACCGAGAGCACAGAGAAAACAGAGACCACAGAGAAAGGCTGAAGGCTGAAGGTTGAGTCGGCCGCAGCAGCATGAATGTATCTCTGTGCTCTCTTTCTTACCTCTGTGGCCTCTGCGTCCTTCCACTTAAATCCTCTAACATTCACTGTTCACTGTTTACCCTCGCACCCTCGCACCCTCGCACCCTCCACCCTCCACCCTCCACCTTCCACCCTCCACCCTCCACCCTCCACCCTCCACCTTCCACCTTCCACCGGCGCCCAGTCACTCATGCCCGACGCCCCTAAAAAATCCTCCACCCCCTCTGTGGGGGCGCACCGCCTCCTGGGTCTGGCGCTGGTGCCGCTGCTGATCTTTGCGCTGCTGGGGCTGCTGACCTATGACTGGCGCGACATCTCCTGGCTGCAGATGCCGCCCAACAACCCGCCCGCAAACCTGATCGGACAGGCCGGGGCCTGGGCCGCCTTCATGGGGTACAACCTGTTCGGCCTGGCCGCCTGGCTCGTGCCGGTCTGGCTGGCGGTGGCGGCCACGATGCTGATCCTCAACCGCGCCGGGGAGCTGTGGATCCGGACGTGCTGGAGCGTGATTTTTCTGCTGGCCTTCTGCGCCCTGCTGCAGCTCGCCGGCGGCATCCTGGAAGGCACGCTGGAGGAGCTCAACCTGGATCCGAATGCCGGCGGCGCCATGGGCAACTGGCTGATGTCCCGTTCGCTCGAACGATGGCTGAGCCCCGTGGGCGGCGGGCTGCTGGCTCTGGCCGTGCTGCTGTTCACCGGCGTCATGGCGGTCGGGCCAGCCCGCATCTCGGCGCTGGCAAAGGGGACGGCAGAGACGTGGCGCGCCTGGCGGCAGCAGCGGGCCGAGGCGGCGGAAAAACGGGCCGCGGCCCGCGCGGAACAGGATCAGCTGCGCGCGCAGCAGGACGAGAGCAAGGCGGCGGAACGCGGCTTTACCGGCAGCAGCACGCGGAAAACCCGGACCCCGGAACCCGGAGCCCGGACTCCGGAGCCCGGACCCCCGGCCCCTGAAGAGGATCGCCGCATTGAGCTTCGCCGCCGCGCCGAAGAGGCCCGCGCCGCAGCCAAACAGGCGGCCGAGCAGGCGAAAGAGGACTCTGGCTCCCGGCCCCCGGACTCCGGCCCCCGGACCCCGGACCCCGGATCCCGGACCCCGGACGCCGGACCCCGGAAATCTGAAATCGAAAATCGTAAATCCACCACCCCCCCCGCCGCCAACGCGCTGTCCGTGAACCCGCCCCCGCCAGCCTTTGCCGACTACCGCCTGCCCGACCTTTCGCTGCTGGACCCGATCCCGCCCGGCGAGGCCGTCCATGGCGACACCGCCATGATGTCCAAGCTGCTGGTGGATACGCTGGCGCAGTTCAACCTGCTGGTGGAGGTCACCCACGTCGAACCCGGCCCGGTGGTGACACGCTACGAACTCCTCCCCGCCGCCGGCATCCGGGTCGAGAAGATTGCCACGCTCGCCCATACGCTGCAGATGGTCCTCAAGGCCACCAGCCTGCGCATCCAGGCACCGGTGCCGGGCAAGAATGTCGTGGGCATCGAAGTGCCCAACCCCAAGGCGCGCATGGTGACGCTGCGCGAGATCCTGCAGGGCGGCGCCTGGGCCACCAACAAGATGGAGATTCCGCTGGCGCTGGGCAAGGACGTGGGCGGCGCCGACATGATCTTCGACCTGGTCGGCGCGCCACACCTGCTGGTGGCCGGCGCGACCGGCGCCGGCAAGAGCGTCTCCCTCAACGCCATCCTGGCCGGGCTGCTGATGTCGCGCCGCCCCGACGAGCTGAAGCTGCTGCTGGTGGACCCCAAGCGGGTCGAGTTCCCGGCCTACAACAACCTGCCGCACCTGCTGGTGCCGGTCGTGACCGACGCCAAGAAGGTGGCCTTTGCCCTGCGCTGGGCCATCGTCGAGATGGACCGCCGCTACAAGCTGCTGCAGGCCGCCAAGGTGCGCAACATCGTGGGGTACAACACGCGCGCCAATGCCCAGCAGGTGGAACTGCCGCTCGATGGCGCCGCCGCCGGCAGCGAGGCGGCGCTCCCCGCCAAGCTTCCCTACATCGTGGTGGTGATCGACGAGGTGGCGGACCTGATGATCACCGTCGGCCAGGAGATCGAGCAGAGCATCACGCGGCTGGCACAGCTCTCGCGCGCCGTCGGCATCCACATGATCCTCGCCACCCAGCGCCCCTCCGTGAACGTGATCACCGGCACGATCAAGGCCAACTTCCCCGGCCGCATCGCCTTCCAGGTCGCGCAGAAGACCGACAGCCGCACCATCCTCGACCAGCAGGGCGCCGAGTCGCTCATCGGCCGCGGCGACATGCTCTTCCTGAACCCCAAGAGCGGCCGCCTGATCCGCGCCCAGGGTGCGCTGGTGAACGACAGCGAGATCATCCGCATCACGGACTTCATCCGCAACCAGGGCGGCCCGGCCTTTGACCTGGCCCTGTCGAACAAGCTGGAGAAGGTGCAGGAGACCTCGCCCGAGGACGAGGACGAGCCGGGCGCCGCCTCCGGCGCCTCCGCCTCCGGTGTCGATGGCGACGACTCCGCCGACGAGGAGCTGATCCAGCAGTCAATCCAGGTGATCCGCGACACGCGCCGCGCCTCCACCTCCTCGCTGCAGCGGCGGCTGCGCATCGGCTATACCCGCGCGGCGCGCGTCATGGACATCCTCGAGGAGCGCGGCATCGTCGGCCCGACCCGCGGCGCCGAGCCGCGCGAAATTCTCATTGATCTCGACGCCGAGATGCCGAACAATGCCACGTCGGGTGGAGCGCCGGATACGAAGGCGGATTAGTCACCGCAACCTAAGTCAATGCGCACGCCGGCAAGTAGGTCGGCCATTCTTGGCCGACCCGGTCGGGCAGGAATGCCCGACTTACTT
>JBAWXQ010000139.1:0-7283 GCA_037144015.1 bacterium
TCGCGCATCGCATCATCCGTGTGAACATTGCAGTCTCCCTCTTCAGGCGTCCGTCCCGCTGCCGGCATCATCCGGCCCATCGGCGGCCACGTAGTCGCCGCCATCCCCGCCGACATCCGCCCGGTCGTTGAACCGGGTCAGCGATTCGTCGAAGTTTAGCCGCACTTCGCCCGTGGGTCCATTGCGATGTTTGGCGACATCCACGATGGCCAGGGTCTTGTCCTCGTACTCCGGGTCGCCCTGGTTCCGGCAGGGGCGCCGCAGCAGCAGCACGACATCGGCGTCCTGCTCGATGGCGCCGGAATCGCGCAGGTCGGAAAGCTTCGGCTTGGCGCTCTTGTCGCCCCGCTGCTCGGGCGCGCGGCTGAGCTGGCTGAGGACCACCACCGGGATCTTCAGCTCCTTGGCCATGGCCTTCAGGTTGGAGGAGACGGCGGCGGTCTCGAGCTGGCGTCCCTGGCGGGAAACCTCGCGGCAGTTCATGAGCTGCAGGTAGTCCACGATGATCAGCTCGATGCCGTGCTTTTTCTTCATGCGCCGGGCGCGGGCGCGCAGCTCCATGACGTCCAGCCCGCCGGTGTCGTCCACGTAGACCGGGGCCTTGGAGAGCACGGACGCGGCGCGCGTCAGCTGCTGCGTGACCTTCTGCGGGTTGCCGATGCCGCTGTCGATCTGAAACGCGGGCACGCCGGCCATGCCGCAGAGCATGCGCAGCGCCAGGGCCTCCTGCGCCATCTCGAGGCTGAAGATGGCGACCGGGTGCTGGCGGCCGTGGTCGCCCTTGAAGCGCTGGCCGGCCATGTCCTGCCCGAGGCCGACGCATTCGGCGATGTTCATGGCCAGCGAGGTCTTGCCCATGGACGGCCGCGCCGCGAGCACCGTGACTTCGCCGGCCCGGAGGCCGCGCAGCTTCTTGTCGAGGTTGCGCAGCCCGGTGGGCACGCCGGCCACGCCGCCGGGGCCGAGCTGAAACAGGCGCTCGACGTGCTGCATGGTGCCGTTGATCACCTGCGCCCAGGAGACCAGCTGGCCATGCTGGCGCTCGGTGATGTTCAGGAAGGCCTGCTCGGTCTGCCCGAGGATCAGGTCCGCGGACTGGTTGCTTTCGAAGCAGGTGCGCTCGGTTTCGTGGGAGCAGTCGATGATCGCGCGCAGCAGGTGCTTCTGCCGGACGATGTCGATGTAGTACTCGGCGTGGGCGGCGGTGGGGGTCGCGTCGACCAGCCCCTCGAGAAAGGCGGTGCCGCCGAGCGTGTCGAGGCGGCCGGCGCTGCGCAGGCGCTCGACGGTGGTGAGCAGGTCAATGGCCATGCCGGCGCGCTGCATGGCCACAAACTCGTCGAACAGCCTCCGGTGGGCCTCGAAGTAAAAGGACTCGGGGATGAGCCCCTCGCCGACGCACAGGTCCATCACCCGGGATGCGTCCAGGAGAATGGACCCCAGCACGCCCTTCTCGGCCTCGGCGCTGTGCGGCGGAACCCGCGCCGCGGGGCGGGCGGCGGCGGGAGGTGCTGGGGGGGAGCTTTCCATGTGCGCCGGTACGATAACACCCAAACGGATCTGGAGCAACCCGCGAACGTCACCCACAGCGAATGCCGAGGGTATCTCTATTCACATGGATAGAGAGGATGAACAGGATTGGGCTTGGCTGCGGAATTGTCTTCGCGGTCGCGACTAAACCGGCGGTATTCCAGTTTTGGATTCCCAAAATTGAAGAGAAGTCCGACTTCACTTCAAATGCACACCCAATCACAGTTTTCGTGATCGCTTCGTGTTTCAGCACACGATCCTGTCCATCCTGTCCATCCATGTTCAAGACCTCAGCACGAGACCGTGCTCGACGAGGTCATCGAGTGCGCGCGATCCTTCGGGCGGCTGATCTGAAGCGAATCGCGCCCAGCCGACATTCAAGCGGCCACCCACGTCAACCGCAAAAAACGATCTCATCTCTCACCGCTGTCGATCCAATAAACCGTTTCGCGCCCTGCCGAGACCGGGCGCGCAGCGGCCGGTCTAATCCTTGACGATCAAGACCTTGAGCGTCACGGTGACCGCCGGGTGCAGGCGCACCGTCACATCGTAGGTGCCGGTCTGCTTCAGATGCTCCGCCAGCTCCAGCTGCGCGCGGTCGATCGCGACGCCCTGGGCTGCCAGCGCATCCGCGATTTCCACCACCGTGACCGAGCCATAGAGTCGTGTGCCGTCCACCGTCTTGGCCCGGATCGTGACCGAGACGCCTTCCAGCTTGGAGGCCTTGGCATGCGCTTCGGCCAGCTGGATCTTGCCGAGCTCCACGCGTTCCTTGCGCAGCTTTTCCAGCCGGCGCAGGGAGGCCGGCGTCACCGCGGCCGCCAGCTCGCGCGGCAGGAGATAATTGCGTGCGTAGCCATCGGCCACCTTCACGACTTCGCCGGCCTTGCCCAGCTCCGGCACATCCGCCATCAACAGCACTTCCGTCGCCATGATATCCCGTCCTTTTTTCACAGGGACCGGCCGGTCCCACCCCTGCGAGACACGCCAGGCCCAGCACCGGCTGGCAGCCGCGAGAGACTACGCCAGCAAACCCATGTTGCGTGCCCGACGCACGCCACGCTTGATGTCCCGCTGTTGCGCGGCAGTCACGCCGGTCAACCGCGACGGGATGATCTTGCCGTACTCGGTGACAAACCGCCGCAGAAAATCGACATCGTTGCTGTCGACCACGACATTCGGATCCAGGTAGCGCGCACGCCGGCGCGGCCCCGCGCTATCCTTGTCCTTGTCCTTGTCCCTGTCCTTGTCTCGATCTCGCCTCATCATAGCCATGTTCTTTTCCCGGGTTATCGCATCCACCACATACCATCGTCGCGCTAAAACGGCAGGTCATCCGCATCGGCCGGCTCGGACGGCGCAGGCTCCGGCCCGGCGGCGGCCACCATGGGCGCCCCCGGGCTGCCGGCTGCCGGGCGCGGCGCCGCGGCCGACGGAGCGCCGTCCTGCGCCTCGCCGCGCTTCGCCGAGCCGAGAAACTTCACCGTGTCGGCGCGCACCCGCAACTTGTTGCGCGCCTCGCCCTGGGGCGTCTTCCACTCATCGTAGGTCAGGCGCCCTTCCACCAGCACCGGGCGCCCCTTGACCAGATACTGCTGGCAGAGCTCGGCCAGCTTGTTCCACACGACCACGTCCACGTAGCAGGTCACTTCCTTCTGCTGATTCGTCTGCCGGTCGCGGTAGGTTTCCGAAACCGCCAGCCGCATCTCCGCCACCTGCGCCCCCGACGGCGTCTGCCGCATCTCGGGGTCGCGGGTGAGGTTTCCCATCAGCACCACGCGGTTGAATGAAGCCATGCCCGCGCTCCTTCCTGCCGCGGCGAGCCGCGGACTGGATCGCCTACGCCACAGCTGCCGCCGTCTCCGCGCGGGCAGCGACCGCCGCCTCGCGTGCCTTCTGCTTGGCGCGCTGCTCGGCGACGATCGCCTCCCGGCGATCATTCACCGACAGCAGCTGCACGCGGAAGAGGTCCTCGGCCAGGTGGTAGCGCTGGCGCAGCGTGGCCAGGCTGGCGGGGTCCAGTTCGAACCGGATCCGCACATAGGTGCCGTGGTCGCGCTTCTGCATCGGTCGCGCAAAGGAGCGCTTGCCCAGCACCTCGGTGCTGAGGATCGTGCCCGACAGGCGCGTGATCTCACCGCGCATCTTGTCCACCGTCTTGTCGAGCGTCTCGTCCTTTGCCGCGCCGACAAAGATATACAGTCCGTCGTACTTTCTCACCATGGGAACTCCAACCTTAACTCCCGGCCGCCGGATCCGCAGGTTCCGCCTGCAGGCCATTGAACCGGTTCATTGCCTCTGCCAAGCCCTTTTCCGCCAAACACGCCACTGCGTCCGCAGCGGCCGCAACCATGCGGCGCGCCACCTGCTGTCGTGCCGGGTCAAACCGACCCAGCACATGATCCACCAGCCCGCCCTCTGCCGCACGCTCGCGGCCAACGCCCAGCCGCACGCGTGCGAACGTCTCCACGCCCAGCGCCTCGATCACCGAGGACAGCCCGCGGTGCCCGCCGCTGCCGCCATCCGGCCGGATGCGCATCCGGCCCAGCGGCAGGTCGGCATCGTCAAGCACCACCACCAGGTCCGCAGGTCCTCCGCCGTGGTACCGCAGCAGCGGCGCCACGCTGGTCCCGCTCAAATTCATGTACGTCTGCGGCTGCACCAGCAGCCACTCTTCGCCGGCGCGGTTGACCCGCGCCAGCCGCGCCTGGAACCTCGTACTTCGCCGCCATTCCGCCGCCAGCCGCTCCGCCAGCAGCGCCACCACGTCGAAGCCGACATTGTGCGGCGTGTCCTCGTACTCCGGCCCGGGGTTTCCAAGTCCCGCGATAACCTTCACATCTCCTCGCAAAATCCACGTTATTTCTTGGCCGGGGCGCCCTTCTTGTCGCCGGCAAGGGCCGCGCCCTTGGCGCCGGCAGCCGGAGCCGCCTTGGCGCCTGCGGCCGAAGCGCCCTTCTTGTCGCCGGCCTTCTTGTCGCCGCCCGCGGCGGCCGCCTCGCCTTCCTCGCCGTCTTCCTTCTTGCCCTTGGTGATGATCTCGGGCTCGCCGGTGGCCGTCGCGCTTGCGGACGGAACTGCGGCCTCGACGACTTCCTCCTCGGCCATGGCGACAATCGTCGCCACGGCGATGTCGCCGCTGGTGAGGATCGTGTACTTGTCGCCCAGCTTCAGGTCGCGCACGGCCAGCGCCTGGCCCAGCTTCAGCGCGCTCACATCCAGGGTAAAGAACTCGACCATGTCCGCCGGCAGGCACTCGACTTCCACCTGGCGCAGCGTCTGTTCGAGGATGCCGCCCTCGTTCTTGACGCCCTCCGGCTCGCCCGCGAGGCGCAGGCCGATGGAGACGCGCAGCTTGCGCGTGAGCGAGATCTCGCCGAAGTCGGCATGAATCACGTGGCCGGTCATCACGTCGGTCTGGATCTCGCGCAGCAGCGCCGGCAGGCTCTGGTCGTCGAAGTCGATCGACACCAGGAGCTGGTTGCTGCTGTGGTGGCGCAGCATGTTCTCAAACTCGTGCGCGTTCACCTGCATCAGCGTCGAGCCGCCCGCAATGCGGTTCATGGCCGCGGGCACAATGCCCTTGCGGCGCAGCCGGCGCACGGCGCCCGATCCCTGCTCCTGGCGCGGTTCCGCTTTGATCTTGATCTCTTTCGACATGTTGCCTTCCTCTTTCCAAAATCCTTCCGCCGCGCTACGCGAGCCGGAAGAGCGAACTGACGGATTGGTCGTTGTGGATGCGCAGGATCGCCTCGCCCAGCAGGTCCGCCACCGAGAGCACCGTGACGGGGAACCCCTGCGAATCAATCGGCGGAACCGTGTCGGTCACCACCAGCTCCATGATGGATGATGCCTTGAGCCGCTGCAGCCCCTGGTCCGTCAGCAGGCCGTGCGCCACGACGCCGCGCACGCTGGCGGCGCCGTGCTCCATGAGAATCCGGGCTGCCGCGCACAGCGTGCCGCAGGTGGTCGTCAGGTCGTCGACCATCAGCACGTCGCACCCGGCCACGCTGCCGACGATGCTGTAGGCGTCGACCTCGGTCGGCCCGAGGCGCTCCTTGGCCACGATGGCCAGCCCGGTGCCGAGCATCTGCGAGTAGGCGTAGGCGGCCTTGACGCCGCCGGTGTCGGGCGAAACCACGATCGGGTGCTTCAGCTGCAGGTCCCGCAGGTGCTTGACCATCACGGGCGCGGCATACAGGTGATCCACCGGAATGTCAAAAAATCCCTGGATCTGCTGGGCGTGCAGGTCCATCGTCAGCACGCGGTTGGCGCCGGCCGCCACCAGCAGGTTGGCGACGAGCTTCGCCGTGATCGGCACACGCGGCTGATCCTTGCGGTCCTGGCGCGCGTAGCCGAAGTACGGCAGCACCGCCGTGATGCGGGCCGCCGAGGCGCGCCGCATCGCATCGATCATGATCAGCAGCTCCATCAGCATCTCGTTCGGCTGCCGGCAGGTCGACTGCACCACGAACATGTCGGCGCCACGAATGTTGTCGCGGATCTTGACGAACGTTTCGCCGTCCGGAAAGCGCTGGATGTCGATGGCGCCGAGCTCCATGCCCAGATATGCGGCGATCTTCCCGGCCAACACCGGGTTGGATGTTCCGGAAAAGATCCGCATGTTCATGTTTTCAACTACAGCCACAAAACAACTCCCGCGATCCGCCATCCATCAACTGGTTGCCCGACATGGATTCGAACCATGACTCAGGGCTCCAAAGGCCCGTGTGCTACCATTACACCATCGGGCAGCGTCTTCGTCAGTACACTCCAGACGCCGGCGCCCAGCCTCCGGCGCACATCTTCCCCATGGGCCGCGTCCCGGACCAACGCAAACACCGACGCCCCGCTCCCGGACAACAACACACCCATCCCGCCCGCATCCCGCAGGCACGCAACCAGCCGGGCCGTTTCCGGATAGGCTGCAAAAACCCCCGGCTCCAGTCCATTGAACAGAGCCGCGGCGGCGCGGTTCACGTCGCCACTGCGGACCGAAGAAACTATATTATTAAAGCTATTTGGTCTTTCCGTCAAGCCCCCTGTGCAGACGCACATCCGGTAGGCGTGGCTGGTGGCAATGTGAATGCCCGGGTTGGCGATCACCAGCCAGAATCCGGGAACCGGCTGCGGCCGGCTTTCCAGGATCGACGAGACTCGCTCGCCGCGCCCCTCCATGCAGACCGCGCCGCCATGCAGCAGCGCCGGGACATCGCTGCCCAGCTCCGTCCCCAGCGCCTGCAGCGTGGCGGGCGGCAGCCCCAGGCCGGCCAGGCGGTTGATCCCCGCCAGCGCGGCAGCCGCGTCGGCGCTGCCGCCGCCCAGGCCGCCGCCAATGGGAATGCGCTTGTGAATGTGGATCCGTATCCCCGCCGGCGCGCCATGCCGGGCCTGCAGCAACCGCGCCGCCCGCCAGGCCAGGTTCTCCTCCCGGGGGCCCAGCTGCGAAAGATCAATGCCCGCATCCGCATCCACGGTCAGCTCAAGGCTGTCACCGGACAGGGTCAGCTCAACGCGGTCGGCCAGGGCCACAGGCATGACCACGCTGCGCAGATCGTGGTAGCCGTCCGGACGCTTCCCCAGGACCTCCAGCGAAAGATTGACTTTCGCCGGAGCATCAACCACCAGAACTCGTTCCGCCGCAGACATGCGCCGCGGTATAGCACACCCCGGCGGCGCGGGTCAAGAAGTGCAGGGGTCCTAGGAGACTGTCGGATTTAGGCCTCGGATCGGTCCAGGGCTTTCTGCCGACA
>JBAWXQ010000140.1:0-7247 GCA_037144015.1 bacterium
CAACGACAAGCAGCAACTGGTTACTGCTGTCGCGAGCGTCGTAGCGGTGCGCGAAGTGACGCACGTGTTGGCCGACACGGGGTATTTCAGTGCGGAGGCCGATCGACCGGGATGCCATGCGCCGACGATTGCGCACTGCAGCCGGTCGGAAGGCCTACAAATTTCGCCGCCTCGCGCGCCTCAAAACGTCATTCGACGTCATGACTGCCAAAGGTCTGGCAAAACAGCTAAATTTCTGGTTTTGGTGCCGTGGGCCTGTCCGTTTACGGCGGGTTTCCCGACTAGGAGACTGTCGGCATGGGGTGGGGCGCAACCAAAAGGCTAAATCCGACAGTCTCCTAGGCCGTAGATTTTGGCCTCGCATGCAGGCATTGCTGAAAAAAACACCCGGTGCTATTGTTACGTCCTGTGTTGCGTTTGACACTTTTGGTTCGTTGTTCCCTTGTGTCCGTCCACTTGATGCTGCAAGGTGCGACGCATGTGCATCGCATGTTATGACGGAGACGCCGAGGTCGCGGAGAAATAGCGTTTCTTTTCGCGCAGAGAAGCAGGAATGCGGATGGATCGAACCGCAGATTGACGATTGAAGAGGTTTGAATCATGAAGGAACCGTTCCGCGAATGCGGCTGTGACTTCAAAAATCAGCACTGGACATTCGTCAATCTGCGGTTCGCCGGTCGTCGATCGGCACCCCGTGCCGGGCCTCGCCAGGGACGGTTTCGGCCGACGGAGCAAGGCCGCGTTCGCCTGTACATGAACTCATTTCTGTCGTTCGTATTAGGTCAGTAACAACCAACACTGACCCCTGACCCCTGTCCCCTGTCCCCTGTCCTCTCTCCCCACCCCGAGGTGACCCATGATCCCTGACCTGCAAACCAGCCTGCTGTGTGATGATGTGCGCCAGGAGCGCAACGGCAAGTTCATTCTGATCGGCATTTTTGACGGCTTGTTCATGGCGCAGATCCCGGGCGTGTTTCCGCGCCTGTGCCTGGTCAACCGCTGGTGCTGCGGCAAGGGGACGTTTACGCAGCGTTCGCGGCTGGTTGCGCCGGACGGCACCAGCCTAGTTTGCGAAGGGCAGCCGATCCCGATCACGCTGCCGGACGAGAACCAGATTGCCACCACGGTGGAGGTCTTTGCGAACGTGCAGTTCGCCATCACAGGGACGCACTGGGTGGAGGTTCAGCTCGAGCAGCAGCTCCGCCTGCGCTATCCGCTGCATGTCCACCCCGCGCCGCAGCCACCAAGCGCTGGATAACAGAGCAACCAAAAGAGCAGCCGGTACATTTGTTCTGTCTGGAATTGAGTCTTCGCCACCCGCGGGCAGCGGGTGGCTCAACTAGCAGCCTGGTCGGCAGACAGTTTGTGCCTCCACAAAGCTAAGTCCGACAGGCTGCTAGAAGGGGTCCTCCTCCAGCAGCTCTCCGTCGTCCGGCAGCGGCGCTGTGCCGGGCGCGTTGGCGGCGGCCGGGTCTGGCAGGGAAGCCGGCGCAGGCGTGGCAGGTGGTGATACCGGCACCGCCAGCGGCGGGTGCTGTGCCAGGCGCGTTCGTTCCGCGGTCATGGCCTCGGTGCGATCCTGCGGGTTCCTTGGCCGTTCCAGGACTTTGAGCCGCGTCTTGATCTCGAGCCGCCGGCGTTCCTCATGCGGATTGTTGGATGCTGCCAGGGCGCGGTGCTCCGTCTTCAGCTGCGCGAGCCAGAGGCGTGCGATGATCTCTTTTGCGGCTTCGCAGGTGGTGGCTTCGCGCGCATGGGCCATGCGCGGGTCGCTGCGGATCAGCCGGGCCAGCATCCGGCGCACGCCCTCGCCGCCGCCTTCGGAAAGGCGCGTCAGGGCCTCCGGCTGGCCGCTGTGCGTCTGGCGCCAGGCTTCGTAGAGGGCGCGGGTGTCGGCGTGGGCCAGCAGCTCCGGAAGCACAAAAGCCTTTACCTGTGCGGCCACCTCCGGCTCTTCGCCGTGGTGGATCAGCAGCTCGCAGAAGCGCAGTTCCACCTCGGAGGCGGTGATGGCTGTGGCCGGGGTCCGGTTCTCCGGCTGTCCGGTCGGCTGGGTGTCCGGATGTCCGGCCGCACTGTCCGACCGTTCGATGGTTGCGCTGTCCGGACGCCGTGCCGCGGGAGGCGGCGGCCGCGCGGCGATCTTCTGGCGCAGGGTTTCGAGGTCTTCCTCCATGGCGCCGGGAGGCAGGTGGAGCAGCTGGGCGGCTTCCTGCAGCAGGTGGCTGCGGAGCACGGCCTGCGGGCAGATGGCCAGGGTCTCGAACACGGCCCGGGAGATGCGGTTGATGGCGTCAACCGCTTCCGGGTCGCGTTCCTCCTCGCGCAGCACGCGCACCTGGAAGGCGGTCAGCGACACGGCCGTCTCCAGCACGTCGCGGAAGGCCTCCGGCCCCTTGTCGCGGAGCAGGGAGTCCGGGTCGTCGCCCGGTGGCAGCACAGCCACGCGCGCGGGCAGGCCGGCCTCGAGGAACAGGGAGCCGGTGCGCAGCGCGGCCTTGCGGCCCGCGGCGTCGCCGTCGAAGACCAGCAGGACGCTGTCGGCATACTTGCGCAGCAGCTCCACGTGCTCCTTGGTGAACGCCGTGCCCTGCGAGGCCACGGCCGTGTCGAAGCCGGCGGAGTGGCAGCGGATCACGTCGATCTGCCCTTCGCAGACCAGCGCCTCGCGGCGCGGGCTTTTGACAATGGCGCTGCGGGCCTTGTCGAGCGCGTAGAGGACGCGGCTTTTCACGAAGATGGGGGTCTCGGGGCTGTTGACGTACTTGGCCGGGTGGCTCTTGGGGTCGAGCACGCGGCCGCTGAACGCCACCACGCGCCCCTGCACGTCGCAGATGGGGAACATCAGCCGGCCGCGGAAGCGGTCGTAGTAGTCGTCCGGGCGGTCGGGGTTGTTGGGCGGGGCGAGCATCCCGGCTGCGACGAGCGCCTCGGGCTTGAAGTCGTATTTTTCACCCCAGCGCAGCAGCGTGCCCGGCGCCAGCGGAGCATAGCCGATGCCGAAGCGCTCGCTGATGTCGCTTCCCAGCTTGCGGCTGGCGAGGTAGTCGCGCGCCGTGGCGGCTTCCGGCACCTGCAGCAGGCAGCGGCGGTAGAAGGCGGCGGCCTCGGCGTGGATGGCGAGGAGCTGGTTGCGCTCCTCGGCGGCATAGTCGGTCTCGACCGCCAGCACGACGCCGGCGCGGTCTGCCAGCTGGCGCACGGCATCCATGAAGCCGAGGCCGTCCTGCGTCATCAGGAACTTGAACACGTCGCCATGCGCGCCGCAGCCGAAGCAGTGGTAGGTCTGGCGGGCGGGGTTGACGTGGAAGGAGGGGGTCTTCTCCTTGTGGAACGGGCAGCAGGCCTTAAAGGTGCCGCCCACGCGCCGCAGCGGCACGCGCGCGTTGATGAGGCCGACAATGTCGGTGCGGGCGCGGATCTCCTCCAGCACGCGGTCTGTGACTCGTTGCCCCATAGAATGGTTGTCAGGTCGCCGGGCTGGACCTTATTTCGACGGCGGCGGCGCGCCGAAATCACCCGGGTCGTCGGTCCGGCGGCGCACAGTGAAGTGCGGGTTGAACTTCTTGACGGTCTCCAGAAGGGTGGACGCCATCGGCGAAAACAGCTTGCCGGTCTGTGACTGGTGGCAGAAGGTTTCGCGGCCGTTCTTCCACCAGGGCTGGCCCATCAGGATGGCGGTCACGATCAGCAGGAACACGAACGCCCGGATCACCCCGACCACGGTTCCAAGCATGCTGTCTGCCGGCGTTTTTTCGACATGCACGGCGAGCGTCCGCAGCCCGCGGGTGACGAGGAACGTCACGCCGCCTGCCAGCAGGGCGGCGGAGAACAGGGAGAGGAAGAGCAGAAACTCGGGCTCGTTTTCCATGAATGGCAGCTCGGTGCAGTACGAGTGGAGCGGGGCATAGGCATACCAGGCGGCCAGAATGCCGCAGAACCAGCCGACGCCCAGCGGCAGCTCGGCAGAAAGGCCGCGGCGCGCCCCGCCCCCGATGCTGATCAGCGCCGCGGCGGCGCAGCAGATGTCAACCCAGTCGCCCCCGGACAGGCTGGCCAGGACGTTGCCCAGGGGTGCAAGCAAGCCCACAGTCATGGTCAAGCCCTCGGCGCCAATCGTGCAAGGAACAGATTTCGCGGCACGCGAAATCTACCGTGGCAGCGTGGCGGTCCACTTCTCGTACCGGTCGCGGTCAGGCCCGGGCGGCGCCAGGCGCACGAACTGCTCGGCGTACATGCGCGCCGCCGCCTTCTGCCCCTGGTACTGGCGCACCACGGCCATGGAGGCGTAGGCCGGCGCAAACCCCGGGGAAGCGGCGAGCACGCGGTCCAGCATGCGGCTGGCCGTGGGCCAGTCTTTGAGGGCCATGGCGGTCTGGGCGGCTTCCAGCAGGACCGGCTGGCGCAGGGGCTCCATGCTGGCGGCGCGCAGCAGCAGCTTCAGTGCCTCCGGCTGGCTGTTCTTCGCCTTGCAGAGCAGGGCGAGGTTGAAGGTCGCGTCCTGGCAGAGCGGGTCCGCGACCAGCGCGGCGCGGTAGGCCTTCTCCGCCTTGGCAGCCTGCTTGGCCGCGCGCTGCTTGTCGCCTTCGGCCACGAGCTTCACGGCGGCGGCCGGGTCGCGCTTGGCGCCCGGGGGCAGCTGCAGGGCCTGGCGGCTGACCACCTGCTTGAGCTGCATGACCTTTTCGCGGGCGCTGGACACATGCGGCTCGCGGGGGTCGGCGACGCGCTGGAAGATCTCGAACTGCTCGATGGCTTCGGCCGGCATCATGTAGACGTCGCGGTAGATGCAGCCGAGGTCGTAGTGCGCCGGCGCGTAGTTCGGGTCGGCGCGCAGCGCGCGGACCAGGTAGATGCGCGCGGCATCCGAGCGGCCGGCGCCGGTGGCGGCCTTGGCGAGCGAGGTCAGCAGCGGGGCGTCCGGCGGCATGCCCAGGCTGGCCTTTTCAAAGATGGCGGCGGCTTCGTCCCACTGCTGCCGCTGCAGAAGGATCGCGCCGATGCACATCATGCAGTCGGTATCGGCCGGCTTCAGGTTCAGGACGGTCTGGTAGTTCTTCTGCGCCGCATCCAGGTTGTTGAGCTGCTGGTAGGCGCGGGCCAGGTTATAGTAGAGGTCTGGCGAATCCACGATGTGCTGGGCGGCCTTCTCGTATTGCTTGACCGCCGTGGCGTAGTCGCCCTGTTTCATCGCGGCCGTGGCGCGCTCCAGCGCCCGCTTGCTGGTCCATCCGGCGCACCCGCCGGCCAGCACCAGCCCGACTGCCAACACCAAGCCTGCAACCTGCATTCGCTTCATGATTTTTCGTGCCTCCGCATCGCCATTAGCCTGTCCGGCCGCCGCGTCCGTTTGTCAGACACGTGCCGCAAAGAAAACATGGTACTCCGCGGCGCGGGCGATGTCACATGGAAAACAGCCCCCTTTTGTGGTTGCCTCGGCGTCTGGCTTTTGACAACATTCAGCTACCTATGAAGAATCCGGCCACAAGCCTGTACCTGACGGCGCGCGTCCTCACGCGCGCCAGCTGCCGCGTGGCGTCCGCGAATCTCCTGGGAATCCTCCTGCCGGGGCTGCCGGGGCTGATTACGGCCTGCGGGAGGATCGGTTTGGCGTAGGAAGACGAGCACACGCAAAACTGAAACTCCCGCCGACCCGAATGGGAGGCGGGTTTTTGCTTTATCAGGGGAACACACGAGGAGCACATCATGAGCAACGCAAAGCAGAGGCTGCACATCTTTGACACCACCCTGCGCGACGGGGAGCAGTCGCCGGGCTGCAGCATGAACCTCCGGGAGAAGCTGCTGGTTGCGGCGCAGCTCGAGCTCCTGAACGTGGATGTCATCGAGGCCGGCTTTGCCGCCTCCTCGCCGGGCGACTTCGAGTCGGTTCGCGAGGTTGCGCGCATGGCGCAGAAGGCCTCCGTGGCCTCGCTCTGCCGCTGCCTGGAGAAGGACATCGACGCCGGCTGGCAGGCGGTGCGCGAGGCGCGCCGCCCGCGCCTGCACCTGTTTCTCGCCACGTCGCCGCTGCACATGCAGTACAAGCTCAAGATGGCGCCCGACGCCGTGTACGAGCAGGCCGTGGCCATGGTGAAGTACGCGCGCAACCTCTGCCCCGAGGTGGAGTTCTCGTGCGAGGATGCCTCGCGCAGCGAGATGGCGTTCCTGTGCCGCGTGGTCGAGGGCGTGATCCGCGCCGGCGCGCAGGTTGTGAACCTGCCTGACACGGTGGGGTATGCCGTGCCCGAGCAGTATGCCGCCATGATCCGCGGCGTGCTGCAGCGCGTGCCGAACGCGGGCGAGGCGATCCTCTCGGTCCACTGCCACAACGACCTCGGCCTGGCCGTGGCGAACTCGCTCGCCGCCGTGCAGGCGGGCGCGCGGCAGGTGGAGTGCACCCTCAATGGCATCGGCGAGCGCGCCGGCAACGCCGCGCTCGAGGAGGTCATCATGGCGCTCCGCACGCGGCCGGACTACTTTGCCGCCACCGCCGGGGTGGACACCACCCGCCTCTACAACGCCAGCCGCAGCGTGATCACGGCCACCGGCTCGCGCGTGCAGCCCAACAAGGCGATTGTCGGCGAGAACGCCTTTGCCCACGAGGCCGGCATCCACCAGCACGGCATGATGGCCCACGCTGGCACCTATGAGATCATGACGCCGGAGTCGGTCGGCATCCCGCGCAACCGCATGGTGCTGGGCAAGCATTCGGGGCGTCATGCCTTTGAGGGGCGGCTCGCGGAGCTCGGCTTCCACCTGGAGGCCGCCAAAATCCAGGAGATTTTTGCCGAGTTCAAGGTGCTGGCCGACCGCAAGAAGACCGTCACCGATGCCGACCTCGAGGCGCTGGCGCGCGGCAGTGCAGGCCAGGCCGAGGAGATCTTGAAGCTCGAGCGCTTCGTGGTGCAGTCCGGCAACGATATTCCGGCGAGCTGCACGGTGTTTCTGCGTAAGGATGGCGCGCTGTCGCGCCACTCGGCCACCGGCGACGGGCCGATCGACGCCGCATTCAAGGCCATCGAGGGGATCCTGAGGTTCACCCTGACGCTGGAGACGTTCACGCTTTCGTCCGTGACCGGCGGCGAGGATGCCCAGGGCGAGGCCTCGGTCAAGGTCCGCCGCGCCGGGCGGCCGTACCATGGCCACGGCCTCTCGACCGACGTGATCGAGGCCAGCATCAAGGCCTACCTGTCGGCGGTGAATGCGCTGCTGAGCGAGGAGAGGAATGCGGGAGAGAAGAATTCAGA
>JBAWXQ010000141.1:0-7192 GCA_037144015.1 bacterium
TGCGTTTCGTGGTTCGCCAACGGGATGAAGTTCCGTCTTAGGCGAGGATTTGGGAACGGTCTGCTGGTTTGACAGAACGGCGTCAAGGCCCTATACTCGTTTTTTGTTTCGTAACCGGAGGTTCGCGGCCGATGCCCTATCTGGTTGTCATGGAAGGCCCCCAAAAGGGCCGGCGTTATGCAATGACCGACAGCTCAACCCGCATCGGGCGGGTAGCCGGCAATCACATCGTGCTGGACAATGCATCGATCTCCAGCGGCCACGCGGAAGTGGTGAAGGACAAAGACGGCTTCCGCCTGCGCGACCTCGATTCCACCAACGGCACGCGCGTCAACGGCCATCGCGTCACCGACACGCTTCTTTTCCGCGACGACGAAATCCTGTTCGGCGACCTGCAGGTCGTGTTCAGCGGCGAAGACGCGCCCCAGCGGCAGGCTCCGCTCCAGCCGGCTGTGGCGGAGGCTGCGCCGCAGCCCATGCCGGTCACGCGGCCGGCGGTGGTGGTGGCCTCGTCCGCAAGCGGCAAGCATCCCGCGGCCTCCATGCCGCCGGACTTCCGCAAACGGCGCGATACGCGGCTCCTCTGGCTTGGCGTGATCCTGCTGCTGCTGATCGCCATCGGCTTTGGCGTCTGGCGGTTCTCGCACGCGCTGTTTGGCAAGGGCTAGGAGACTGTCGGATTTAGGTTTTGCGGAGGCACAAATCGTCTGCCGACCAGGCTGCTAGTTTTGTTTCTTCGCCGGCGGCACCAGGCGCTCCATGCCGCCCATGTACGGCACGATCGCCGGCGGCAGGATTACGCTGCCATCCTCCTGCTGGCCATTCTCCAGCAGCGCGATCATCAGGCGCGGCAGGGCCACGCCGGAGCCGTTGAGCGTGTGCACAAACCGCGTCTTGTTGTCCGCATCGCGGTAGCGGATGTTGGCGCGGCGCGCCTGAAAGTCCTCAAAGTTGCTGCAGGACGAGACCTCCAGCCAGCCATTGTGCCCGGGCGCCCAGAGCTCGATGTCGTAGCACTTCGCCGCGGCGAAGCTGATGTCGCCGGAGCAGAGCTCGAGGATCCGGTAGTGCAGCCCCAGCCCCTTGAGCACGTCCTCGGCGTTGCCGACCAGCGTCTCCAGTTCGGCGTAGGAGGTCTCGGGCGCGACAAATTTCACCATCTCGACCTTGTCGAACTGGTGCACGCGCAGGATGCCGCGCGTCTCCTTGCCCGCGGAGCCCGCCTCGCGGCGGAAGCAGGGCGTGTAGGCGGTCAGGTAGACCGGCAGCGGACGATCAATAATCTCCTCGCGGAAGTAGTTGGTCACCGGGACCTCGGCCGTGGGGATCAGCCAGAGGTCGTCCTTCTCGCAGTGGTACATGTCCTCGGCCATCTTCGGCAGCTGGCCGGTGCCGCACATGGCGTCGGAGTTGACCACAAACGGCGGCAGCATCTCGGTGTAGCCGTGCCGACTCGTGTGCAAGTCGAGCATGTACTGGATGAGCGCGCGCTGCAGGCGGGCACCGGCGCCCAGCAGCAGCGGAAAGCCGGAACCGCTCATGCGCGTGGCGCGCGGCAGGTCCAGGATGCCCAGCTTCTCCGCCAGCGTGACGTGGTCCTGCGGCTTGAAGGAAAAGGCGTGCGGCTGTCCCTCGAGGCGTGCCACGCGGTTGGCGGCCGCGTCGGCGCCGGTCGGGATGGTGGCGCACGGCACATTGGGGATGCGCAGCACGGCCGTGTTCAGCTCGGCCTCGACCGTGCGGACCTGCTCGTCCAGCGCGGTGATCTGGTCGCCCAGCGCACGCACTTCGGCCTGCACGGCGGCGGTATCCTCGCCGCGCTTGCGGGCGGCGCCGATCTCCTTGGACGTGGCATTGCGGCGGTTTTTCATCTCCTCGGCAGAGGCCAGCAGCGCCCGGCGCCTGCGGTCGAGCTCGAGCACGGCGTCCAGCAGCGCCGGATCGGAGCCGCGGCGGTTCAGCCCCTCGCGCACTTCATCGGTCTTTTCGCGGATGCGTTTGATGTCCAGCATGGCTATGGGTCCGGGGTGAGGTGTGGGTAAATGGGGCAAGGGGCAAGGGGCAAGGGGCAAGGGCAAGAGTCAGCGGGCATGCTAGTCCATCCGGGGACTGCATGCAACATCCAGCTGCCCCTGGTAGACCACGCGGCGGATCTTCTGGATCGAGGTGCGCTCCAGCGGGTCGCGCCGCACCTCGATCTTGCGCGGATGCTTGTAGTCGGCCAGGTCGCGGCACTGGTCATGCACCGCCTGCCGCAGCAGGGCCTCGACTGCGGCCCAGGGCGGCGCCACACCCGGGTGCTGCGCCTGGATCACCGTGAGGTTCGGTGTCAGGATTGCGCCGACCTTCTCGCCGGTCTCGCCGCCCTCATGATAGCCGACCACCACCACGTCCAGCACCGCGGGATTGCGGGCGATGCACTGCTCGACCTCCTCGGGGTAGATGTTCTTCCCCTCGCGGTTGACGATCAGCGCCTTGCGGCGCCCGCGGATGGTGATGAATCCGTCCGCGTCGATGGACGCCAGGTCGCCGGTGCGCAGCCAGGGACCATCAAAGGCCTCGGCCGTGGCGGCGGCGTCGCGGTAGTACCCCTTCATGACGATCGGACCGCGGACCTGCAGCTCGCCGACGCCCTGCCCGTCCGGCTCCGCCAGGCGCACCTCGATGTTCGGCAACTTGTAGCCGATTGTGCCGGGGCGTGCATCCCCCGGACGGGAAAGGGAGACGACCGGAGATGCCTCGGTGAGGCCGTATCCCTCGATGATGTTAACCCCCAGCCGTCGAAACCCCTGCAGAACGCGGACCGGACACGGCGCGCCGCCAACCAGGAGCAGCCGCAGGCGCCCGCCCAGCGACTTCCGCACAGTTGCGCCCACGACCCGGCCGAGGCCAAGCTTCAGCAGCAGGCGCGCCAGGGCGCTGGCGCGAATCCCCCCCTCGATCCGGTCGTAGATCTTCTCGACCAGCAGCGGCACCGCCATGAGCACCGTGGGGCGCAGCGCGCGGAGGTCATCGCCCACGGTCCGCAGGCTCTCGACAAAGCACATGCTGCTGCCGCGGCAGAGCGGCATCAGAAAGTTGGCCGTGAAGGAGAAGGCGTGAAACAGCGGCAGCACCACGAGAAAGCTGTCGGCCGGCCGCAGGTCGGAGATGATGCCGAAGCTCCCCTCGATGTCCGCGCCGAAATTGCCGTGGGTGAGCATGGCCCCCTTGGGCTTTCCCGTGGTGCCGGAGGTGTAGATGATCGACGCCACGGTTTCGTCTCCGGGGCGATGCCGGTCAAACCAGGCGCCGGGGGCGGCGGCAGCCGCAGCCACCTCCCCCAGCGCCGTCTCATAGTCCCGGCAGGACCGGCCGGCACACGGCGTGCGCGCCGCCTCCGCGCCGTCAACCAGCACCAGGTGACGCAGGCACGGGAGTTCCGGCAGGATCTCCTGCAGGCAGTCGCGCTGGCGACCGCTGGTGAAGATCGCCGCCGCCTCGGCGTTGCCGAGGATGTAGGCGATCTCCCGCGGGCGCAGCCGGGGATCGATCGGCACGACAGTCACGCCGGCGCCGGCCAGCGCCGCATAGATCTCCATCCACTCCGGACCGTTCTCCAGCAGCAACGCGACAGGGTCACGTCCCGGGACAATTCCCAGGCGGCCGGCCGCTTCCGCCGCCTGGCGGATGCGGCTGTAAAACTCGCCATAGGTCCGGGCGGCCCAGGCGCCGCGGCAGCAGAAGCGCAGGGCAACCGCCCCGGGCGCCTTCTGAACCGTGGCATCCAGCATGGTGCGAATCGTCATGCAGGCAGCTCCCTGATGCGTTCCGGCGTGCTTCCGAATCACAACAGCCCCCTACTGCAGAATCACGCGTTCCTCCTGCATAACACGGATGGTGGCTGCGGATGGGGCCAGCACCCTGCGAGCCTCCGGCGGCAGAGCTTCGCTCCGGCTCGCCTCCGTCCGCATGCGATCCACCTGACCGTCCCGAATGACAAACTCCTGATCCTGTAAACTCCTCCGTGCCGACTCGCGCCTGGCCAGGCGCTGCTGTTCATCTGGCAGCGCCTGTTCTTGCGTAACCGGATCAGGCGCGGGCTCACCCGGCGAAACCGAAAATGCTGCAGGGGCGGTCTGACTTGCTAGCGGAATGCGTCCGCTTGCCCGCGCCGGATGCCAGCGGTCCCATGCAATCAGCAGTCCAATCACCGCACCCATCACGCCCAACCAGACCCACACACGCCCGCCCGCATCATGCGGGATGTTGCGATTTTCATTCCGGCTCCGGCGCGGATGGATGATCATAGACATGGTCAGCGCTCCTTCCATGTGCCAAACACGAGCGCGTCGTCCAGCGGCGGATATTCGGGGGGCGGATCAATCTTAAAACGCGAGTCGTAGGTGTAATTCTTGTAGTACCCGTGGGTCGTCTGTCCCGTTCCGGTGTTGAAGGTGCCCACCGCGCCGCGGCAGTCCTGAATCAGGCCGCCGTGAATCATCAGCTGGCCGCGCGGATTGCCTGTGCTGTAGTTCACGACGCCAAACGAACCGTCGGTGTCCGAATTGGGGTCATACTGGCCGGTGGTCATCATGTGGGCATAAATCTTCAGGTCATTCGGCGCGTCCGTCGTGACCGCGATGTCGCGCTTGGTAATGATGCCCAGGGCGTCATCCGAAAGCATGTTGGTCTTGGAGTCGACGGCATAAACAATGTGATTCGTGATGTATGCGTCCCGCTCGCAAACAACGGTGACGCGTCCATCCAGAGTCCCACCCAGGCGGCAATCTCCCGGACGGGTTGACGAACTTCCCGTGGTGGCGTTCTTGACATAGACCACCTGGGGTGCGCTGTTCGTGATGGCGTAACGTGTCCACCCCTGGCGGGAGTTTGTAACCAGCAGGTTCCCGTTCTTGAACGTGATTTCAGTCTGGCCTTCCAGCGTGAGGGTCGCCTTGCTCAGGAGTCTCGTAAAATCGACCGTCTGCAGCGTCTGGGCCGGCACGTTCATGGTGAACCCCTTGTGGAAGATGCAATCCGCCGTGCTACCGATGTATGTCGACGCGGCACTGGTGCAGGTGTCGAAGAATTCAGGATTGCCGCTGAAGCCCAGTTGTTCGTTGGAGTGCACCTTGCCGTAGAATTTCTCGCCGTCCTTGAAATAGATTCCGTTGTTGCTGTTCATCCACATGGCATATTCAGCCCACGTCTTCTGCCGCAGGGTTTCGCGCATGATAATCTTGGCGCGGCCGCGCACCGTGCCCACCGACAAGATGGAATACTGGATCTGCGCCTGTCCAATGTTTCCTTTCCCGCCGCCCTGGCCATTGACCATGACGGTGGCTTCCGCCGCCGCGAGGGAAATCCACCACTTCCCCATGGCCTTGCCGTTGGTGTTCACATTGTCATTGTAGATGCTGGCGCTCATGTAATCCGAAAGGACGTCGTATGCGTCATTGTTGCTCAGCGGATAGGAGGCCCCGTCCACCATCAGGCCGCTCTGGCTCCCTTTGGGCTTGACATGCACCAGCACCGGATTGCCCGTGAACCCCGGGTAGTCCTGCGTAAGCAAGTCCCTGGTGATTTTGGATCCGTCCTGCAGCGTCACCGTGAATTCATTCTGGGGGCTGTTGTTCGGGTTGATGTTGATCTGCCCGCCCACGGTATGCCAAGAGTCCGTAATGCTCGCGCCAGGAATGACCGTAGATACAAACGAGCCATCTCCAATGCAGGCCACAAAGGAAGCCGGCACATTGCTGCCGTTGGCAATGTGCTGGGCAGCCTGCTCGACACCCGCCTCGGCGACAAAAAAGGCCTTCTCGGTATCCGTGGCGATTCGCACCATTTTCAAATGGCTACCGGTCACATACTGCAACCCGGCAGCAAGTCCGCCAAGCAGCAGCATAAAACACATAACGACAACCAGTGCTGCGCCCGCTTGCTGCCTGTCATCATGCGGTTGAATGACGCACCTCAGTTCCGGTAGTGAATGTAAGATGTCAGCACGTTGGTCGCCCGTCCTTGCCAGTTGGCGGCGACTGCCGAGACGCTCACCGACAATCCGGTCGCCGTCTGGGATGTGATCGAACTGGCGACAATCCCGGCACCAATGACCTTGGACGGCGCATTGGTAGTGCCGCATGTGAGATCCGTGTACACAACGGTTGCATTTGTTTTGACGTAGGCAAACTGATACCGGCCGCCGCCCGCAGCGGAATAAGTGACCGACCATTTGTTGCTGTCGGACACCGCAACCACGTTTGTGGAGATCGCAGAGCGCAGTCCGTTGGAACCATACGGACCATAGACCATCCGCTGGAAAACAAGGCTCGACTGTCGCGCCGCCTGCATCGAGACATTCATGGCATTCCATGACCTGTAGCAGGCCATGTACACCCCGAGACTGCCGGCCATGACCAGCGAAAAACTGCCTGTGGCCAGCATGACCTCGACCAATGTATAGCCACGCGTGCTCATCCGTTGCGCCTCACTTGTGAATCGCCTGCGACAGTGCCGATTTCAGAACAAGAACCGATGCCGTCTTTTCCAATGCATTCGTCCAGGTCCGTGTGACGGTGATCGTCTTCAACTTGTTCGTTTCCGAAATAATGTAAGCACAACCGCCGCCGACCGTGTGATTGCCCACGGAAAGACGGGAATCGTAATATGAAAGAGCGAACAGGTCTTCCATGACTGCCCGGGCCTGGTGCATCTCCCGCTGCTGATTGTTGGCAACGGTCACCGTCCGCTGATTCATCATGAACACACCAATAAAACCGGAAAGCGTAGCCCCCAGAAGCGCCATGGAAACCATGACTTCGACAAGGGACAACCCTTTCCTGCGATTCAGGCAGGGCATACCGCCTCCACATCGTTATGAATCACGACAAGACTGTTCAGAAGCTCTCCTTACGCCGCCAACGCAAGGAGTTGCGCCAAGGCACGTGCGGTTTTCAGTTAACAGTCATAACAACGCACAATCTGTGCCACAAAAACAATTAATGCGCTTTTGCTTTATGTAGTCACCGGCCTTAACAGGTCGATAACGTGCGGCAATAATCTGCATTCATCAATGTTTATAAATTGGCAGAAGTGGGAAATAATGTCAAGACTGCGAACCAGAAAGATCCCCCGCCATTTTTAGGGGCGGTTGCCGCGCAAATTAATGGCGCAGAGCGAGTTAGGTATTAAATGACGTAAAATGCGACGA
>JBAWXQ010000142.1:0-7185 GCA_037144015.1 bacterium
CCATGCCGTTGTCGCGCAGGTAGTCGAAGCCGAACTCGCTGTTGGTGCCGTAGGTAATGTCGCAGGCGTACTGCTGGCGGCGCTGGGCGGAGTCCATCGTGTTCTGGATGCACCCCACGGTGAGGCCGAGGTATTCGTACACCGCGCCCATCCACTGTGCGTCGCGCATGGCGAGGTAGTCGTTGACAGTGACCAGATGGACATTCTGTCCGGCCAGCGCATTGAGGTAAAGCGGCAGCGTGGCCACGAGGGTCTTGCCCTCGCCCGTCTGCATCTCAGAGATCCTTCCCTGGTGCAGCACGATGCCGCCCATGAGCTGCACATCGAACGGAACCATTTCCCAGGTCAGCTCGTGGCCGCAGACGGTGCGCGCGGTGCCGCACAGCCGGCGGCAGGCGTTTTTCACGGCGGCAAAGGCCTCGGGCAGGATGCCGTCCAGCGTCTCGCCGTGCGCCAGGCGGTCCCGGAACTCGGCCGTCTTGGCGACCAGCGCCGCGTCGGAGAGCGCCTGATACGCAAGCTCAAACTCGTTGATGCGCCTGACCAGCGGCAGCAGTCGCTTCCGGTCGCGCCCGTGCTTGGTGCCAAAAATCGCGTGGATCAGGTTCATGCAGAAAGTTCCATCCGTTACGCCGCCAACCGCCTGGCAAATGCCGGCAAAAAAAGGGGAGTTGTTCCGGGACACAGTACGCCATAAGCGCTTCAGATTCAAGCGTTTCGCGCGGGCTACTCGCCCTGCGCACGGCCGCCCCGCACCTGCAGACGCACCGGCGCATAGGTGGCGGAGGTGGCCAGCATGGCCCCGGGATCCGGACGGCTCACCATCTGCGTGAAGGTGGCTTGCGCCGGGCCGGAAACCCGCACCTGGCCGCTGCCGCCGCAGCGCCCGCACGGCACGCTCTTGCGGCCGGTTCCGCCGCAGGCGGCGCAAGGCACCTGGAGGGTGCGCGATGCCTGATCGGTATAGCCGCAGTTCGGGCACCGGCCGTTGATGATCTGCCAGCCGCACTTGCAGCTTTTGATGGACTTGCTGGTGACGACCTGCGCCACGGTTCCCGCGCCACGGCAGTCGCGGCAGGGGCGAACCACCGCGCCTTTGGCCTGGCATCCCTCGCAAGGCGCCACGACCGGCGCGAGATGGGTGTTGCGGTAGGCATCCACCGCCTGGCGCGCGTATTCATCCCCCTGGGCAGCCGCCATCCGGTACCAGTAGATGGAGTCCTGCTCGCTCCACGGCACGCCGCTCCCGGTGAGGTACATGCGGCCGATCTGCTTCTGCGCGCCGACATGCCCCCTGCGCGCAGCCGCCAGGAAGCAGGCCGACGCCATCTGCCGGTCCTTGGCGACGCCGCTGCCGCTGCCATACAGCAACCCCAGCGCAAAGGTTCCCGGCGCGCTCCCCTGCTCATGCGCCTTCTGGAAACAGCGGAAGGCGTTGGTCGGATCCTGCGGCACGCCCAGGCCCTTCCAGTACATCACGCCGAGATTCACCTGCGCCTCCGCACTTCCACGCGCGGCCGCAGCGGCAAACTGGCTGAAGGCGCGGGCACAATCCAGCCGCACGCCCTGGCCGTTGACACACTGGATCGCGAGGTTGAGCGTGGCAACCGCATGCCCTTGTGCCGCCGCCTTCTCGTTCCACTGCGCAGCCTGGACCGGATCAGCCGGAACATCCGTGCCGCTGACGAGCACCTGGCCAAGCCAGGCTTGTGCGTCAACGTCCCCCTGTTCCGCCGCCCGGCGCGCCCACAGCATGGCGGCCGCCGGATTCGTGGCGCACCCGATGCCGTGGGCATGCATGGCCGCCAGGTCGTGCTGCGCCTCCGGCAGACCGATGGTGGCTGCCCGGCTGACCAGGACAAAAGCCCCGGCCTCGTCCCGGCCATCGCCCGATGCCAGCCGGAGCCCCTTCCCGTATGCGGCGCGCGCGTCATCGAGCGTCAACGCCGCGGGAGGAGACGGCGGCGGCGGCGGAAGCGGCTTGACCGCCGCAGCAGCCTTCCGGGCAGCCTCCTCCCGCCGGGCTGTCGCCGCCGAGGCATCAACCTGCACCCGCTTGTTAAGAAGCAGCCGCAGGGTCCGGGCCTGCGCCTTCTGTCCGACATCAAGGCGGCTGCCCAGCATCTGCTCGATCAGGCGGATGCCCTCCTCCGGGGGGTCGGCATTCTCGGCTGCCTGCATGGCCTCCATGAACGCAGCCTGGTCGCGGCTGTTTCGCTGGATAAAGAAAAAAATCAGGCCCAAAGCAAGCAGGCAGGCGGCAAGCACGCCGCCAAAAAAAACCCAGAGCGGCGGCAGTCGCTTGCCGTTCCGCGACGTCGAAAAGGCCGCCGGTGCCGCCTGTGCCGCGCCACCGGCCTGCCGCGCCGGAACAACCACATGCGACTTGCACGACGCACAAGGCACCAGCGTGCCGGGCTCATCCGTGCCGCGGTCAATGCTCCTGCCGCACCGGGCGCAGGGAAACGTATTGTCGGGCATGTGTCTCTCCTGGCAGCGGGTTGCGCCGCCCCAAGTCTAAATCCGACAGTCTCCTAGAGCCACCAGCGGTACATCAGGCGCGTCTCGCGCGGCTTGAGGAAGTCCGACATGGACATGCCGATGCCGCGCCGCGAGCGCAGCAGGTCGAGGAAGGAGACGTCCTCCGAGTACCGGATGACGTTGATCTCCTCCGCGTCGAGAAGCCGGGTCATCTCCTTCTCGGCATCCGCGCTGTACCCGATGCCGTCGATCAGCTTGCGCGCCAGCGCCTCGTCCGCCACAAAGATGCGCCCGTCAGCCAGCTTGCGCACATCCGCCTCGCTGATTTTCCGCGCCTCCGAAACCAGCTTCACGAACCGGGAGTGGAGCGCATCGATCACGGCCTGGAGCATGGCGCGCTGCTCGGGCGACACGTCATGGAACGGGTTCAGCAGGTCCTTGTTCTCACCGGATTTGAACGTCTCGTCCTTGATGCCGATCTTGGCGGCCAGTTCCTTGATGTTGTAGGACTGCATGATCACGCCGATCGAGCCGGTGATGGTGGTCGGGTGGGCCAGAATGAGGTCCGACGGCAGCGACACGTAGTAGGCGCCGGAGGCGGCGACGTCGCCCATGAGCGTTACGATCACGCGGCCGGACTGGGCCTTTTTGAAGTCCTGCAGCGCCTTGTAAATCATGTCGCTGGCCGTGATGCCGCCGCCGCCGCTGTCCACCTCCAGGATGATCCCCTCCACATCCGGGTCATGCGTGGCACGCTTGATCGCGCGCAGGGCGGCCGAGGCCGATGCTGAATCGTCCATCCAGCCGTCATCGCCCAGCGCGATCATCCCGGCCAGCGGGATCCGCACCACCTTGGCGCCGCCGGAGGCACCGCTCGACCAGATTTCACGCAGCTCCGGAACGGCATCCTCGCCCCCCTCCAGGCGCGCCGGGCTGACAAACCGGTGGCCGCGGCCGCCGCCCATCTGCTTGGACACCATGGCCAGGCCGATGACCGCCACGACCGCAACCAGGACGATCACCCCGCCCGCAATCAACGCCAGGGTCATGCAGCCGGTACGGCAGCCGGCCGGCTTGTTGCCGGCGTTCGTGTTCAATTCGCTCATATCCCCTGCTCCCGTCCGGATTTTCCGGCTGCTCATTTGTCCGACAAGCGGCTAGAACGTTTCCAGGGCCGCAAAGTTTAGCGTGGCAAAGTAGTCGGCCGGCGTCTCGGCGCGGCGGATCGGCGTGACGCGGCCGTCCGCGCGCAGGAGCAGCTCTGCGGAACGCAGCTTGCCGTTGTACTGGAAACCCATGGCATGGCCGTGGGCGCCCGTGTCGTGAATCACCAGCAGGTCGTTGCGGGCAAGTTCCGGCAGGTTGCGGTCGATGGCAAACTTGTCGTTGTTCTCGCAGAGCGAGCCGGTCACGTCGTACTTCTCCGTGGCCGGCAGCTGCTCCTTCCCCATCACGGTGATGTGATGGTATGAGCCGTACAGCGCCGGCCGCATCAGGTTGGCCATGCAGGCGTCGAGACCGGCATAGCGCTTGTAGGTGTTCTTGATGTGGCGCACGCGCGTCACCAGGTAGCCGTACGGCCCCGTAATCATGCGCCCGCACTCCAAATAGAGCCGGAGCGGCGGGTGCCCCCGGGCCAGCACGCGCGTCTCATAGGCCTTGCGGATCCCTCCGCCCACGCGCTCCAGGTCCACGGCCTCCTGCTCGGGCTTGTAGGGGATGCCGATGCCGCCGCCGATGTTGACAAACTCGAAGGTGATCCCGACGCTCTGCGAAATCTCGGCCACGAGATCGAAGAGCAGCTCCGCGGTGTCGACAAAGTACTGCGGGTTCAGCTCGTTCGACGCCACCATGGTGTGCAGGCCGAAGCGCTTCACGCCCCTGGCCTTTGCCATCCGGTACCCCTCAAACAGCTGTTCCCGGGTGAACCCGTACTTGGCCTCCTCCGGGTGCCCGATGATGGCATTGCCGCCCTTGAGCGGACCGGGGTTGTAGCGGAAGCAGATCAGCTCCGGCAGACCGGCCGCCTGCTCGAGGAACGTCAGGTGCGTGATGTCGTCGAGGTTCACAATCGCCCCCAGCGCGCGCGCCTTGACAAACTCGTCGGTGGGCGTGTCGTTGGAGGTGAACATGATCTCCTCGCCGACGATGCCGACCTTCTCCGCCAGCAGCAGCTCCGGCAGCGAGCTGCAGTCCGCCCCGAACCCCTCGGCCTTGAGGATCTTCATCAGGAACGGGTTCGGGCAGGCCTTGACCGCAAAATACTCCCGGAACCCCGGATTCCAGGAAAATGCCGCCGTGAGCCGGCGTGCGTTGGCCCGGATGCCGGCCTCGTCATAGATGTGGAACGGTGTGGGGAACTGGCGCTCCACCTCCTCGATCTGCGCCCGGGTAAACGGCAACTTCAAGTTCTTGCTGGCCATGGCTAAAGGCTCCGGACCGGTTGATGAAAGCGCGTAGTATAGCGGTGTCACGGGTTGCCCGGCAATGCTTTGCGCGCATCCGAAATCTGCGGCTCAGGAATCAGGGCCATGAGAGTTGAGCGCGTCCTGGACGGGTCGGAAGCTGCGGCGGTGTTCGGGGCACGGGCCCAGTCGCAGCAGGGAGAGGATGTGTTCATGGGTGCCATACCCCTTGTGCCTGGCAAACTGGTAGCCGGGATAGCGCTGGTCGAGCTCCCGCATGCGGCGGTCGCGCAGCACCTTGGCGATCACACTGGCGCCGGCAATGAGCAGGCTCCGGGCGTCGCCCTTCACAAGGGCCGTGGAGCCGCAGGGGAGGCCAGTGACCGGCAGGCCGTCGACCAGCGCGTGATCCGGCAGGCGCGGCAGGGCCAGCAGCGCGCGGCGCATGGCCAGATGCGTGGCGCAGAGGATGTTGAGGTCGTCGATTTCGGCCGATTCGCACCAGCCCACGCCAAACCGGGCCTCCGGCATGCGGGTGAGCAGGTCGAAATACACGTCGCGGCGGGCAGCGGTCAGCTGCTTGCTGTCCGTGAGGTCGCGCAGCGGACCGGCAAAGCCGGCCTCGGCGGCGTCGGGAGGAATCAGCAGCGCGGCGGCGACAACCGGGCCGGCCAGCGGTCCGCGACCGGCCTCGTCCACGCCAGCCAGCATCGCCGCCGGATGCTGCAGCCAGTAGGCGCGCTCATGGGACAACCTGTCGACTGTATCAGCCATTGAAAGAAATCTGCCGCCTGAAGACTTGCAGCCAAAAGGCTGTCCGGCAAGGCGCAAACGCCGCCAAACGGCAGGCGGCAGATTTCTCAACCTTCGCGCAGACGCGCCTTCTTGCCGCTGCGCTCGCGCAGGAAGTAGAGCTTGGCGCGGCGCACCGCGGAAACCCGCTCGATCTCGACCTTCTCGATGTACGGAGAATGCACGGGGAAAACCTTCTCCACGCCGACGCCGTAGGAGATGCGCCGGACGGTGAAGGTCTCGGTGGAGCCGCGGCCATCGCGGGCGATGACCGTTCCGGCAAACACCTGCACGCGCTCCTTGTCGCCTTCCTTGATCTTCACGTGCACACGCACACTGTCGCCAATGCCGAACTTGGGCATGTCGGCCTTCACGTTCTCGGCGTTGATCTTGGCAATCGCTTTCGCCACGCTCATAGCAAGCACTCCTCTCTCGAAAACCCTATTTGCCGTTCTGTCCCGGCGGTTCCTGCAGCAGGTCCGGCCGCCGCTTCGCGGTGCGGTCCAGCGACTGCCGCCGCCGCCACTCCGCCACGGCGGCATGATCGCCGCCGAGCAGCACCTCCGGGACACGCATCCCCCGGAACTCAGGCGGCCGCGTATACTGCGGAAACTCCAGCCGTCCGTCCGTAAACGATTCGCTCTCCGTCGCCTCGGCGCCGCCGCCGAGCACGCCCGGAAGCAGTCGCACCACCGCATCAATCACCACCGCCGCGGGCAGCGTGCCGTTGGTCAGCACATAGTCGCCGATCGAGATCTCGTCGGTGACCAGCGCCTCGCGCACCCGCTCGTCGACTCCCTCATAGTGTCCGCAAACCAGCACCAGGTGCCGCGCCGTGGACAACCGCCTGGCTTCCGGCTGCGCGAACTTCCGGCCCTGCGGGGTCATCAGAATCACCCGCGCCTCCGGCGTCCGCACCGCCTCCACCGCCTCAAAAAGCAACTCCGGCTTCATGACCATGCCGGGGCCGCCGCCGTATGGACGGTCGTCCGCCGTGCGCCGCGCATCGTGGGCGAAGTCCCGCAGGTCGACGACCCGGAAATCAACCGCCCCCATGCGCGCCGCCCGTTTCAGCATGCTCTCTTCCAGGAAGCCCCGGAGCATGCCCGGGAAAAGCGTGATCACATCGATGCGCATCGGCTCGCCCATCGTGCACCCGCCTCACCCGCCGGTGTTTCCACCCTAGGCCTTGGCCGCGACACGCTGGTTCTTGCGCACCAGGCTGGCCACGGTTTCGCTCATCTGGGCCCCGCGCGCCTTCCAAAAAGCCACGCGATCCAGATCCAGCTTGTAGTTCTCCCCCTCGCGCTTGGGATCGTACCAGCCGAGCGTCTCCAAGAACTTGCCATCGCGCGGCGAACGACTGTCCGTTGCCACGACGCGGTACGAAATGCAATTGTTGCATCCCGTCCGCCGAAGTCTGATCTTAACTGCCATGTCTCCTCCGTGAAGCGATAGAGAATAGCAGGTGTTTGCTCCAACTGGCAAGGGTGGAAAGCGAAAATCC
>JBAWXQ010000143.1:0-7178 GCA_037144015.1 bacterium
GCAGGAAACAGGCAGTACATGCGCGCGCCTTCCCGCCGGACCCGGAGCCTGTCGCCGGTAAAGATGATTTGCGGGGGCCTGGCAGGCATGAGAACCTTCAGCCTTTCCCGCTGGCCATTGATGTCTGACTTGCTTTCTCCGGCAGCCGGATGTGCTCCCGGATGAGGGCGGCCAGCTGGCGGGGGGCGGCCCCATCCAGCCGCTTGAGCACATGGAACCAGCGGTACGCCATGCTGCCTCCCGGATCCCACGGCCGGTGCTTGAAGAGCGAATCAAAGGCGCGACGCCGCTCGCGGTAGACCTGCTGGATGTGTTCGAACCGCTCAACAAACGCATCGAGGTAGCCTTGCGCGAACTCGTCCGCGTTGGGCATCCGGGCGGCGCGCCGGTTCACGGGCGCGGCGTATACATCCATGTTCAGCGCCAGGTCACCCTCGTAGTTTGTGAACGTGCCGGTGTGGTCGGAAACCGCCAGCGAAGCGGGCAGTCCTTCCGCATCCAGCAGGATGACCTCGTCGCCGTCATCGAACAGCACGCTGGCGCGGTCGGTCCGCATGCGCCCGACGAGCAGGTTGACGCAGGCCGCCTCGCCCAGCAAGCGCGCCAGCCGGCGGGTGAACTCGGGTTTCTGGTAGGAGGTGTCGGGAAGCTTGTCGCTGGCGCGGCCCGCGACATAGTCGCGCTCGAAGTAGGTGGTCCAGTAGACCTGGCCGTGGTAGCGGCTGTTCTGCCCCATGTACCGCTCGCTGATGCGCCGGGTCTGGACGTGCGGCGGCAGGTGCATGCCGAGCTGGCGGCACCCCAGGCGCCGGTCGAGAATGTAGTCGGTGTAGTCCTCCGCGCGCAGGATGGCGGTCAGCAGGTCCACGCCGTCGTTGAGATGCTCCGCAATCCCCCACTTCTGGAGCCGGATGATGCGCACCACCGGCACGGGGTTGCCGCTCTGCTTGACCTCCGCGATGTAGACGGTGTTGCGACGCACTTCCTCCCGGCGCAATGACATGGAGCGGCCAATGCGGCCGATGTTCACGTACTCGATATCGCCGAATTCGCGCACGTAGTTGAAGATGAATTCACGGGCGCGCAAATCGCACAGGGCGCTCAGCTCGGAGTCCTGGGGCTCGGCATCGGCCTCCGCAAACACCGGGTCCAGCAGCAGCTCGCCCTCCTCGATGCGCGCGCCGGGCAGCCACTCGATCTGCAGGAAGAACTCGGGGGAAAGGCCCTGCACGATCTCCTTGGAGGAAGTTTCGTGCGGCCGGCTGATCAGGTTGACGAACATGGCGTTGCGCCATTCCATGTCCGCCGGGTTGTCCTCGCGCAGCACGGGCGCGACCGCCTCGCGGAAAGCCGCGGCCAGCTCGGCGTGCTTCCGGCGCAGGAGCGCGTTGTCGAGCGTCACAAAGTCAACCGGCTCCAGGTTGCGACGGCTAAAGACGGGCGGCGCATGGAAGAAGTCGACCTCCGGGCTCCCCTGGCGGTTGCGGCGCGCGCTGAAGGTCTTGATCTCGATGAGCATTTTGCGCAGCACATGGTCCGGACGGGAGGCCAGGCCGTCAAACTCCTGCTGCGTCACGAACCGTGTGCCCGTGGTCTGGTTGTAGTAATAGATGGGCAGGCCGTCGATGGCGACGCGCGAGCCGCGGATGTGCGCCATGATCTCATCCTGCTGCAGCGGCACGGCGTTCATGCGCCAGTACTCGCCGCGCGCCCGCAGGGCGGCGCGGACGCGGTCGTTGGCGACATTGAGAAACCGGATCAGGCACTTGGAGATCCGCAGCCGCTGCTGCAGCAGTTCATCCGCCTGGAACGCCAGCTCCATGCCGGCGGGATCCGGCCGGATGAGCACGTGCCCCTCGGTGAACAGCAGGTCAACCGAATGTGCCCATTCGCTCTCGACCTCGGCCTCGCGCAGCGGGCCTTCGCCGCTGGACAGGCGGGCCTCGTTCAGCGCATCGATCCACGCCAGCCGCTGGGTCGCATGCAGCGGCGTGCGCGTCACCAGCCCGGGCGTCCGGAGAAAAACCGTCCCGATCCGGGGTCGCGCCGCTGCTGGCACGCCAGGGTCAAGCGGCAGCTCGCCGATCACCAAAAACTCGCTCTGCAGCACAGTCTGCGGCATAACTTTCTCTTTTACCATCCCCTACCCGCCGACACAAGTCGCAAGGATGCCGTTTCCATCCCGCCCCATCAACAAAACCCGTTGCCGCTCACGACCTTGCTCCCGGCGTGCCGGTTGCGACCGGGCTCCGGGCCACCAGGCGCAGCAGCGCCGTCTCCACCAGAATCTCCGACGGCGACGAGGACGACACCAGCTTCTCGCGCAATTCGATCAGCACATGCCGCGCGCGGCGCAGCTCGTTGAGCGTATAGCGGGTCGCCTGCGACGCGGTCTTGCGCTGGATAAACGCGGCCGTGTTGCGCGGATCCCGCGGCAGCGACGCCAGCAGCGAGTCAGCCTCGGCCGGCAGGCCCTCCTTCCATTTACAGAAAGGGCCGCGCTCGGCTTCGTGTGTCTCCAGCCAGCGCTGGTCGATCGCATGCCGCAGCACGATCAGTTCGCGGATGCGCAACTCGGCCATGGTGACCAGCCCGATGGCGTTCTCGTTCTGCGCCTGCAGCCTGCGCAAGGCCTGCACCAGCTTGCCCGCATCGCGCTCGCCCAGGGCGTCGGTCAGGTCCCACGCCATGGCCTCGCGGCCCACGGCCACGATCGCATCCACGTCTTCCGCGGCCACCGGGTCCGAGGCCCCTCCCAGGTAGAGCCGCAGCTTTTCCAGCTCGTTCACCATAAGCCGCGTGGAGGTGCCCGCACGCTGCAGGAACCGTTCGCGCACCTCTTCGGTCATCGGAAGGTTGCACTTCCGGAGCAGCCCGTCCAGCCGCTCCCGCGCCAGCTTCTCCTGCTCCCAGGCCTTTTCGCCGCTGCCAAAATCAGAAACCTCGCCGGCGGCCTGGCAGGCCTTGAAAAAAGACGAGTTGCGGGCAATCGAGACCGCCGTGACCAGCAGACGCTGCCCCTCCGGCAGGCCTTCCTTGATGCGCGCGGTCAGCTCCGCCACGCACGCCTTGACCTGGTCGCTGTCGCCGGGCCGGACCTGCGGATTAAGAAAGGTGGCATTCTTGAGCCACACCAGCTTGCCGCCGCCGAAAAATCCGGCTGTCTGCACCGCCTCCAGGCACTGCCGGACCACCGCGCGGGCGGCATCCACGGTGTCCACCCGGCCATGCAGAACCTCCAGCCCCAGCGCACGCTCCGCCGCGGGCACGCTGGCTTCCACAATCTTATGCGCCTGCTGCTCGACGAGATAATCATCCGAGCCGCAGACCAGATGCAGGGATACAGGCATGAGCGCAAGGGTAAGCCGCAACACCGCCGGTGGCAAGCCTGGATAGCCGGCTGTCAGGACAACCGCATCCAATTCCCGACGTCCAGCCTGCCGCAGAAAAGATTTGCCACACCTTTGTTTCTGCCATTGTCGCGGCGCTTACCCTGCATATTCTCACACCTCTAGAGGTGTGAGAATCAGGCGAAAAACAAAAGTTGCCAGCTCTTTTCTGTCGACATATCGACAATCCCTGCCGAATGGATATCCTTCCGCTCACCCTCGCACGAAACCGCCGCCCCCATCAAATATCAAAACTCTGCGGTTCTGCGGTTTTGCGGTTCCCTCTCTCTCCCTCCCGACCCGCCTCCCTCCCGCACCCGCGCCACCCGATCCGCAGTCAACCGCAAAAAGTAAAACGCAGAGTGTTGAAGGCAACGCATCGCCTTCCCGCCGCCCCCTGTCGCTAACCGACTACGGGGCCTGGCCCGCCCCCCTCGACACCGGCCACGCCGACAGGGTATCATTCCGGACATGTCGCTCACGAAACCCACGCCCCGGTCGCCCATGGCGCGGCTGCTGACCTTCCTCCAAACCCCGGGCCTGAAACTGCTCACCGGCCACATGCGCCCGGATGGCGATGCGCTCGGCGCAGCCATCGGGCTGGCGCGCTGCCTGATCGCGCAGGGGCAGCAGGCCATGGTTGCCGCCGAGCCGGCTGACCTGGGGCTGGTCCGGTTCCTCGAGGGGAGCGAATCCGTGGTAGTCCCGGCCGCCGCCGCCACCCTGGACGTCGCCTGCGTCATCAGCCTCGACTGCGGCACCGTGCAGCGCATCCCCGAAGCGCTGCAGCCGCTGCTCGCACGCCTGCCCGTGGCCAACATCGACCACCACCGCACCAACACGCGCTTTGGCCAGGTCAACTGGATCGACGCCCAGGCCGGCTCGACCTCCGAGATGATCTGGCGCCTGACCCGCCACGCCAAATGGCCGCTCGACCGCGCCGGCGCCGAGGCGCTCTGGGTCGGCGTGGTCACCGACACCGGCCGCTTCGCCTACGACCAGACCAGCCCGCGCACGCTGCGCTGCGGCGCCGACCTCCTGCGCTACGGCGTGCGCACCGCCTGGATCAACGACCGCCTCTACGGCACGTTCGACCGGAAAGTCCTGGAACTCAAGCGCCGCGCCTTTCAGACGCTCGAATACTGGGGGGATGGCCGCGCCGCCGCCATCACGCTGACCCGCGAGGAGTTCGCCGCCGCCGGATGCACCAAGGCCGACGCCGAAGACATCATCGAGATCCCCCGCTCGCTGCGCAACAGCGTAATGGCGCTCTTTTTCTACCAGTCCGGCGAGGAGCAGGTCACCCGGCTCAGCATCCGCACACGCGAGCCGCTCGACGCCACCCAGCTCGCGCTGCGCTTCGGCGGCGGCGGCCACGCGCGCGCCGCCGGCTGCACCATCCATGCGCCGCTGGATGTGGCCAAGGCGCAGGTCCGGAAGCTCGTCGAAGAGTCGCTGGGAACCTGTCGGATATAGGCTTTGGATCGATCCGGCGTCTTCTGCCGACAGGTTCCCAGCTTCGCAACCCGCGGGCAGCGGGTTGCTCGCCTGGCAGCTTTGTCGGCGCAAAGTTTGTGCCGCCGCAAACCTAATCCCGACAAGCTGCCAGGTACACCCAGTTGGCCAGGGCCAGGGCCAGCGCTCCTGCCAGGAGCAGGCGCTTTTCGCGCCGTGTGGCGCACGCACGCAGGCGGGGAAGGCCGAACAGCGGGCCTGCCACGGCATAGCCTACCCACACCGCGGCCGCGCCGGCCAGCAGGGTCAGCAGGGGCTGCAGGCGCAGGGCCGCAGCCACATCTCCGGCCAGCAGGGCGAGCAGGGCGCGCCATCCGCCGCAGGTGAGACACGGCACGCCGGTCAGGCTCTTCAGCAGACAGCGCGGCACGCAGCGCGCCGGCAGCCACGTCAAGGCCACAGCCAGCACCGCTGTGCCTGCCACGACAGCCGCCGACCGGATCTCCGCGTCGCACCACCGGGACGTCTGGCGAAACCAAGACATGCGCGACAGGATACGCGGCCGCGGGAGCTCGCGCCAGAATTCTCGCGTAATGGGTTGGCGACAGGGGGCGGCGGGAAGGTGGATGCATTGCCTTCAAAACTTTGCGGTTGGGTGTTTTACATTTTGCGGTTGGCTGCGGATCGGGTGGCGCGGGTGCTGGAGAGAGAGGCGGGTCGGGAGGGAGAGAGAGGGAACCGCAAAACCGCAGAACCGCAGATTTCTGATTTTTGATGGGGGGCTGCAGTTCCGTGCGAGGAACAAAGGAAGGATGGGGTGTCCGCCGCCCCCTGTCGCTAACCCATTACACATCTCGCCGGGCAAACCATTGCAGGTCATGCAGGGGAGGTGTAGAATCTCGGCATTCCTCTGTCATGACTGCCCGTAGCCCACAACCGCACGTTCCGATCCTGATCCAGCACGCACGCGTGGTGGACCCGTGCGCACGGCGTGACGAGGTGGCGGACCTGTTCATCGTCGACGGGATGCTGCAGCCCGTGCCGGCTGTCCTGCCGGCGGACACCCGCCGCATCGATGCGCGCGGGCTGATCGCCACGCCCGGCTTTCTCGACCTGCACGTGCACTTTCGCGATCCCGGAACCCCGGCGGCCGAAACGCTTGCCAGCGGCAGCCGCGCGGCAGCCGCCGGCGGGTTTACGCATGTGGTGACCATGCCCAACACGTCGCCGCCCTGCGATCAGCCGGAGCAGGTGCGGTGCCAGCTCGACCCGTCTCTGGCGGTACGCATCCTCCCGGCCGCCTGCATCACCGCCGGACGCACGGGCGGCGCGGTGGCGGACCTGGAGGCTCTGGCCGCCGCAGGCGCTGCCGCCTTCACGGACGACGGTGCCATGGTGGCCGATCCGGCCGTCATGACCGCGGCGCTGCGGCTCGCAAAAAAGGTCAACCGCGTCGTCATGGACCATGCCGTGCTGCCGGCGCTGGCCGGCAACGGCGTGATCCGCAGCTGTTCGGCCGCACAACGCTACCACCTGCACGTTTTTCCGCCCGAGGCGGAGGTCGCTGCCGTGGCACAGGACATCCGGCTGTGCCGTGAAACCGGCGCGCGCATCCACATCCAGCATGTCTCCTGTGCCGGATCCGTGGCCGCCATCCGTGCGGCGCAACAGGCCGGCCTGCCCGTGAGCGGCGAAGCCTCGCCACACCACATCGCGATTGCCGCAGAGGACATCGCCGACGACGACGGCAACCTGCGCATGAATCCCCCGCTCGGCAGCCGCGCGGACCTGCGCGCGCTGCGCGAAGCCGTGCTGGACGGGACGCTCGCTGCCTTTGCCACAGACCATGCCCCCCATGCGCCGGAAGCCAAGGCCCGCGGCTTCCTGCAGGCGCCTTCCGGCGTCATCGGCCTGGAGACCGCTGCCGCCGTGACGTATGTGCTCATGGTCGGCGTGGAACAGATGCCGCTGGCCGACTGGGTGGCGCGCTGGACCACCGGCCCGGCCGCGATCCTCGGGGTGCCGCCGCCGGCACTGGCCATGGGACGCCCGGCCAGCCTGGCGCTCTTCGATATCCGCAAGCCCTGGCACGTGAACCCGGAGCAGTTTCAATCCCTGTCCCGCAACTGCCCCTTTGCCGGGTGGACCCTGCACGGAAAGGCAATGCTGACCGTGTGCGAGGGGCGAGTGACCTGGTTTGATTCCGCGTTCCGGGGAATCGAACCCGCTTGAACAGGAGGCAACAGAGAGACCGGAGGGTTGGTTTACTCCGTTACCTCGCAGCCTGTCGGATTTAGGTTTTGCGTCTGCACACGGTTCGTGCCGACCAGGCTG
>JBAWXQ010000144.1:0-7144 GCA_037144015.1 bacterium
GTTCGCGCACGCGCCGGGCGATGAGCTGGCTGTACTGCGAACCGAAGTCGAGGATAGCGATCCATTTGTGTGCTGACATGCCCGTTGTTGTAGCGCAAAAGGTGCCCGGCGCGCAAGGCGGGACAGCGGGCCCAAAGTCTACGGCTAAGTACTCACGGTAGAAAGTTCGGTGACGCATGGACGCCGAACCAGGTGGCCCGGGCGCTCTGCGCGCGGGCAGATGCCGGATAGGCACGAGGCCAGTGGCAGCCCGTGCGCGGAGCGCCCGGGCCACCTGCGCCGTGTTATTTCTCGGAACGAGAAATCTAGCGGCGCGGCGTCACCTGCCATGAGGCAGGGAGCTGGCAGGCGGGGACCGGTGCCCCTTCGACGTGCAGGCGGTCGACATAGGGCGTCTCCACCAGAAGCCACCCGTCGACCACGCGTGCGGTCAGAAGCGCCGCGCCCTCCAGCATCAACCCGTCCAGAGAGGCATCGAGGGCGTCAGGCAGGCCGTTGGCGTTGGTGTCCGCGCCCAGGGCCTGCATCACGATAACCGGCAGGGCGGTCAGCGGCTCGATGCCTTCCGGGAAGGCCACGGTGGCGACGCCATCACACACGGTTAGCACGGCACAACGGCCGTCCGGCGCGCAGGCTGGCGCCGCGCCATCCGCAGTTGCCAGGAATGTGAGCGACAGGGACGGGTGCGGGTCAGCCGCCGGAAATGCCGTTGCCGCGGTGGCGGCTGCCGCTTTGTCTGACGCCGGCCGGAGCACGGGGTCCGGTGCGTCCGGCGCAAAGCAGGCCACCAGGGTCCTGGCCTGGTCCATGGTCAGCGACTGGCTCAGGCTGTTGGTGTCGCCCGGGGTGTTTCCGGACCATCCGGCGAAGTGATAGCCCGTATCCGGAGCCGCGGTGACGGTGACGAATGCGCCTGCCGCGTACCAGCCGTTGGTGTTGCCTGTGACCGACCCGCCCGCGACCACGGCATTCGTGCTGACGGTCGCCGTCAGGGCGTAGTTTGTCTTCCAGAGCCAGGTCAGCGTCGCGGTGTTGGTGTGGGTCATGATCATGTTCGTGCCGCTGCCGGAAACCGGCTTGTTGCCAATCATCGTCCAGCCGGTGGCGACATACTGCGTGCCGCCCGCAATTTGCACGCCGTTGACCGCGTTGGTCAGCACTGCGCCGTAGGGGTAGCCATAGAGGCCCGCCCGCGGAGTACCCCGGCCAGGCGCAGACTTGATCGTCAGCATGGATGGCTTGGAGATCGATGGATTGGCGGCGTTGGTTCGGGGATGAATGGTCGCAACCGTGGTATAGCCGGCAAATTTGATTGCGCCGGAAACGATGGTCGGGGCGGTCGGGTTTGTCGGACTCACCAGGCCGGAGGAGTAAACGAGCGTCAGTCTGTCAGCAACTATCCCGTTGATCGAGACGAAGCCGACGATGTTGGTGCGGTCCTGCACGGAACCGGAAAACACACCATCGAGGCTGCCATACATGGGGAAGGTAGCCCTGATTTCCGCCACGACATCCATTCCGGTCTGCCAGACGTAGGATATGCCGGTGGAGTTGATCGTTCCGAGCGGAGTGCCCGCCACAGCCAGTTCTGTTATCCATGTGCCGTTAGCCCAGGCATTGGCGCCTCCTGTGGCGGAAATGATGTTGGTTCCGCTGGTCAGGTTGTTGACATTAAGGACCAGCACGACGTTGGAGTAGAGCTTCGTTTCCTTGGGCGCAAAATTTACATTCACCGCGGTCGATTTACCGGGTGCGATCGAGAAGCTGGCCGGAGAAACGCTGAAGCTTGCGTCGGCGTTGTTGGTCCAGTTGACGGACGTGACGGTCGCCGTGCCGGAGCCGTCGTTGTAGACCGTGAGCGGGCGCGTGTTCGTGTGCTCCATGAACTGCTCGCCGAAGTCAAGATTGCCCTCCAGCCGGATGATCCGTGTGCCGGCCGTCCCCGTGCCGGTCACGGCGATGCCGCGCGGACCGCCCGTGAGGCTGGTGGCGGTGAGCACCAGCGTCGCATTCCAGACTGCCGAGGTCTTGGGGGAAAAGGCCACGCTCATGGTGGCTGTGCCGCTGGGCGGCACGGTGAAGGTCGTGTTCGTGGCGCTGAAGGCTGTGCCGGTGTTGTTGGACCAGGTCACGGCCGTGACGCTCATGGGGCTGTTGCCATCGTTGCAGACGGACAGCGGTCGCGACGCGGTCTGGCCGATGACCACGGTGCCGAAGGCGAGGTCGCCGGCGAGCCGCATGATGCGCGTTTGCGCGACGCCGCTGCCGGCGATGGTTGGGGCCGCGGCTGTGCGCGCCGCGTCGCTGGATACGGTGATGGATCCGTTATAGGCGCTGACAGCCGTGGGTTTGAAAACAATCGCAACCGCCTGCGAGGCGCCGGAGGCGATGGCGAACTTGGCCGGCAGGGCCGTGTACCCCTTGGGCAGTGTGAATTTTTTGACCGTGATTGTCCCGGGGCCGGTGTTTGCCAGCGTGAGGGTCTGCGTGGCCGAGAGGGTGACGGGGACGCTGCCGAAGCTGATGCTGTTGGTGGAGAAGCTCAAGAAGCCGGTGGATGGCGTGAACGTGGCGGTCAGCGACACGTCGTTGGAGATGACCAGCTTCAGCTTGGCGACGGTTGTGGTTGTCGCGCCGCCGGTCCAGTTCACAAAGGCCCAGTATTTATTGGCCTTGGCCGAGATGGAAGCTGATTTTCCGGCCACGTACGTGCCGGCGCCCGAGACGGTGCCGCCCTCCGCCGGGGAGGCTGTCAGGGTGACGGTTGCCGCGGTTGCGGCGATCGAGGCGGCAAAGAAGGAAACAGACGCCAGTGTCCATACGCGCAACAGACTTTTCATGACTATCCTCGGAACATACCGTGACACAGTTAGACGGTTACACATTGATTTCCTACATTAAACTGGATGGCTGGTCCTGTCAATAATGCTGCCAGTTTCCGTTCACCAGCCTTGCCTTTTGCCACAAGCTGTTTTATATTCAGAAAAGCCCGGAAGCGCAGGAGGCTGATATGGATACGGAAGACAGGGCGTATCTGGTTGACGGAAAATACGGCATTCGCGATCTCGTGGATCTGGCCGAACTCCGCAGGATTTTCGAGCGCTTTACCGCCGCCACCGGCTTCACGATTGGCTTTCTGGACCACCCGGGGCTGAACGTCCTGATTGAGTCCGGATGGCGCGACATCTGCACCCAATTCCACCGGAGCTGTCCGGTTTCCTTCGCGAACTGCGTCCAAAGCAATCGGCACCTCCTGGACCATCTGGATGTGCCGGGCAAACTGGTGATTGAGGCGTGCGGCAACGGGCTGGTGGACTGCGCCTTCCCCATCATCATCAAAGGCAAGCATATCGCCAGCCTGGCCACGGGGCAGCTGCTGCTCGGGGAGCCCGACCTTGAACGGTTCAAGCGTCAAGCCGGGCACTTCGGATTTGACGAACACGAATACCTGCGCGCGCTGGCTGAGATTCCGGTGGTCTCGGAGGAAAGACTGCGGAGCGTGACCCTGTTTCTGGGGGAAATGGCGTCGCTGATCTCCGAGCTCGGGTATGCGAAGCTGACCGCCAGGGAAACAGCCGAGCAGCTGACGAGTGAGATCGCGGAACGCAAAAACGCCGAGGAGCGCTACACGGCCATCTTCCGTGGCGCCATGGAGGGCATTCTAGTTGCGGACATGGCAACGAGGCGGTTTCTCTACGCCAACCCCGCGATCTGCCGGATGCTGGGCTGCTCCGAGGAAGAGCTGAAAAAGCTCCAGGTTGAGGATATCCATCCTGCCGCGTCCCGGTCGTACGTGCTCGCGGAGTTTGCGGCACAATATCGCGGCGAGCGGATGGCCGGGTTGGATGTTCCGTGCCTGCGGAAAGATGGCACCGTGTTTTACGCCAGCATCACCGCCTGCGGCACGCACCTCGACGGCAGACCCTGTAATGTCGGATTCTTCACAGATATTACGGCCCGCAGGCAGGCGGAGGTGGCGCAGGAAAAGCTGGAGGCGCAATTGCAGCATGCGCAGAAGATGGATTCGGTGGGACGGCTGGCCGGCGGCGTGGCCCACGACTTCAACAATATGCTGCAGGTCATCCTGGGCCATGTCGAAATGGCGATGGAACAGGTGTCTCCCGCTTCGCCGCTTCAGTCCGACCTGGCGGAAATTCAAAAAGCCGCGGAGCACTCGGCTGATCTCACCCGGAGGCTGCTGGCCTTTGGCCGCAAGCAGATGATCGTGCCCAGCGTTCTGAACCTAAACGAGACGGTGGGTGGCGTGCTGGTCATGCTGCGGCGGCTCATCGGGGAAGAGATTAACCTCGTCTGGAGGCCGGCGGCGGAGCTGTGGTCGGTCAAGGTGGATTCGTCGCAGGTTGAGCAGATCCTGACCAACCTGTGTGTGAATGCCCGGGACGCAATCTCCGGCGGCGGTACGATCACGGTCGAGACCGGGAACAGAGCCCTGGATGAGGAAGACTGCGCCGCGCAGGCGACCCTTACGCCAGGCGACTACGTGCTGCTGTCGGTAAGCGACAGCGGGTGCGGCATGGACGCGGAAACCAAGACGCACCTGTTCGAGCCATTTTATACAACCAAGGATGTGGGCAAAGGCTCGGGACTCGGCCTGGCCATGGTTTATGGCATCGTCAAGCAGAACAGTGGTTTTGTCAGCGTTGACAGTGAGCCGGGACATGGGTCGACCTTCAGCATTTTTCTGGCCCGGCATCAAGGTCCGCCGGATCCGGAGCGTCTGGAGAAAGAGACAGGTCCGTTGGCGCGCGGTTGCGAAACCATCCTGCTGGTGGAAGATGAGTCCACCACCTTGAAAATGGCAACGGCTTTGCTGACGAAGCAGGGGTATACCGTGCTGGCGACAAACTCTGCGGCGGAAGCCCTCCGCCTGGCCGGCACGCATGATGGAGAGATTCATCTCCTGGTGACCGACGTGATCATGCCCGAGATGAACGGCCGGATTCTGGCCCAGAAACTGCAGGCAATCCGCCCGCAACTGAAGAGCTTGTACATGTCGGGCTATGCGGCGAATGTTGTTGCTCACCACGGCGTGCTGGACGAAGGGGTGCATTTCATACAAAAACCCTTTAGGAGCAAGGCGCTGGCAGCCAAGGTGCGTTCGCTTCTGGATGCATCCTGATATTTTGCATGGCAGGCCGGTTGACATTCCGGCCGGCGTTTAGTAGATTACACCGTTTCCGAACCCGGGGCCTGGGCCTCGCGTGCAACACCAGTTCAAGGACCTTTGCCATGGAAGCCTATGCGGTTGTAGAGACCGGCGGAAAGCAGTATCGCGTGATCCCCGGGATGAAGCTCGAGGTGGAACTGCTGACTGCCGAGCCTGGACAAGACGTGGATGCCGGACCTGTGCTGGCTGTCAGCAACGGAACCGAATTGCGAATCGGCCAGCCGGCGGTCAAGGACGCCAAGGTGGTGTTCACGATCGTGGAGCACAAGCGCGGCGAAAAAGTCATCAATTTCAAGAAGAAACGCCGCAAGGGGTACGAGCGCAAGGTGGGTCACCGTCAGGAATTGACGGTGGTGACGGTCAAGTCGATTGCCTAATGGCGGCAGGTTCCGGGAAAGACGGGTGATTTTATGGCAACATCAGCATCTGCACGCAATGGCCGCGACAGCTGCGGCAAGCGCCTGGGCGTGAAGCGGTTTGACGGGCAGTTCGTCAACAAGGGTTCCATCCTGGTGCGGCAGCGCGGCACGAACATCCACGCCGGCGACAATGTCGGCCAGGGGCGCGACTTTACGCTGTTCGCCCTTGCGACCGGCCTGGTGAAGTTTAAGAAAGACGGTCGCGTGATTACCGTGACGCCGGCTCCCGCGGTCGCATGATGCGACTGTTGGCCGATGCTTCGCCCATCCTGTGAAAGCGCACAAGTTTGTTGATCGTGTGAGCGTGCATGTGCGCGCCGGGAAGGGCGGCGACGGCTGCTGCAGTTTCCGGCGCGAGGCGTGCGTCGACAAGGGCGGTCCTGACGGCGGCGACGGCGGTCGCGGTGCGCACGTCATCTTTGTCGGCGATCACGACGAGGACTCCCTCCAGCGCCTGTTCTTCTCTCCGCTGCTGTTTGCCGAGCTCGGCGTTCCCGGCCGCGGCCAGAAGATGTACGGCCGCAACGGCAAGGACCTGTACGTCAAGGTCCCCTGCGGCACCACTGTCTACGACCGCGACACCGGCGCGCTGCTGGCGGACATCGTTTCGCACGGCGAGGAAGTGGTCATTGCGCGCGGCGGCAAGGGCGGCCTTGGTAATGTGCACTGGAAAACCTCGACGCACCAGGCGCCGTACGAGTTTTCGCCGGGCGATCCGGGCGAGGAGTTTCATCTCACCCTGGAGCTGAAGCTGCTGGCGGACGTGGGTCTGGTTGGCTTCCCGAATGCCGGCAAGTCTTCGCTGCTCGGCCGCGTCAGCGATGCGCACCCCAAGGTGGCCGCGTATCCGTTCACCACCCTCAACCCGATCGTGGGGACGGTCTGCTACCCGGACTTCAGCCAGGTGCGCGTGGCGGACGTCCCGGGGATCATCGAGGGGGCGCACGAGGGGGTCGGGCTCGGCCACGAATTTCTGCGCCACCTGGAGCGTTCGCGCCTGCTGCTGTTCGTGATCGACATGGCCGGCGTGGACGGCCGTGCGCCGTGGGACGACTACAAGTCGCTGCGCAATGAGCTGTCGCTGCACAGCGCCAAGCTGGCAAAATACCCCGCGCTGGTCGTCGCTAATAAGATGGACCTTCCGGAGGCTGTGGCCAATCTCAAGTCCTTCCGCCGGCGCATCCGCGTGCCGATCATCAAGATTTCAGCCGTGGACGGGACCGGCATCGAGGAGATCAAGCAGCGCCTCTGGGAGGAGCTGCGCCCGGTGCCGCGGGGGGGACGCGCGTTTGCGCCTGTGGCGGTTGCGCCTGCCGCCGCCGGGGCGCCGGCGCCGGTTGATCCGGTTGACGAAATCCTGACCGAGGAAAAGATGCGTGGCGCCGGCTTCCTCGATCTGCCGGTGAAGAAGCGCAAGCTCTAGCAGCCTGGTCGGATTTAGGTTTTTCGGAGGCACAAATCGTCGGCCGACCAGGCTGCTAGTTTTGCCTGTAGTCTTTTCTCGTGCCCACACACAGGCAGTCCTCACACTTTTTAC
>JBAWXQ010000145.1:0-7081 GCA_037144015.1 bacterium
TTGATCAATTGGTCGGCCAGTTGCTCGATTTTGCGCGGCCGGTCAAACCGTCGATGGCGCCCGTTTCGCTGCACGCCGTGCTCGACGCCGCGCTGCAGCTCACCCCCCAGCAGATCAAGACCCACCGCCTGACGCTCGTGCGCTCGTTCGACGCGCCGAACGAGCGCGTGCGCGGCGACGAACGTCTGCTGCGGCAGGTGTTCGTCAACCTGCTGCTCAACGGCATCGAGGCCATGCAGCCCGGCGGCACGCTGACGGTCGGCACGCGCGCGATCCCGCGACCGACCGCCGCCTGGCGCGAGGGACAGGAGACCGACGCCTGGGTCGAAGTCTCTGTCTCCGACACCGGCGGCGGCATTGCGCCCGTTGACCGGATACGCATTTTCGACCCCTTCTTCACCACCAAGCCCAGCGGCACCGGCCTGGGCCTGTCCGTGGTGCATGGCATTGTCTGGGATCATTCCGGCTGCATTGACGTGGAGAGCGCGCCCGGCCGCGGCGCTTGCTTCCGCGTCGCTCTGCCGGTGCAACCAAGGAGCGAAACGTGACCCTGCCCGCCGCTTGTCTTTTGCTGACGAACGATGCGGATTTCGTGCGGCGACTCGGCGCGGTCGCCGAGGTTGCTGAACTGCGCGTGGTGGAGACCCGTCCGGAACTGGAGCGCTGGCGTGAACGCACCGGTCCTGCGATCCTGCTGCTGGACCTGCGCCATGTCGAAACCGCGGCCGTGCTGGCGGACGCAACGCCCGACGCGCGCGCCGTCACCGTGGCTTTCGGCCTGCCCGACTCCGATCCCTTCCTGGCGGCGCGCGAAGCCGGCCTGCTGGCCGTGGAGCCGGTTGCCGCCGACCTGTCGCTGCTGCGCGCCACGCTGCGCCGCGCCGTCACCGTGCTGCACCTGCAGGAGGAGGTGCGTACGCTGCGGCAACAGCTCTCCGAACCCGCCCGTTCTGCCCCGGAGGCGGCCGCGCGTGAGCCGCTGTCTGACGTGACGCCGCTCTTCCGGTTTACGCGCGCCTCGCGCCATTTTCACGACGCACAGCGGCTGCTCGATCAGGTCGTCGAAGGCATCGTCGTCGCGACACGCATCGCGCGCGTCGGCGTCTTCGCCCGCCTGCGCAATGAGCCGGAGTACCGGCTGCACGCCAGTTTGCGCTGCCTGGAAGGTACCGCGAATCTGACGTTCGCGCCGTCCGACCCCTTTGTGCGCTGGCTGGAGCGCCACGCCCACCTGGTCTGCCGCGTCCACCTGTCGCATGTCGTCGCGCCGGCCGACCGCCAGTTGCTGCAGCGCGCGCTCGATGCCGCCGGCGCGGAAATCATTGTGCCGCTGTCGGACCAGCATGGCCTCCTCGGCTGGATCTTCCTCGGCCATCGCGCCACCGGCCTGCCCTACACGCCGCGCGATCTGGCGGATCTGTCCATCCTGGGCGATCATGTCGCCACGCTGCTCGAAAACGCCCTGCTCTACGAGGAGGTCGCCCTCCAGAAAACCCTCGCGGAAAACCTGCTCGAAACCATCCCCGTGGGCATCGTGGCCGCCTCCGAAGACGGCACGGTGCGCTGGTTCAACCGCGCTGCGGAAACCATTCTCCGGCGCACCGCCGCGGAAACGGTCAACCATCCGCTGGAGGCGGCCGGCAGCCGCCTCGCCGACCTGCTCCGTTGCGCGCTGCAGGGCGCGTGTCCGGCCTGCCCCGTGACCTGGACCGACATCGCCGCGCGGCGCATGATCGAGGCGGATGTTCGCCGCATCGGCGCCGATGGTGCGCGCCTGGGTGCCATTGGCGCTGCTCACCGATGTGACGCGCGAACGCCTGCTCCACGAACAACAGGAGGAAGTGGATCGCCACGCCTTCTGGAACGACCTTGCCGCCGCCATGTCGCACGAGGTCCGCAATCCGCTGGTGGCCATCAGCACGTTTGCGCAACTGCTGCCGGAACGGTACGAAGATGCCGAATTCCGCGAACAGTTCCACGAGATTGTCACCGGCGAGGTCAAACGCCTCAATGCGATCATCGCGCAGATCAACGCCTTTGCCCATCCGCCTGTCACCGTCTTCCGTCCCGTCGCGCCTGCCCAGCTTGTCGAACAGGCGCGCCTGCAGGCGGCCCGCCTGCTTCCGGGCGAGAACCGGCCGCGCCTGGAATGCCATCTCGACCCCGAGCTGCCGGAACTCCAGGCCGATGAACATGCGCTGGCCCAGAGCCTCGCCCACCTGTTGGTCAATGCGCAGGAGGCCGTGCAGGGCCGGACCGGAGCGCAGGTGTCGCTGCACGTTCGCCGCGCCGGTGCGGATCACATCGCCTTCGCCGTATCCGACAACGGTCCGGGCATCGCCGGGGGTGTCCACGACCGCATCTTCTCGCCCTTTGGCACCACCAAGCCGCGCGGTCTCGGGCTGGGCCTGCCGCTGGCCCGCCGCGCCGTCGTGGATCACGGCGGCCGGATCGATGTGGACTCGACGCCGAACGGCACGACGGTTACTGTAACCCTTCCGTTGGAAGGTGGGAGACGTCCCGATGTCAAAACTTCTGGTCGTTGATGACGAACGGGGCAGCCGCGAGTCGCTGCGCCTCATCTTCTGCCGCGAATACGACGTGCTGCTCGCCGCCAATGGAGAAGAGGCTCTGGCCTTGCTGGCACAGGATCCGGTGGCTCTCGTCCTGCTGGACGTGATGATGCCCGGCCTGTCCGGACTGGACTTGCTGCGGCAGATTCATGCCATCTATCCCGGCCTGCCCGCCATCATGATCAGCGCCGCCACCGCCATTCCGCCCGTGGTGGAAGCCATCCGCATGGGCGCTCTGGATTTCGTTGCCAAGCCGTTCGATGTCGAGAACCTGCGCCACGTCGTGCGCCGCGCGCTCGAAACCGACCGCCTCCACCGACAGGTCGAAGTGCTGGAGAAGGATGTCGCGCGCGCCTTCCCCACGCAGGCCATTGTCGGCTGCAGCCCGGCCTTCGCCACCGCCCTCGACCAGATCCGGCAGGCCGCCGCCACCGCCGCCACCGTGCTGATCCAGGGCGAGAGCGGCACCGGCAAGGAGCTGGCCGCGCGCCTGCTGCACGCGTGCAGCCCGCGCCGCACGGAGCCCTTCGTGGCTGTTCATTGCGCGGCCCTGCCCGAAAACCTGCTGGAGAGCGAGCTGTTCGGCCACGAGAAAGGCGCGTTCACCGGCGCCGACCGGCAGAAGCCCGGCCGGTTCGACCTGGCCGCCGAAGGCACCATCTTTTTCGATGAAATCGGCGAGATGTCGCTGTCCATGCAGGTGAAGCTCCTGCGCGTCATCCAGGAGCGCGAATTCATGCGCGTCGGCGGCACGCACCTGATCCGCACCCGCGCGCGCATCGTCTCCGCCAGTGCACGCGACCTGCGCCAGGAAGTTGCCGCCGGCCGCTTTCGCGATGATCTCTTCTACCGCATCGGCGTCGTGCCCGTGCGCCTGCCGCCCCTGCGCGAACGGCCGGCTGACCTGCCGCTGCTGGTCGCCCACTTTCTCGCCGAACTCGGTCCGGATGTCCAGGCCGTCACGCGCGGCTTTGATGCCGAAGCCTTGCAGCGCCTGTGCGCCTATCGCTGGCCCGGCAATGTGCGCGAGTTGCGCAATGTCGTCGAACGGCTGCTCGTGCTCCACGGGCGCGAGCCGGTTCTCTGTGCGACCCTGTTGCCGGAGGAATTCCACACGGCGGCGCAATCGCCCGCGGTCGCTCCTCCGGTGGCACAGCCTTCACCGCCCCGACGGGACGCCCCCGTCTTGCTCAAAGATGCGGTGAACGCCTGCGAGCGGCATTTGATCGAGGAGGCTTTGTTGCAGGCCGACGGCGTTCAGACCCGCGCAGCCGCCCGCATCGGCACCACCCGTCGCATCCTCCGCTACAAGATGGCGAAACTCGGCATTGCCGACAACTCACCCCCCGAGTCCTGATGGCGCGTTTCCTCCCCCGGCCCGGGGCGGCACCAATGCCCCGCTTCGTGCCCTTCGTGGACCCTTCGTCTCCTTTGTGTCCAATTCACCTGCGGCCATACAATTTCATAATTTGCTCTACACGAACAGCGTCACGTTGGATTCATCCGCTTCGGCGAGAAATGCGGCGGCGCCGCCGATCTCCACGCCGTCGAGCAGCTCTTCGCGGCGCAGCCCCATGACGTCCATGCTCATGGAGCAGGCCACCAGCTTCAGCCCCTGCCGGCGGGCGCTGGACAGAAGCTCCTGCGGCGTGGCCACCTGCTTCTGCGCCATCACGTGCTTCATCATGGCTGTGCCCATGCCGGCCATGTGCATCTTCGAGAGGGTGAGCCGGCTCAGCCCGCGCGGCAGCATCCAGCCGAACATGCGGTCGAGCAGGCCCTTTCCGGTCGTGGCCACGGCCTGCTCCTTGCGGATGGCGGAGAGCCCCCAGAAGGTGAAGAAAAGGGTCACCTCGTCGCCCATGGCGAGCGCGCCGTTGGCCAGCACGAACGCGGCCATCACGCGGTCGAGGTCGCCGGAAAAGACCACAAAGGTTTTCTTGCGGCGGCCGGCAGGGGCGGTGGCGGCGGCGGCGACGGCCACCGGCGCGGCTTTGCGGATGCAGGCGCTCGTGCCGCCGGGGATCGGATGCGTCCCTGCGAGCTCATGGCCGGTGGCGCGGCACCAGGCCGCGAGGTCGCGGGCAAACCCCGGATCGCTGGCGTGGATCTGCACGAGGCCGCCCACGGCGGCAGCGGCCACGGCCTCCTTCAGGCGCATCATGGGGCCGGGGCACTGGAGTCCCATGCAGTCGAGGATCGTGGCCGGGATAGGCTCCGGACTCCGGCCTCCGGGTTCCGGGCTCCGGCCTCCGGGTTCCGGGCTCCTGACTCCTGATTCCGGACTCCGGGCTCCGGGTCCGGGGTCTTCCGGAAAGAACGCCCGGAAGAAGTCCGTGCCGCCGGAGAGCGTTTTGGCCTGGAAGCCGAGCTGCTTGAGGATGCGGTAGGCGAGGTAGCTGCGCAGGCCGACCTTGCAGTAGATGTAGTAGGCGCGGGACTTGTCGAGCGTGGCGTGTTTCGTGCGCAGCTGCCCGACCGGCAGGTTCATGGCGCCCGGGATGTGCCAGTCGGCAAACTCGGACGGCCCCCGCACGTCCAGCAACACGGCGCCCGGCGGCAGGCGGCTGAACTCCTCTGCGTACCAGAGGTCGACATCGCCACGCAGCAGGTTGCAGGCGGCGAACCCGGCCATGTTGATTGCGTCCTTGGCCGAGCCGTACGGCGGCGCATAGGCGAGTTCCAGGTGCTCCAGGTCCCAGACGCCCAGGTTGCCGCGCATGGCGGTGGCGATCACGTCGATGCGCTTGTCCACGCCGTCACGGCCGACGATCTGCGCGCCGAGGATGCGGCAGCCGTCCGGCGAGAACAGGAGCTTGAAGCGCATGGGCGCGGTGCCGGGGTAGTAGCCGGCATGCCCGGGCGGCGACAGGCAGACCTTGCGGTACGGCAGGCCGGCCTTACCGAGCGCCTTCTCGCTCAGGCCGGTCATGGCCACGGTGAGGTCGAACACCTTCAGCACCGCGGTTCCCTGCGTGGCGCGGTAGCGGCTGTCGCGGCCGCAGAGGTTGTCGGCCATGATGCGCCCCTGGCGGTTGGCCGGGCCGGCCATGGGGATGTAGGCCGGCTGACCGGAGACGAACTCCACGGTTTCGATGGCGTCGCCGCCGGCATAGATGTCCGGGTCGGACGTCTGCAGGCGGTCGCTGACGGCGATGCCGCCGCGCGGCCCGAGCTGCAGCCCCGCGTCCCGGGCCAGCGCGGCGTTCGGCAGGGAGCCGAGTGCAAAGACCACAAGGTCCGCCTCGATCGCCTCGCCGCTTTCCAGTTGTACGGCCACGGCGCCGGCGCGGTCCGCGAAGCCGGTGACGCCGCACGAGGTGCGGACGCGCACGCCGTGGCGCTCGAGTTCCTCCTGGAGGAAGTGCGCCATCTCGGGATCCAGCGGCCCCATGAGCTGCGGCATCTTCTCGACCACGGTGACGTCCAGCCCGCGCAGGCGCAGGTTCTCGGCGGCTTCGATGCCGATGTAGCCGCCCATGACCACGGCGCGCCGGGCGCCGGAGGCGAGGCGCGCGAGGATGCGGTCCATGTCCGCAATGCTGCGCAGCTCGAAGATGGCGGGGTGGTCCAGGCCCGGCAGCGGCGGACGCAGCGACTTCGCGCCGGGCGCGAGCACCAGCCGGTCATAGGATTCTTCGCCTGTGCGGCCGGTGCGGACATCGCGCACCGTCACCTTCCGCGCCGCGCGGTCGATGGCCGTTACCTCGGTCAGCACGCGCACGTCGAGGTTCAGCGAGGCCTTCAGCGACTCCGGCGTCTGGACCAGGAGGCGCTCCCGGTCGCGGATCACGCCGCCGATGTGGTAGGGGAGGCCGCAGTTGGCGAACGAGACATGCTCGTCCTTCTCAAACACCACGATCTGCGCCTGCTCATCCAGCCGGCGCAGGCGCGCCGCGCACGACATCCCGGCGGCCACGCCGCCCACAATGATCACTTTCATCACGTTCTCCTGTTACACGGCCGGTCGCCACATGCGACCCAATCATTCTACAGTTGGTTGTCTTTCGCGGCGGCCACGCCGCCCAATCGGCCGAAGCGGCGGGGCGGCCCCGCGCCCCGCCGCTTCCGCCGATGCCGCATGCAGTCCAGGATGGTCCGCGCGTCCGGGCTGGCGAGGCCGTACCAGATTTCCCGGCCGCGGCGCTCGGCGCGGATCACGCCGGTGAGGCGCAGCTTGCTGAGGTGCTGCGAGAGCGCGCCCTGCGCGCCGCCGAGCTCCCGGAGCAGCCGGTGGCCCGGCGCCGGCCCGCGCCGGTCCAGCCGCTCCACGATTTGCAGGCGGAAGGCGTGGCCCAGGGTCCGCAGCACCCCCGCCATCCCCGCCAGGTAATCCGCCGGAAGCGCCCGGTCCTTCATGCGTTCGAAGCTCCTCGCCGGCGCGCCGCGGCCGGGTCTGATCGCCGACGAGATATAAAGATATCATGATTTCATGATATGTCAAGGGTGCCCAAAATCCTCGCCTAAGACGGAACTTCATCCCGTTGGCGAACCACGAAACGCACGCC
>JBAWXQ010000146.1:0-7079 GCA_037144015.1 bacterium
CTAGGCGGTTGCGTCCCACTAACTAGCAGCTTTGTCGGCACAAAGTTTGTGAAGGGCAGAGGCCAAGCCCGACAAGCTGCTAGACGAGGCCCTGGTCGATCATGGCGTCTGCGACCTTGCAGAACCCCGCGATGTTGGCGCCCATGACGTAGTTGTCCGGCTGGCCGTAGGACGTGGCCGCGGCGCGGGCGCTGTCGTGAATGCTGCGCATGATCTGCTGCAGCCGGCTGTCCACTTCCTCGCGCGGCCAGGCCAGGCGCATGGAGTTCTGCGCCATCTCCAGGCCGGAGGTGGCCACGCCGCCGGCATTGGAGGCCTTGCCCGGCGCGTACAGGATCCGGTTGGCCAGGAACATCTCCACCGCCTCGGGCGTGCTGGGCATGTTCGCGCCTTCGGCGACGAGCGTGCAGCCGCTCAGCACCAGCGCCTTGGCGTCCTTGCCGTCGATCTCGTTCTGCGTGGCGCTGGGGAACGCGCAGTCGCAGCGCACGTTCCACGGGCGCTGGCCGTCCAGATACTCCGCGCCCTTGAACTGCTTTGCGTACTCGGAGATGCGCCCGCGGCGGCTGTTCTTGAGCTCCATGACCCACGCCAGCTTCTCGTTGGTGATGCCGGCCTTGTCGTAGATCGTGCCGGCCGAGTCGGAGAGCGTCACCACCTTGGACCCCAGCTCGTTCAGCTTCTCGACCGTGTACTGCGCCACGTTGCCGGACCCGGACACGGTGCACACCTTGCCGTCGAAGCTCTCGCCGCGCGTCTTGAGCATCTCGCGGGCAAAGTACACGCAGCCATACCCCGTGGCCTCCGGACGGATCAGCGAGCCGCCCCACTTGACCCCCTTGCCGGTCAGCACGCCGGTGAAATGATTGGCCAGGCGCTTGTATTGTCCGAACAGGTACCCGACTTCGCGGCCGCCGACGCCGATGTCCCCGGCCGGCACGTCCGTGTTGTCGCCGATGTGGCGGAACAGCTCCGACATGAACGACTGGCAGAAGCGCATCACCTCGTTGTCGCTCTTGCCCTTGGGATCAAAATCCGTGCCGCCCTTGCCGCCGCCCATGGGCAGCGTCGTGAGCGCATTCTTGAAAATCTGCTCAAACCCCAGGAACTTGATGATCGAAAGGTTGACCGAGGGGTGGAAGCGCAGCCCGCCCTTGTAGGGGCCCAGGGCGCTGTTGTACTGCACGCGCATGCCACGGTTCACCTGCATGCGCCCCTGGTCGTCAAACCAGGGCACGCGGAAGAGCATGACGCGCTCCGGCTCGACCAGGCGCTCCAGGATCGCCTGGTCGCGATAGTTGCGATGCCGCTCGATCACCGGGTCAATCGACTCCAGAACCTCCGTCACCGCCTGCAGAAACTCAGGCTGCCCGGCGTTCCGCTGACGTGTCTCCTCCAGAACCTTCATCACATAGTCATTCATGTTTCTTCCTTCCTGACCGTTGTTTGCACTGCCAACCACCCCGACACCGCGTGCCGCCAAACGGCAGGCACATGCCAAGAATAGATGTACGCAGACCGCATGGTCAACGGCCAGAGTGATATTCACTGTTGTTTTTGACGGCAAAAATGCCGTATTATATCCATTCCATCTGCCATCCAAGCGGCCATTCGCGCCGACCCGTGATTCTGTCCCAACACGTTCGGCCCGGCGAGTTTCCGAAGAAACGCGAACGCAAAAACGGAGCTGCCCATGGGCCTCAAGGCGGAGCGCACGCAGTCGGCAATTCTGAAGGTCCTGAGCGAGGCGCAGACCCCGCTGGGGGCCGAACGCATTGTGGAGGCCCTGCTCGCAGCCGGGATTGACTTCAGCCCGCGAACCGTACGGCTGCATCTGCTGGACCTGGACCGGCGCGGCCTGACCCGGCTGGTCAATCGCCGGGCCGGGCGCAGCATCACCAAGGCCGGGCGCGAGGAGACCGGCCGCGCCGATGTGATCACCAAGGTCGGGATGGTCTCGGCCCGGGTGGACACCTTCACCTACCAGATGACGTTCGATGCCCGGCGTGGCGAGGGCACGGTGGTCGTCAACACGGCGCTGCTGCACCCGGCCAACCTCGGCCCGGCGCTGGCGGAGATCCGCCGCGTGCTCCGGGAGCAGCTGGGCATCGCCAACCGCGTGATGGTGGCCCGCGCCGGCGAGCAGATCGGGGGCGTGGTGGTGCCGGAAAACTATGTCGGCATCGGCACGGTGTGCAGCGTCACCATGAACGGCATCCTGCTGCACCGGGGCATTCCCGTGACCTCGCGCTTCGGCGGCCTGCTGGAGATCCGCGACCGGCGGCCGCTGCGGTTTGTCGAGCTGATCGAATACCGCGGCTCGACGCTCGATCCGCTGGAAGTTTTCATCCAGGCCGGCATGACGCGCGTGCGCGACGTGCTGCGGCTGGGGTCGGGCGTGATCTGCGCGGGGTTCCGCGAGATCCCCGCGCCGGCCGTGGACGACGTGCAGGCGCTCGTGCGCCAGCTGCGCCCGCTGGGCATCGGCGGCATCCTGGCCATCGGCCGGCCCAACCAGCCGCTGTTCGGCATTCCCGTGGCAGACGGCCACGCCGGGCTGGTGGTGGTGGGCGGCCTCAACCCGATCGCGGCGGTGCGCGAAGCCGGCTACACCGTGCGCATCCGCTCGCTGGCAGGGCTGGAGGATTTCTCCCGCCTGCGGCCCATCGACGCGGCCCGGGCCGTCTAGCTTTCCCGGGACGGGAAAGCTAGACGGCCCGGTAGCAGACCACGCGCTGCGTGCGCGGGTCGGCAATCAGGCGCAGCGGCTCAGCCGGCTCGACCACGCGGATGCAGTCGGCCCACTTCCCGTTCTCCGGCGCGTAGTCCGCCAGACGATTGGGCGCGCGGACCAGGCTGTCGGCGTCAAAGCCATTGCCTTCCCGCCCCGGGAACAGGGCAAAGTACAGCATGTTCATTTCCACGAGCTCGTTGAAGAAGTGCGTGCCGAGCGAGACGTCGGGCGTCAGCGTGGCGTGCATCGTGGCCAGCTCGCACAGCACGTTGACGTGGTTGATCTCCGAGAAGTTAACCGGCACGCCCAGGGACGGCGTGCTGGTGCCCCAGCGGCCGGGACCGGCCAGCAGCGTGATGCCGCCGCGGCGGCCGCAGGCGCGGTTGATCTCGCCGATCACGCGGGCCACGGCATGCCGGTCGCGCTCGGCCAGCGCGGCATAGCACGCCGGCACCACGAACACCACCCGGTCGACGGGCGCCACGCGCCCCATGCCCACGACCGCGCCGCGCGCGGCCAGGAGCACCGCTTCCGCCGGTGCCTCCACCCACGGTACGTCCACCGCGTCCACGCCCTGCACCTTGAGCGGTCGGCACTGCAGCAGGTTGATGCGGTATTCGGCGGGGTGAATGAAATTGGCGGCAAATTCGATGTCGACCGGATGCCCGTAGGCCACCTCCAGGGTCTTGATCGCCGTGCGCATGTCCTCCACGAACCGCGTTTCCGCCAGCAGGCGCTCGAAGGTCAGAATCCAGGTTTCCTGCCTGCCGCCGGCATGGGGATCAACCGATGCAAAGACGGAAACCGGCACGTCGGTCCCCTGCTGAATCAGGTCGATGAACTCCCCGGTGGCCAGGCGCCCGGCGTCGAGATCGATGTAATCCACGTGGCGCTGCGAATGGCGGCAGATCTCCTCGAAGCCCGACTCCGGGCGGCGCGACGGCGCATTCAGGGCCACGACGCGCGTGTAGTCGTCGTCCACACGGTCCACGGCGCGGGTGCCCAGGCCGTACACCAGGCGGATGACGCCCGCGGCCGGATCCACGGCCGGGCTCCACGGGAAGGGGTTGTACGAAAAGCCCACGCCGGCCAGGTGCGGGTAGAAGCAACGGCCGTGCATGGCGCCGGACACGCGCATCACCAGCAGCGCCATCTGCTCGTCGCGATCCAGCAGCCCGTGGCGCGCGCGGTAGCTCAGCGCCTCGGTGCTCATGGTGCTGGCGTAGACCGTCTTGACCGCGGCCACGAACGCGGCCAGGCGCTGCTCGCGCGGCCCCTGGTTGGCGCAGAAGACGCTCTCGTACTTGCCGGCAAAGGCGTTGCCGTAGTTGTCCTCCAGCAGCGAGCTGGAGCGCACGATCACCGGGTACTGCCCGAAGTAGTCGAGCAGATCCTCGAACTGGCGCAGGATGTAGTCCGGGAACCCGCCGGTCTCGATGCGCGCGCGCGCCTCGGCCGCATCCCGGAGGAAGGTCTCGGGGTGGCGCTGCTTCTCGCGCAGGCTCCAGATCTTGTTGCGCACCAGGTAGGTGTAGAAGACGTCGGAGCCGATGTAGAACGAGTCGTGCGGCTCCAGCAGCGTGTCGGCCTCGGCCCAGCCGGTTGCCAGGATGCGCCGGGCCACGAGCATGCCGACGGCCTTGCCGCCGATCAGGCCGCTGCCGACCAGCCGCTTGCGGATGTCGAGCAGGTCCTCCATGCGGAGGTGCTGCTCCACCAGCGCCAGCATGGCCGGGTCGCGCGTCACCAGCGCCCGCACGATCTGGTGCCGCACCTCCGACTCCTGCTCCGGCGTGTACCAGACCGTGCCGCGCAGGGCCACGATCTCCTCGGCGCGGCTGAAGGCGCGCTCGCCCTGCTCATCGGTCGTGGCCCACGGCGAGCCGCCGACAGCCAGCACCTGCGCCGTCACGGCGCTGGAGGTCACCCGCTCAAACGTGTCATCCGGCCGCCAGGCATGCAGCATGTGGATGGTCGGCGTGTACCGGAACTGCGTCTTGAGCGCGCGGACGTGCAGCACGCTCTGGCAGCGGAAGACATCCAGAAACAGCTGGGTGGTGTCCAGGATCGGCGCCGTGGCCTGGCGCGAGTGGCGGTGGCGCAGCAGGCCGAAGTAGGCGATGGTCTGCAGCTCGAACAGGTACGGGCAGGTGAGCATGAAGAAGTTGCCGAGCATGGCGTCGGAGTACCAGTCCACGGCCAGGTCGGTCAGGCAGTCGAACACGTAGTAGGCGCCGGTTCCGGCCTCGCCGATCACCCGGTGAATCCGGTGGATGAAGGTCTCGAAGCCGTCCTCGGGGTCCAGGACATGGGTCTCGACGCCGGCGGACGCATCGAGCAGCGGCGCGTGGCGGGCGAACCGGAAGTACACCAGCCGCCGCCGGTCGCGCCGCGCCGCGCGCACGTAGGGGCCGACAAACGCCTGGTAGTCCTCGATGCGCTCCACATGCCAGACAATGTTGTCGCCGGCCAGGATGCGGCTCAGAGCCTCATCGAGAGAGGGCAATCCGGTGGTGTGGTCGGCAAGTTGTTGAGACATGGCCTGTTTCCGTTGGCGTCCTGGCGCCTTAGAGCCCCTTCGCCTCCCGGGACGCAGGGAAGCGTTTTTTCAACTCCTCACGGCACATGGCGGCCTTCGCCGCATCGCCGGCCTGCTCCCGGCTCCGGGCCGCCAGGGCCAGGGCTTCCGGTTTGAGTTCGTCAAACCCGTAGAGCACGTCCACCTTGAGGAAGCAGCGGGCCGCATCGTCCCATTGTTTCAGCGCAAACCAGCAGTGCCCCTGCCCCAGCATGGCCTGCGCCGCCTCCCGCGTTTCGCCGGCCGCGGCCGCCTCCGCATAATCGGCCGCGGCCTCGGCAAACGAGCCGGCGGCGCGCAGGGACTCGGCGCGCCCCAGAAGCGCCCGCAGGCGGCATTCGCCGCGGGGCCACCTGGCCAGCACCTGCCCGTAGGCGGCGGCCGCCTCCGTGTTCCGGCCGGCGGCGCGCCAGCAATCGGCCACGCCGCAGGCGGCTTTTTCGGCGAACACGCCGTCGCCGACCGCGGCCAGGGCGGCGCGTGCTTCCGCAAAGCGGCCCATCAGCTGCAGCAGGCATCCGGCGCGGTACCGCGCCTCCGGCGCGTGTTCGCTCGCCGGGTGCTGCTGCGCCACGCGGAGGAACGCCTGCACGGCCGGCTCGCGCTGCGCCAGCTTCTCGCGTGCCCAGCCGAGCTTGTAGAGCGCCGGGTCGCAGAAAGCCGCTGGCGCCGCCGCGGCGATTTCGTAGTTGGTCGCCGCCGCAGCAAAATCCCCCTTCTCATACGCCAGCTCGCCGATGCGGAAACAGGCGTCCGGCGCCAGCAGGTGTTTCGGGTATTGCCGCGCAAACGCCTCGAACCGCTGGCAGGCCTCGTCTTTTTTTTCCTGCGCCAGCAGCACCCAGGCCGCGCCGTAGCTTGCGCCGGCCGCCGCATCCGGGTCCGCATCCCCAACCTGCAGGTAGGCCTGCAGCGCCTCGGGCAGGCGGTTCAGCGCCAGCAGCGCCTCGGCGCGATAGAGGCGCACCCGCGGCAGGAGCGCGCCGGTTGCGTGGCGGACAAGGAAGGCGTCGGCCCCGGCCAGGGCCGCCTCGTGCCGCCCGGCCGCATGATCCAGCCGCATGTGCTCCACGGCGGCACGCTGCGCCGCCTCGCCGGCATTGCCGGCATGCGACAGGTATGCCGCCGCGCGCGCATCCCGGCCACACGCCCGCGCCGCCGCGCAGAAAGCGGCTTGCGCGGCGGCGAAATCTCCCTGCGCGCAGAGCACCGCCGCCTTCCCGGCCCAGGCATCCGGCGCCAGGCGGCCGCCGGCGGCGCAGACCGGATCGTACGCTCGCAGGGCCTCGTCCAGGCGCCGGAGCTGACGCAGGCTGTCGCCCGCCTTGAGCTGGCATTCAGCCGCCAGCGCGTTCGTCGGGTATCGCTCCTGGAAGGCGCGGAAGTCGGCCAGCGCGCCCTCAAAGCGGCCGGACTGGAACAGCGCCCACCCGCGCGAGTAGAGCGCTTGCGCGGCGTAGGTGCAGCCGGGAAAGCGGGCCAGGACCGCGGCATAGGACTCGGCCGCGCCGTTCCACTCCGCGGCCTGGTAGCGCGCCTCACCACGGCCGAACAACTCCTGCGCCTCGTCCGCGCGCAGCCAGCCTGCCAGGCCGAGAACCATCACCGGCAGAAACCGCCCCGCGAGCCCTGGATGCCATGCTGCCATGGGTAAGCATTGTGCCTGTTTTCGATTCCGTCCGCAATGGCCGGTGGCGTACCCAAATCCTCGCCTAAGTACACACGGTGGAAAGTTCGGTGACGTATGATCGTCCTCGTCCGTCGTCC
>JBAWXQ010000147.1:0-7078 GCA_037144015.1 bacterium
AATTTGCGCTCGTCCAGTTTGGCCTCGTAATCCCGTTGCTTCTCCGCCAGGCGCGTTGCGTGCCGTGCTTCGATCCGGAAGCCAGTCCTGAAGACTGGGAGGAAGTAGCATCGGCGTGTCTCTATCCACCAAAACAAAGCGTGAGCTTATGTCGCTTAATATATTACAGCGCAACATGTTATGTCAAGACAAATCGGCTTCTTTTGATCAAAAAGAGTCGGGAATTCCTGTGTGTGGGCACGAGAAAAAGCCACAGACTAAAACTAGCAGCCTGGTCGGCACGAATCGTGTGCAGGCGCAAAACCTAAATCCGACAGGCTGCTAGTTGACATGGCGCGACGGCTTTGTCATTCTGCGATCACTGATGGAGCATCTGCTGCAAGTGGAAGAGCTGTGTGTCCGGTTCCGGCGTGACGGGATCGAGACGCTGCCGGTTCGCGGCGTGTCGCTGGAGCTTGCGGCCGGGGAGCGCCTGGCGCTGGTCGGGGAGAGCGGTTGCGGCAAGAGCATGACCTGCCTGGCGCTTACGGCTCTCGCGCCCACGGATCGTGCCGAGCGCACCGGGAGTGTCCGCTTTTGTGGCCGCAACATGCTGGCCTTGGATCCGGAGGATCTGCGTGCGCTGCGCGGGCGTGACGGGATCGCGTATGTTTTTCAGGATCCGGCGGGCTCGCTCAACCCTGTGATGCGCATCGGCGACCAGATTGCGGAATGCCTGGCCGGGCCGCGGCAGGCGCGGATTTCCGAAGCTGTGCGGCTGCTGACGCGCGTGGGGCTTCCGGATCCGGAGCGCGCCGTGTGCGCCTATCCGTGCGCCCTGAGCGGCGGCATGCAGCAGCGCGCCATGGTGGCCATGGCGCTGGCCTGCCGGCCGCGGCTGCTGATCGCCGACGAGCCGACCACGGCGCTGGATGTGACCACCCAGCGGCAGGTGCTGGACCTGGTCGACGAACTGGCGCGCGAGACCGGCATGTCGGTGCTGCTGGTCACGCACAACCTCGGGCTTGTGGCAGGCCGCGCGGACCGCGTGGCCGTGATGTATGCGGGGCAGGTGGTGGAGTGCGGCCCTGTGGCGGACGTTCTGCGCACACCGCGGCACCCGTACACGCTTGGGTTGCTGGCGGCCGTGCCGCGGCTGGACGCTCCCCGGGATCGTCCGCTGGTTGGCATTCCCGGCACGGTGCCGTCCCCCGACCGCTGGCCCGCGGGGTGCGGCTTTGCGCCGCGCTGCGCGCGCCGCATGGATGCCTGCTCCCTTCCGCCGCCGATGGCGGAAGCGGCAGCGGGACGGCAGACGCGCTGCTGGCTGGCGAAGCAGGCTGCAAAATGACCGGCAACCCAACGAATGAACACGTCATGGACACCGAGAGCACAGAGAACAACAGAGACCACAGAGAAATGCCTGGCTGCGGCCCGCAAACCGGCTGCAGCATGAATTTCTCTCGGTGTTCTCTTTCTTTCTCTGTGACCTCTGTGTCCTTCCACTTGGAGACGCCAGCATACACGCAAAAACGTGTATGTTGGCCGACACTCGACACCCGACACCTATAACATGCCCCTCCTCGAAATCCATAACCTCGTGGTGCACTATCCGCGTCCCGGCGGTCGGCCGGTGGAGGCGCTGAAGTCTGTTTCGCTGCAGGTTGCCGCGGGCGAGTCGCTCGGCATCGTGGGCGAAAGCGGATGCGGCAAATCCACGCTGGCCAAGGCGATCGTCGGCCTGGTGAAGCCGCGCAGCGGCCGGATCCTCTTCGACGGCGCGGACGTGGACCGGCGCAGTCAGGCCGGGCGCGAGCAATACTGCCGCCAGGTGCAGATGGTTTTCCAGGACGCCATCGGCTCGCTCAACCCGCGCATGACTGTGGCGGCCATGCTGGAGGAATTGCTGCACGTGCATCGGCTGGCGGCGGATCACACGCCAGCCGATGCCGTGCGGCAAGTCCTCGATCAGGTCGGCCTGCCGCCGGAGGCGGCGTCCGCTTATCCGCGGGAGCTCAGCGGCGGGCAGTGTCAGCGCGTGAGCCTGGCGCGCTGCCTGGCGCTGAAGCCGCGCGTGCTGGTGGCGGACGAACCGGTTTCGGCGCTGGATGTCTCGGTGCAGGCGCGCGTGCTGAACCTGTTGCGCGAACTGCAGCAGCGGCTGGGGCTGGCCCTGCTGCTGGTCTCGCACGATCTGGCCGTGGTGCGGACGGTCTGTGACCGGGTCTGCGTGCTGCACAATGGCGTGATCGTGGAGCAGGGGGCGGTGGCGGATGTCCTCGAGCGCCCGGCGCACCCGTACACCCGTGAACTGCTGGCTGCCGTGCCGGATGTGGATCGCGCCTTGGCCGCCCGGCGGGCGTAGCCGGAAGAAAGGGAAAGCAAGCGCATGATTGCACATGGCAAGGGGGCCGGGGTGGCCGGGGCGCAACCCGGGCACGCAGGCGCGTCTGGCTTTCTCCGTCAACCCGGGTACTGGGTGTGGCTGCTGCCTGTGCTGGCGGCAATCGTGGCGCATCTGCCGGCGCTCGGGTGCGACTTTGTCTGGGATGACATTTCGCTCATTGCCCGGCATCCGCACATCGGCGAGCCCGGGTTTCTGGTGGCCCTGTTTCAGAATGACTACGGACTGGAGTTCGGCTCGCGCCACGCCACCGGCTATTACCGGCCAGGCTTCATGTTTCTGGTGGCGCTTTTCTACCGGGTTGCCGGACCTTCGCCCATGGCCTACCACGCCCTCAGCCTGGCGATTTTTGCATTGACCACCGTCTGCCTCGTGCGGTTGTGCCGGCGCCACGCCGCTGCTGCCGGGCCATGGTTTGCGATGATGGTCGGCCTGCTGTACGCCGTGCACCCGGCCCGCACGGAAGTCGTCTCCTTTGTGATGTCGCTGCCGGACCTGCTCATTGAACTCGGGGCGGTGCTGGCGATTTCGCTGCTGCTGCGTGAGGCGGCCACGCGGAGGGATGCCGTGCTGCAGGCGGCGTGGCTCGGCGCGCTGGCCTTTGCCGCCGCCATCTCGAAGGAAACCGGATTTGTCCTGATGGCGGTGCTCGGTGGCACCGCGCTGGCAGCGGCCTGTTTCCGTCCGGCGCGCCTGCCGGCCACGGTCAGCCACGTGCTGGGGCTGGCTGCCGGGCTGGGCGCCGCGGCCTGGCTGCGGGCATCGGCCGACGTGGCCCCTTCGCCCGCCGGGGCGGCCGTGCTGCGCCTGTTCGGCGATGGTTCCGGGGTTGCCCTTGCCAGCGCGTGGTATGCGGTGCGTGACCTGCTGATCCCGCGGCCGGCGGTATTTCTCCACTGGGAATACACCACGGCATCCGGGCTGTTCCGGATCGGCATCGTGGCGGTCGCTGCGGCTTTTGCCGCCGCGCTGTGGCTCGCGCTGCGGCGCGGCCAGTGGCTGGTGGCGATGGCAATCGCCTGGTTTGGCGCCGGCCTGCTCAACCTCATGCTCGTGAGCACCGTTCTGCGCAGCTATGACCAGCGCTATTTTGCCGTGGCGCCTGGCGTGCTGCTGCTGGTGTCCGGGGCTTTCGCGCTGTGGCAGCGCGTTTGCCAGGAGCCGTTCGCCGGCGACCGCAAGCACGCCCGTGCCCGCCGGCTGCTGGCCGCCGCGGCGGGGCTGTACCTGGCGCTGTTTGCCACCTACACGCTGACCTCTTCGGCCACCTGTTTCAACACGCTCAGCTTCTTTCACGCGATGGCAGATGATTATCCCCGGGAGCCGTATCCGCGCGTGGCCACCGCCAAGGCGCTCTTTTCCTACTACGGTGATTTTGAAGGCGCGGAAGAGGCCGCCCGCGCCGCCATCCGGCTGCGGCCGGACATTATTCCGGTCCGGGAACTGGGCAAGCTGCTGGCCACGATCCGCATGGTCGAGAAACGGCCGCGCGAAGCCCTGCCGTGGCTAACCTGGGCGGAGGCGGCGATACCCGATAATGCGGAGCTGCATCATTTGCGCGGCGTGGCGCTCCGCGACCTGGACGATTTCTGCTGCGCCGCACGGTCGTTTGACCGCGCGCTGGCGCTCGACCCCACCAACGACGGGAGCCGCCGCCTGCGGGATGCCTGCCGTGCCGCGGCGGCCACCAACGCACCGGCCGCTGTGCCGGGCCCGTGAGGGCGCAGCCCAAGCTGTAAAAGTGGCAGCGGCGTCTCGCCGCTGCTACCCGGAGAGCAGAGCCGGGACGGCTCTGCCACCATCTGGCGGCGCGCCGGGGCACCTTGGCGCGTGACCGCGGCGCCTGCTTGTGGCACACTAGCAGCCGGAACAATTTTTCTGTCTGTAATTGAGTTTTCGCAACCCGCGGGCAGCGGGTTGCTCAACTAGGCGACTGTCGTCAGAGGGCCCTGGACCAATCCGCGGCCTGCGTCCGACAGTCTCCTGGGGAGAATCGCATGGAGGCTCGCAAAAAAGCCAAGCGTCGCGTGGAAATGACGGCGGAGTCTTTGTACGAGGACTTCAGCTGGCATCTGCGCTACACGCTGGCGAAGGACCGCTTCAACGCCACGGACCTCGACCGCTACATGGCGCTGGCCTGGTCGGTGCGCGACCGGCTGATTGAGCGCTGGTCGGCGACACGGCAGACCCACTACGGCCGGAACGTCAAGCGGGTCTACTACCTGTCGCTCGAATTCCTGATCGGTCGGCTGCTGGGCAACAATGTCATCAACCTCCAGATGGAGGAGATGTGCCGCCAGGCCATGGCGGATGCCGGCCTGGACTGGAACGACCTGCGCGATCATGAGACCGACGCCGGCCTCGGCAATGGCGGCCTGGGGCGCCTGGCCGCCTGCTTCCTCGATTCCATGTCCACGCTGAAGCTGCCGGCCGTGGGGTACGGCCTGCGCTACAACTACGGCATCTTCAAGCAGAAGATCGTCGGCGGAGCCCAGGTGGAGGAACCGGACCACTGGCTAAAGAACGGCTACCCGTGGGAGATCGTGCGGCCGGAACACACGCAGACCGTCCTGTTCGAGGGGCGGATGGAGGCCGTGCAGATCGATGGCCGGACCGAATGGCGCTGGCTGGACGCCAAGCCGGTGCTGGGTGTCCCGTACGACCTGCCGATTGTCGGCTACGGCGGGGAGGTCGTCAACACGCTGCGGCTCTGGTCGGCCCAGGCCACGGACGAATTCGACTTTGACGACTTCAACCGCGGGTCGTATGTCGCGGCGGTGGAGAACAAGGTGCTCGCGGAGAACCTGACCAAGGTGCTCTACCCGAACGACAACGTCCTGGAAGGCAAGGAGCTCCGCCTCCGGCAGCAGTACTTCTTTGTCTCCTGCACGATCCAGGACATCCTGCGGCGCTTCCGCGCCGAGGGGAATCCATGGTCGGCCTTGCCGGACAAGGTCGCCGTGCAGCTGAACGAGACGCACCCCGCGCTGGCCATCCCCGAGCTGATGCGCCTGCTGGTCGACCGGGAGCGGATGGACTGGGACGAGGCGTGGCGGATCACCTGCGCCTGCATGGGGTACACCAACCACACGATCCTGCCGGAGGCGCTGGAGCGCTGGAGCGTGCCGCTGATGGAGCGCGTGCTGCCGCGCCACCTGCAGATCATCTACGAGATCAACGGCCGCCACCTGCAGCACGTCTCCGCCAGCTACCCCGGCGACATCGAGCGGCTGCGCCGCATGAGCCTGATCGACGAGGAGGGCGAGCGGTTCGTGCGCATGGCCAACCTGGCGATTGTCGGGTCGTCCGCGGTCAACGGCGTGGCGCAGCTTCACACGGACATCCTCCGGAAGACCCTGTTCAAGGACTTCTACGAGATGACCCCCGATCGCTTCAGCAACAAGACCAACGGCATCACGCAGCGGCGCTGGCTGCTGAAAGCCAACCCGGGGCTGGCGGCGCTCATCACCCAGGCCATCGGGAACGGTTGGATCACCCGCCTCGACCGCCTGCGCGACCTGGAGAAGTTTGCCGACGACGAGAGCTTCCTGCGCCGGTTTCGCGAGGTGAAGCAGACGAACAAGCGCGCGCTCTCGGAATACATCCGGTCGCAGACCGGGGTCGCCGCGGCGCCGGACGCGATCTTCGACGTGCAGGTGAAGCGCCTGCACGAGTACAAGCGGCAGCTGCTGCTGGCGCTCTACATCATCTCCCGCTTCCAGCGGCTGATCGAAAAGCCGGGGCTCGATTCCTGGCCGCGCGTGTTCATCTTTGCGGCCAAGGCGGCGCCGGGCTACGGCATGGCCAAGCTGATCATCCGCCTCATCCATGGCATCGGCGAAGTGGTCAACAGCCACCCGCTCACCCGGGACAAGCTCCAGGTGGTGTTCCTGCCGGACTACCGGGTGTCGCTGGCGGAGCGGATCATTCCGGCGGCCAACGTCAGCGAGCAGATTTCGCTGGCCGGCACCGAGGCCTCGGGCACCGGCAACATGAAGCTGATGCTCAACGGGGCCCTGACCCTGGGCACGCTGGACGGCGCCAACGTCGAGATCCTTGAGGAGGTCGGCCCGGAGAACTGCTTCATCTTCGGCATGAAGGCCGACGAGGTGTCGGCCCGGCGCCTGACCTACGATTCGCGCGCCATCTACCGGAAGAACCCGGTGGTGCGCCGCGCGATCGACATGATCCAGCAGAATGTCTTCTGCCTGCTCAACCCCGGCCTGTTCGACCCCATCGTCAAGGCCCTGCTGGACCACGGCGACTACTACATGCTGCTGGCCGATCTGCCGGCCTACATCGCGGCGCAGGACCAGGTGGAAACGCTGTACCGCCAGCCGCGCGCGTGGGACCGCAAGGCGCTGATCAACGTGGCGCGCGCCGGGCGGTTCTCCTCCGACCGCACGATCGCCGAATACGCCCGCGACATCTGGCACGTGTCGCCCTGCGAGGTGGTCATGCGGGAGGGGCAGTAATCCTAGGAACCTGTCGGAATTGGGCTTCGGATCGGTCCGGAACCCTCTGCCGACAGGTTCCTAGTTGGCAACCCGCTGTCCGCGGGTTGCGGAGACGCAACGGTCTTGCTGAATGGGGGCGCAAATCAGGGTGACGCTCTGTTGCTGAGCCGTGGATCTTCGGCACGCATGGACGCCGAACCCGGTGGCCCGGGCGCTCCGCGCGCGGGCAGATGCCGGA
>JBAWXQ010000148.1:0-7026 GCA_037144015.1 bacterium
TCCTGCCCCCTGTACGCCACGCGAACCCACCCGGGTCCAGCATCCTTCAGGCGGACGCCACTGGGCGCCGGAGCGCCGGCTTCCAGCGTGGAGCCATCGCCCAGCAACACCAGCGTCTTCCCGCCGGAGGAAAACATCCCTTTCACAAGGATCTCCGGCCAAATGACAGCAGGAGGCTCCGGTAGCGGGGCAGGCGCAGAAGCAGCGGCCGGTGCAGGAGGAACAACCGGAACATCCGGAAGCAAACCGTCCTTCAGCGGCAAGGAAACTGCAGCTACAGGGGCGACCGGCGCGGCAGATGTACGGAGCATCTCAGGCGGGGAAGAGGTTGCCGCTGATGAAGGTCCGGTGGGAATGGCAGGCACAGGCATGGCCAGCGCAGGCTCTGCCGCGGCAATGACGCCCGGGTGCGCCGCCTTCATTTCCGCAGGCTCCGTGGCAGGTGTGGCCGGGGCTGCGTTCGGCGCCTGTTTCCGCCCCGACCACACCAGCAGCGTCGCGCCTCCAGCCAGCAAAGCCAGCAGCGCCACGCCGCCTGCAACCATCCGCGCCAGATGCCGCTGCCGCATGACATCCGGATGCAAGCCTGGCCGCGCCACAACCGAAGGCCGCGCCATGCCCGAAGGCCGCCGAACCGGCCGGCTGAACGTCTGCGGCGGGCTGGCCGCCGGCGCCGGCGCAGCCGTCAGGTTCGTATCCGACGCGGCAGGAGGGCCCGGCCGGAGGCGATGCCCCCCCTCGCTCTCCTGCTTGCGCAGGGCATCCTCGATGAGGCTCATACCCCCTCCTCCAGCTGCCGGATGGCGCGCTCCACGCACGCGTCACTGATCTCGCGGGAATTCAGCGTGTACGCCGCAAGCATGGCATAGTCGCACACGGCATTGATCATGCGCGGCACGCCGCCGGAATAGGCGGCCACGCGAGTGCAGGCGGCGGCGCAGAACCTCACATCATCCGGCGCCCCGGCCGTGCGCAGGCGATGGTCAATATACCCGGCAATTTCCGGCATGCTTAGCGGCGGAATGTGGGTCCGCACGGTGATGCGCTGGCGCAGCTGCCGGAGCTCGGGCGCGTCAAGGCGCTTCTTGAGCTCGGGCTGTCCGGCCAGCACAATCTGGATGAGCTTGTGCTGGGCGGTCTCCAGATTGGAGAGCAGCCGCACCTCCTCCATGGTCCGGATGGAAAGGTCCTGCGCCTCGTCAATAATCAGCACCACGTTCACGCCGGAGGCTGCCTGCCTGAGCAGAAAGGCGTTCAAGGCCGCCAGCTGCCCGAGCCGGTCGCGCGGCGCGGTCAGCCCGAAGTCCGTGACAATGGCGCGCAGGAGCTGCTGACCGCTCAGGCACGGATTCAAAATCATGGCTGAGCGCACCTGGTCGCCGAGCTTTGCCAGCACAGCGCGGCAGATGGTGGTCTTGCCACAGCCCACCTCGCCGGTCAGCTCGATGAAGCCCCGGCGGGAGGTCACGCCGTACACCAGATGCTCAAACGCCGCGCGGTGAATGGGGGTGAAATAGAGATAGCGCGGATCCGGCGTAATGCTGAAAGGGGCCTCCTGAAGCTGGAAGAAACGCAAGTACATGGGACGATTCTGCGTGGCCGGCACAGGAAAGTCCAACAAAAAGGGGAGCCGGTTTCCCGGCTCCCCTTTGTTGAGGTCAGCGATTGCGCTTACAGGCCGACGTTGAGACCGCCGGTCAAGTTGTACTCTTCGCTGTTGTTGCGCAGCAGGATCTGCTCGTAGGCCACGCTCATCCCGATCCGCGAGGTGAACTGCACGCTCAGGCCAACCGACAGCGGCAGGCTGTCGCGACCCACCTCGGTGTCATCCACGGTGAACCGGGAGCTTGTGCCATCAGCCAGGCGCGCATCGACCGAATGCTGCGCATCCAGGAACTCATGCTGCAGGTAGAGGCCAACCTGCGGCTTGATCAGGATGCGGCGGAACTTGGCGTTGTAGGCCAGGTTTGCGCCCAGGCGCGCCTGCAGCGAGGATCCGTTCTGAGCGCCGATATCCAGCGGCGCCAGCGAGCCGTCTTCCGTGAACCCCTTGATCGAGATCGCGGAGTAGTAGATCGACGCCCCGGGAGAGAGGGTGAACCGCCCCAGCTGCTTGTCGTAACCGCCGCCGAGCATGCCTTCCATCTCGGTGCCGGTGGTGTCACCGATGGCATTTCCACCCAGACCCGCGCGTGTCGTGTCGTAGGAGTTGAAGCCGCCGCCGATGGCGCCGTCGAGGTGGAAATCGCCGGTGAACCAGGTTGCGAAGACCGAACCCTTGCCGCCCGTCACATCAGCAAAGCCACCGTTGGCAAAGGTGATGTCGGAACTGACATAGTCGAACGCCACGCCCAGCAGCAGGTTCTTGCGAATCTGAGCGTCGGCGCCCAGGGTGATGCCGGAGGTCTCAATGTCGCCGCCCACAGAATCAGATGTGTCGTCGATGTTGATGACCTGGGCATTACCCATGGTAAAGAAGCCCCAACCCTTCGGCGGCCGCAGCACAGGGGCCGGCGCACGCGGGACATCGCTGGCGGTTGCCGGCAGCTGGTCCTTGGCGGCTGCAAACCCGCGGTTGGCGCTGAACAGCAGGACGTTCTGGCTGAGGCCACCCACGCCGTTGCGCCGCAGCTGCGCCATGCGCTGCTGCATGTTGCCGTTGAAGACCGCGGCCGCGCCGATGCCTTCATCCACCAGCAGTCCGAGCTCTTCGGGCGAGATCAGATCCAACGCGCCCGGCAGGTCGCCACCCGGAATCCCGTCAAGGATGTCGATCAGGGCGTCCTTATCCGGATCGCCAGAGAAGGAGTCCAGCCAGTCGGCGATCGACTGCTGGTTGTGCGTCAGGCTGTCAGGAACGACAAACGGATCGGAGAACGACCCCTGCATGACGGTCAGCACCACGCTGGTGGGCGTGTAAACCGGCGACAGGTAGATGGCGTAGTGGTTGGTGTAGTAGTCGTTGTAGGTCGTGAACGTGTTGTTTACGCCAGCCTCCGCCGACAGAATTGTAAAGGATGAACCGACATCCGGCACATAGCTGCCGACCTGCCCGATTTCCAGCGTGCCATCAAGCGTGGCCGTATCGAACGGCAGCCACATACGGTCATAGCCGTTGGCCCCGCCAAATTCGATCTCCAGCGTGCCGTCCGCGTTCTGAACGTAGTTGCCGGTCAGGGTGGTGGTCAAGGTGATGCCGCGGCCGCCGGGCGACAGGATGCCGGAGTTATTCAGCTCGTTGCCCGCACCCAGGAGCACCTTTGAGCCGGAGTCGAACCGCCCGCCGTTCATATTATTAAACAAGTTCGGGCCGCTGCCACCCATCATGACCTTACCAACGACCGTACCATAGTTATTCACGGTGTTCTCACCACCGTTAAAGCGGATCGCGGAACCGTACACCCCGGCGCTGGTGTCGATCGTCCCGTTGTTATCGAGCGTGTTGTTGATGCCGCCATTGAAGAGCACGCTGTCGCTCGTGCCGCCGCCGCCGATGATGGTGCCATCGTTGACAAGCGAGTTATAGGCGCCGCCGTTAAAGTACACGCCGTAATTATCCACGTTGACGCTCTGTATGGTCGCGCCCGCGCCGACAGTCACGCTCAGGTTGCCAGCCTGCACAGCCGGGTCACCGCTGTGGCTCTGCAGGTAGATGGCAACCGAGTTCGAGCCGTGCGTGATCACACTGCCCGAGGTATTGATGGTCACATCGCCACCGCTGCCGCCCGTGGCGCCAAACTGCGTGTTCGTCTCAGGGGGAATCGGCGCGCCACCGATGCTCGAGGCGTAGATGCCGTAGGCATAGTTGCCATAGGCCTCGATCAGGCCGCTGTTTTCGATCGAGATGGAGCCTGCGGAACCGGACGCGCGCGCCGCGCCGGACGCGAGCAAGCCCGTGGTGGAGAACCCGCCGTCGCCGCCGGTGCTGTAGGCATAGATGCCGTGCGCAAAGTCACCATAAGTCCGGATCAGGCCCGTATTGTTGATCGCGATCTGCCCGCCGCTGCCGCCATCGCCGCCGTCGGCGCCGAGGAGTCCGGCCAGGCTGGTGCCGGCGTTATTGCCGTTGCCACCGGTGCTGTAGGCATAGATGCCAATGGCGCCGATGCCATGCGTGATGATCGAACCCTCGTTGTTGATATTGATATTTCCGCCATCGCCGCCGCTGCCGCCGCCGCCGGCGCCCACGATGGTCCTTTCGATGCCGCCCAGCGCGCCCGGATTGACCGTGACCATCGCCGTGGCGCCGGTGAGGCTGCCGACTTCAAAGAGCGTCGCCAGGGTAGGATCGATGCTGATTGAAATGCCATTCGTGGCAACAAAAGCCGCCCAGTCGGTGTTGGTGAGGCTGGTCAGCATGGCGATCAGCTCATTGGTCGTGAGGCCATCCGAACCGCCGAGGCCACCGTTGCCGCCGCTGCTATGGGCGTTGATGCCATACGCGTTGACGCCGAAAGTTTCGATTTCGCCGTTGACCCCGCTGTTGACCGTGACATCTCTGCCTGCGCCGCCGTTGCCGCCGGATCCGGCGCTGCTGAGGCGGGCGCCACCATTCTGACCATAGCCACCCTGGCTGACCGCCTCGATGGCGTGCGCGGTGTTGCCGCGCGTCTGGATCCGGCCGTTGTTGCCGACCGTGACCTCGCCGCCTCCGCCGCCGGATCCGCCAGCGTAATAATTTGTGTTGCCGGGGCCATTGCCGCCGAAGCTGCCGGCAAAGATGCCGCCGGCATAATCACCCAACGTGGAGATGGTGCCATCATTCAAGACTGTCACGACTCCGCCATCGCCGCCGGATCCGCCACTGGCCGTGCCATACACGGCATTGCCGCCGTCGCCACCGCGGCTGATGGCCAAAATGCCGTACGCGCCGAGCCCCTCGGTCGTGATGGCGCCGGTGTTCACAACGTCCACGGCGCCGCCGTCGCCGCCATTGCCGCCGTTGGCGCCGAGGTCGGGAATCGCGCCGAGGATGGTGTTGCCCGCCGCCAGGATGATCTGCAGTTCAGCGAGCGTGGCCGGGTCAAGCGTTCCGAGTGATCCGACAACGTTTCCGCCGCCTGTCACGTTGGTCAGCAAGCCGGCCAACGTCCCGTTTGTGAGCAGGCCGCTGGCGCTGATGACACCGGCAAAATTAGTGAAGGCCGCAGCAATGCTGAGGAGGTCATTGGTGGTCACCGTCCCGCCATCCAGGGACCGGTGCATACCGCCGTCGCCGCCCGTGCCGCCGATGCTCTGCGCGGAGATGCCGTATGAAGCGTTGCTGCGCGTGATAATGGTTCCGTAGTTTCCTGCTGAGACAAGTCCGGCATTGCCGCCCAAACCACCCGCGCCGTTAGTTCCGTAGAACATGGCGGTGCATTCACCGCCGACGCCGCCTGCGCCGCCCAGGCTCGACACGCGAAGGCCGGCCGAGGCCACGCCCTTGGTTTCGATCTGGCCGGACGCCGCATTGTAGGCCGCAGCCATGAAGGCGTCACCGCCCGCGCCGCCGCTACCGGCAAAATAGGAATTGTCGCCGCCGGCGCCGCCCATGCCACCCAGGCTGGCCGCGGTGATTCCGTCAGCATAGCTGCCGTATGTGGTAATAAAGCTGGTCGGGGTGACGACCGTGGTTGTCACCAGGAGCTCATCGATCACGGATCCATTGCTCGCATAAACTTCACCGCCCAGACCACCGTTGCCGCCGTTGCCGCTCGCAGCGCCGGCGCCACCGGTGCCGCCCGCGGCCTGCACAAAGATGCCGCTGGCATTGTCGCCCAGAGTCGAGAGGGTGGCGTTGTCATTGGCCGCCGTGACGAATCCGCCATTACCACCGTCACCACCGACACCGGCGCCTGCGCCGCCGGCGCCACCGACACCGCCATTGGCCACGCCGTAGAGGCCGTATGAACTCGCGCCCACTGTGCTGATATTGCCGGAATTCTTGATGGAGACGTCACCGGCATTACCGCCCTGGCCGCCTTGGCCACCCAAGCCGCTCTGTACCGTGCTGCCACCGCCCGCGCCGCCCACGCCGCCCGCGCCGCCCAGGCTGGATGCAGCGATGCCAGGAGAGTTGGGCATGCCCGCCACATAAATGGCGCCGTGGTTCGTGACCGTGACGCTTCCGGCATTGCCGCCTTTACCACCGAAGCCGCCCGATCCGCCAATGCCAGTGCCGGTGACGCTGCCGCCATTACCGCCCTTGGCGCCTGTGCCGCCCTTGCTCTGGGCCAGGATGCCGGGAGAGTTTCCGACCGGGGGAAGCAGGGGGTGAATGCCGGGAACAGGGGCACCGATGGTGATGGGGGTGTAGTTTACGACCAGCGCGCCGCCGCCGTCTCCGCCGTCACCGCCATTGCCGCCAGCGTCTGCGTCTGCATCCGTTACGTTTGCGCTGTTGCCGCCGGCGCTGCCATTACCGCCCACGCTCTTGACCTGCAAGCCGGGGGCGTTGTTGCCGTCGGTGTATTCACCGCTCATATAGACAGCCATGGACGCATTTCCGGCTGCGCCGCCGGCATTGCCGTCGCCCGAGCCCACCGCAGGTTCGCCGTCCGTGCCGCTGGCCGTTACCTGGAGCGCCGGAGCGCCAGCCGTGGTGGTGGTCAGATCGGTTAACTCATAATAATAGTCGACGCCATAGAAGGTCAGGGCAATGTTGGCTCCGCCAATGCCGAACACGGCCAGGCCGGAGCGTCCGGGTTCCGGGGTCAGGTCCGACGTGATGCCAAACACGTCCACGACCGTATCGCTTGTAAAGGTGTACACGGCGCCCGTGGTGAGGCTGTCACCCATAATATTAAAATAGCCAAACACGGGTGTTGCCAGCAGAAGCACGGCTGCGCCGGCGACGGCACCGCGTGCCCATGTGGTCATGCGGCTGATCATGCGACCGCTTGCGTTTGTCATACCCTGTTTGCAACTCTTGATCCTGTTCATGAGCGTCCCCTTTCGTTTTCCAACCCCATGCCCGCAACCGGATTCCGGTACGGCGTATTAAACCAAAACCGGGCCAACAATCCTTCAGACCCCAATCGATAG
>JBAWXQ010000149.1:0-6993 GCA_037144015.1 bacterium
CGTGGCAGGTGTGGGGGCGGCTTTCGGAGCTTCGTCCGGCCGGGCTGTCTGGCCGGAGCGGATGGCGGCCAGCCGGGCCATCAGGGCGGCGATCTCCGGCTGATGTGCGGCTTGCCAGGCGCTGGCGTCGGCCTCGGACACGCGGCTGATTTGCGACAGCAGATCCACGCCGCTCAGCAGGCCGTCCACGGCTTCCGGCCGGATCGCGAGCTCGCCCTTCTGGGCGGCGACGAAGCAGTCCTCCAGTGCGTGGGCGACCTTGACGGCCGGGTCGAGGTTGACGATGCGTGCTGCGCCCTTCAGGGAATGGGCGGCGCGCATCATGGCTTCCAGCCGTCCGGCATTGCCCGGGTCCTGCTCCAGCGCCAGCAGGTTCTCGTTCAGAACTGCCGTCTGGGCCTCGGCCTCCTGCCGGAACAGGTCCAGCATGGAGAAGGCGCTCAAATCCTGTTCTGTGGAGGTCGTCATGCTGGCTTGTTCATTTCATGCCTGGCGCGTGGGTCAGCGCGTGAAACACACGTTCGTCGTCAAGCAGCCCGATGGTGTGCCCGTTGGCCGGGAGCATGCCGCGGCTGAACTGCGGCACCGCATGGGCCACGGTTGCCGGGACGGCCTGCAGGGCGTCGCGGTGGTACCGGTGCAGCCCCATGACCTCGTCCACCGGAAAGGCCAGGTTCAGCCGGTCCTTGCGGGCCACCAGCAGGCGCGGCAGGCTCTGGCCGGGCGCGGGCGCGGCGGATTCCAGGTCCAGCAGGCTGGCCAGCGAGAAGCAGAGCAGCAGCTCGCCGCGCACGCTCGTCAGCCCCAGCAGGATCCGGTCGGAGCGGTGCGGCACGCGCCGGATGGGGCGCAGGGAGACGATCTCCACGCACCAGCGCGCGTTGAGCGCCAGCCATTCCGGCCCGATGCGAAACACCATGGCCGTGTCGGTGAAACCGGCCTCGGCCTCTTTGGGGCGGGCCAGGAACTGCGTCCACTCCTCGACATAGCCCGCGGGTGCCGGGCGGTCCAGCAGCGTGTGCGCGCCCTGCTCGAACGTCGGGCAGTTCCGGCAGTGAATCCGGGACAGCAACTCGGCGCAGGACTTGTCGCCCTGCACGCCGATGCGGTTCCAACAGTCCGGTATGGTGGTTGCTCGCATGGGGTTACTGTCGCACGGGCCGCTTGTTGCAATAGGCAAAGGCGCTGCTGTGGCGGACCGGCGTGTAGCGCTCCGCCAGCAGCGGGATCATCTCGGCGTGCCCCACGAAGAGAAGACCCTCGGGCTTCAGCAGGCGGTCCAGCGTGTCGATGATCTGCCCGCGCGCCGGGCCGTGCTGGTAAATCAGCAGGTTGCGGCAAAAAATGATGTCGTAGGCGGGCTCAGCGGCGAAGCCCGGCCGGCCCATGATGTTGCCGTGCATAAACCGGATGCTGGCGCGGGTCTCGGGGGCGACGCGCTTCATGGCGCCTTCGCTCGTGAAATAGCCCGCGCACGGTTCCGGCACACCGCCCCGGAAGGAATGAGCGCCATAGGCCCCGGCTTCGGCCTTGCGCAGCAGGGACGGGTTGATATCCACGGCGTCGATCCGGTAGCGCGCCGGCCGGAGGCCTGCGGACTGCAGCGACATGGCGATCGAATAGGGCTCCTCCCCGGAGGAGCAGGGCACGCTCAGCACCTGCAGCAGGTCGTGGGGGTGCGCCGGCAGCCAGGTTGCCTGCACGTGCCGGGCCAGGAAGACAAACGGCTCGCGGTCGCGGAAAAACCAGGTTTCCGGCACCACGATCAGCTCGATCAGGGCCTGGAATTCATCCGCCGCCTGCAGGCGATGCAGGTAGTCGCGCTCCTCCGCCAGGCCGCAGGCAGCCATGCGCCGTTTCACGGCGTCGGCCACATCACGGGGGCCCAGGCTGTGCGCGTCCAGCCCGATGGTCCCGGCCAGCCATTGCTCTACGGTGTTTGCCATCATGACGCCGCCTGCTCCGGGTCTGCAAACAGCAGCTGCTCCATCTCTTTGGGCAGCAGCCGGGAGACCTCGATGCGCTGGATAAACCCTGTGCCGCAGACGGCCAGCTTGCCGAGGCCCGACGTGCCGGGAGCGGCCGGCGCGCGCTGGCTGAAGTCGGACTCTTCCCGCACCACGGTGTTGGTCACCGTTTCGGCCAGCAGCCCGATCACCCGCGGCGCGTCGCTACGGCCGCCGTATGGCAGCAGCATGATGCGCGTGCTCAGGTAGGAGGTGCAGGGCGCGCCGCCCAGCAGCCGGCCCAGGTCCAGGACCGGCACGCCGGTTCCCCGATAGTTGGCCAGGCCGGCGACATAGGCGGGCGCGCCGGGGCAGGCCCGCAAGGTCACGAGCGGAACCACCTCGATGACCTGGCGCGCCTCCAGGGCGTACCGGGCCTCGCCGACCGTAAAGACGACAAACAGCATGCAAGAAACCTGTCGTGCTAGACCTTGAACTTCGTCACTTCCGCCTGCAGGCGCTGGGCGGCGCCGCGGAGCTGCACGGTGGCCTGGTTGAACTGCCGCAGCGATTCCGCGGTTTTGACGGCGCCGTGGCTGATCTGCGTCAGCGCCTGGCTGATCTGCTGCGCGCCCTGCGACTGCGCGTGCATCCCGTCGTTGACCGCTTCAAACTTGGGTGCCAGGTCCTTGACCTGTGTGATGATGCCTGCCAGCGGCCGGCTCACCACCGCCATCGCCTCGGTCCCGCGGTTGACCTCGCCGCTGAACCGGTCCATCTCCAGGACGCCGGCGGACACGGCCGACTGCATCTCCTTGACCATGTGCTCGATGTCCAGCGTGGCCACGGCGGTCTGGTCCGCCAGCCGGCGGATCTCCCGGGCGACAACCGCAAAGCCCAGGCCGTACTGCCCGGCCTTTTCCGCCTCGATCGCGGCGTTCAGCGAAAGCAGGTTGGTCTGGTCGGCTACCTTGGTGATCGTGGTCACGACCCCGCTGATCGTGCCGGCTTTTGCATCGATGGCCGCCAGCTTGTCCGAAATGGAGGCCGCGGCCTTCACCAGCTGCCGGATGGACTCTTCCATGCCGTTGAGTCCCGCGCGGCCGGTGTCGGCCAGCGTGACCGTGCCCTCCGAGACGTTCTTCACCGTCTCCATGGTTTGGGAAAGCTCCTGCGAGGTGGCCGAGATCTGCCGGGCGGCCGCGACCACCTGCGTGGTCGAGGCGCCGAAGTTGGCGACAACCGACTCCTGCTCGGATGCGGCCGCCTCGATCTCCGTGGCGGTTGACACCAGCTGGACGCTGGCCTGCTGTACCTGGCCCACCAGCGAGTTCAGGCTGTCGGTCATCGCGGACATGGAGTGCCAGAGCTGCCCCGTCTCGTCTCGAGGCGGGCGCCGCGACTGGTTGATCTGGGCAATCGCGTGGCGCGCTTCGGCCAGGTGGCCCCGCGTGACCAGCCCCGCCACGCTCGCCAGGTCCGCGACGGTGCGCGACATGGAGCGCGACAGCAGCAGCAGCACCAGCGTGGTCACCAGCACCGCCGCCAGCCCCGCCAGCAGGTTCAGGTTGCGGATGGCGCGCGTGGAGGTCATGACCTCGTGGGCGCGCGCGCGCGCGACAACCACCCAGCCGCAGGCCGGATCGGTGCGGTAGGCTGCCATGACCTCTTCGTTCCGGAAGGTATAGCGCAGGCTGCCGTTCTTCACCCGCAGGATTTCCGGTCCGAACGGCATGGTGGCCAGGTTGGTTGCCATGACCAGCGAGGCGTCCGGGTGCGAGCAGATGACGCCGCGACGGTCGGTCACGAACACATACCCCGACTTGCCGATCTGCACCGGCTCCACGAACTTGTGCGTGAAGGACTTCAGGTCCAGCGCGCCCAGAAGCACGCCGGCGGGCCTGCCGCCGATCCGCACGGGCGCGGCCACGGCAATCACCGGGTTGCCGGACACCTTGCTGCGGATGACCTCGGAAACGGCCACCGTGCCGTCCATGGCCTGCTTGAAGTAGTCGCGCTCCGCCACGTTGATCTGCTGCGGGCCTTCCGGCGAGGTGGTGCAGACGGCTCTTCCCTGCCGGTCCACGAGCACAAGCGTTTCGTAGTACGGCGCGTCGCGCGTGAACCGCCGGAGCTGGTCCGTGCATTCGGCCATCATGCCGGGCGCCGGCGCCTCTGCGCCGACCATGCTTCGGAAGGCCGCCACGTCGCTCCACCCCTGCAGGTCGCGCTGCCGCTCGTCAACCCAGCTCGAGATGCTCTTGACCGTGAAGTCGGCAATCTGGTCCATGGAGGCCATGGCGGCCTGCTTCATGGCATCGCGGGAGACGCCATAGGTCAGCCAGGTTGAGGCGCCCAGGCTGAGCATGAACAGCAGGATGGTCGGCACCACGATCTTGGCCCGCATGCTGACGGTTTTCATAGATGCGTCTCCGCTGGCGACTGGCACGCCGGCCTTCCGGATCAAACCTTGAACTGCGAGGCTTCCTGCTGAAGACCGCGGGCGGCTTCCTTCAGCTGCATCGTGGCCTCGTTAAACTGACGGAGGGACTCGCGGGTCTGCTGGGCCCCCTCGCTCAGCTGCATCATGGCCTCGCTGATTTGCCGCGCCCCGGCTGACTGGGCCTGCATGCCGTCGTTAACCGAGTCAAATCGCGGGGTGAGCACGTGAACCTGCTCGATGATCCGCCCCATCTGCACGCTGATCGCGCTGACCGCGTGAACCCCCTGCGCGACCTCGCCGGCAAACTTATCCATTTCCATGACCCCGGCGGTCACGGAGGTCTGCATCTCGCGGACGGTCTGCTCGATTTCCAGGGACGCCACTGCGGTCTGGTCTGCCAGGCGCCGGATTTCGCGCGCCACAACCGAGAAGCCGAGGCCGTATTCACCGGCCTTTTCCGCCTCAATGGCGGCGTTGAGCGACAGCAGGTTGGTCTGGTCGGCCACCTTGGCGATCGTGGTCACCATGCTGTTGATGGCCGTGGCCTTCTCGTTGATCACCGCCAGGCGCCCGGAAATGGCGGTGGTCGCCCCGGCGAGCTGCCGCATGGAGCCTTCCATGCCGGTCAGCCCGGCGCGCCCGGTGTCGGCCAGGCCCTCGGTCTCCGCAGACACCGTCTTGACCGCCTGCATGGTCTGCACCAGCTCGAGCGAGGTGGCCGAGATCTCCTTCACCGCGGCGGTCACCTCCGTGGTGGATGCGCCGAACTCCGCCACGGCGGATTCCTGCTGGTGGGAGACCGCCGCAATTTCCGTGGCGGTGGAGACCAGCTGCACGCTCGAGCGCTGCACCTGGCCGACCAGCGACGAGAGGCTCCGGGTCATGCTGGAGACCGCGGCGAACAGCTGGGAAGGCTCATCCTTCTTGTTTCCGCCCATGGACGCCTGCATGGAATCAATGGACTTTCTGGCTTCGGCCAGGTTCCCCTCGGCAATGGTCCGGGCTACGAAAATGATTTTGCCGATCGGCTTGGCGATGGCCGCGCCAATCAGCAGGGCCAGCCCGATGGCCAGTACGACCACGAGGATGCCGCCCAGGGGCCCGATCAGCAGCAGCCGGGCCACGACGGCGTCGAGCTTGGCCCGCACGCTGTGGTAGTCATCCTCGTACATGCCGGCGGCAATGACCCAGTCCCAGGCCGGAAAGGAGGTCACAGCCGCCACTTTCATGCGGGGGGTTGTCTCGCCCTTGTTGGTCCAGGGATAGTTCACATAGGCGACGGCGCCGTTGGTGGCGGCCAGCCCCTTGGTAACGATCTCCTGGATGAAATAATTCCCGTCCGGGTCCCGGGAGTTCCAGATGTCTGCGCCGTCGGTTTCCCCGCCCTTTGAAATGATGTAGCGGCCGCGCTGCTCGCCCTTGCCGCCGAGAACAAAGACATAGCCGGTTTTGCCCACGACAATGCGCATGATGGCGTCGCGCACTTCCTGGTTGACCTGCTCCAGGTTAAAGCCCACGTACAGCATGCCGACCACCCGCCGCCGGTCCGGAGAGTCCCAGATCGGCGCATAGGCGGCGGCGTGCCACTGGTCCAGCACCCGGGCGCGGCCGACGTAGGTGCTGCCCTGCAGCACGGTGGCCAGCACGGGCGTCTCCTCGCCCTGCGCGTTGTGGTGCGCAATGAACGTGCCGATGGCCCGCCTGCCGTCGGCCGCCGGCACGGTCGTGGCCACCCGCAGCATGTCGCCTTCCTCGTTGATGCGCTGGAAAACGGTGCAGTAGCAGGTGGAAAACCGGGTGACGACATCCACCACCGGGCTGGGCGTGCTGAACTCGGTGTTCGGCGTCAGCCGCGTCTGGCCCAGCAGCATCGTCGGCAGGGAGAGGTTGGTCGCCTGATGCGTAAACTGATTGCGCGCGACCCAGGTCACCTGGTTGGTGTCGAACGCCACCGGCCCCTGTGCGGCAAGCTCGGTCGACGCGGCTTCCATGTGCTCCCGCAGCCGGTTCTCGGTGCGGCGGTTGGACATGTCGCAAACGCGGTGAACCCACTGCGCAATCTGGCCGGTTTCGCTCCGGGAGACCGCGTTCATGTCGTCGACAATGTTTTTGACCAGCTCCCGCTTCTGGGTCAGGATCAGCAGCGACATCACGAGCACCGGCAGCGCGGCCGCCAGCGCCGCGAGCCAGACGATCTTGTGTTTTAGCGTCACGTGCATTCCCCCTTCAAGGATGGGCATCAAATTCTCTGTATGCGCGGAATGCTACGAGCTTTGCATGTGTGCGGCAAGCGGTATTTGGGGGGTATTTTGGGGGGTGCGATTGCAGTTCGTGAAAGGGCGAGAGTTGGATTTACCGCGAAGGACGCGAAGGAGGGGAAGCGGAAGGATGTCCCTTCGGCAGGGACTAGCGAAGGTCTCTTATGTCGAGATACGGCTGGCCGAGAATAGCCCCGACGAAGTCTTGCGACGAAGCGTAGACGACGAAGTGTGGGACGAAGAAAGCGACGAAGTGTGGCGCGGCACGGATACGACAGCGTCGAACCCGTGCTCGACGCCGCTGTCTTCGAAGCCTACGGCTGGAGCGATCTTCTCGGCTCCGCGC
>JBAWXQ010000150.1:0-6992 GCA_037144015.1 bacterium
GCCGGCCCGTTGACACGCCCGCGGCGTGCGCCTAACATGGTGCGCAAAGGAGGATTCCGTTTATGAAGCGTTTACTTGTGTTGGGTGTGTCGGTTGCGATGTTCGGCGCCGTGGCGTTTGCGGCGGATGAGGCGGCCCCTGCTGCCAAGGGGCTGAAGGTCGACAAGTACCAGGTCACCGGGCCGGTGATCGAGGTGACGGACGCGAAGATCGTGGTTGCGAAGGACGACGGCAAGTGGGAGATCGCCCGCGATGCCGCGACCAAGGTCACGGGCGACATCAAGGTTGGCGAGAAGGTGACCGTGGCGTACAAGATGATCGCGGTTAGCGTCGAGGTCAAAGAGGCGAAGGGCGCGGCGGCGGAGAAGCCGGCCAAGGATGCGGCCAAGCCTGCGAAGAAGTGATGCGCTTGAGGGATTGAATGACGCGCACGGTCCGGCCGGCTTTCGGACCGTGCGCTTCTTCTTATGTTCCGCTACACCATCCGACGCATACTGGAGATGATCCCCACAACGCTGGGGATCCTCTTGCTGACGTTTGTGCTGTTTCACGTGGTTGGCGGCTCGCCCGCGCAGGTGATCAAGGGGAAGAATGCCACGGCTGAGTCGCTGGCTGCATTCGATGCCAAGTACGGCTACGACAAGCCGCTCTTCTGCGGCCACTGGGCGCGGTTGCGGGCGCTGGAGGACGGCGGGAAGCGGAGTCCGGAACCCGGAACCCGGAACCCGGAGCCCGGAGCCCGGAGTCCGGAACCCGGAACCCGGATACCACTGGCCTACGCGCTGCCGGCCGGGACGTATCGGCTGTCGCTTGGCGGGCTGAGCGGGGCAGACAAGCCGGCGCTTGCCCTGGCGCTGCAATCCCTCGACAGCGGCACAACTGCCACCAACATGATCGCCGGCGCGGCACGCGCCGGCGATTGGCAGGCGGTGTTCACGGTGCCGGACGCGCAGCGCGCCACGGCGCTGGTGGTTGCCGGGGCCCTGCCGGAAACCGTGCGCCTGCGGCGGCGCACCGCGCATTTTTTCGATTCGCAGCTCTGCCACTTCTTTGCCGGGCTCCTGCGCGGGGAGCTGGGCACGTCCGCGGAATACGACGCCAGCGTGTGGCTGGTGCTGCGCCGCGGCATCGGCCCCTCGCTGGCCATCACCGTGCCGATCCTGGTGGGCGGCACCCTTCTGGCGTTGATGCTGGGGCTGTTCTGCGCGATGTGGCGCGGCGGCGGCGTGGACCGCGCCATCCTGCTGATTTCGACGCTGCTGATGAGCGTCAACTACGTGGTCTGGGTTCTGGCAGGGCAGTACTTCCTGGCGTACCGGCTGCGGCTCTTTCCGATCTGGGGGTTTGAGGGGTGGACCTACATCCTGCTGCCGGTGCTGATCGGCGTGCTGGGCGGCCTGGGGCGCGACATCCGGTTCTACCGCGCCGTGATCCTGGACGAGATTTACAAGCCGTATGTCCGCACGGCCTGGGCCAAGGGGCTCACCGGCGCGCAGGTGATGACTCGGCATGTGCTGCGCAACAGCCTGATCCCGATCGTCACCTACGTGAGCCTCTCCATCCCGTTCCTCTTCACCGGCAGCCTGCTGCTGGAAAGCTTTTACGGCATCCCGGGGCTGGGGTGCGTCAGCCTGAACGCGGTCCACTCCTCCGACATGACCGTGGTGCGGGCCGTGGTGATCGTGGGCGCGCTGCTCTACCAGGTGGTGAACCTGCTGACCGACCTTTGCTATGCGTGGCTGGATCCGCGCGTGCGCCTCAATTAGCCTGGCAGCCTGTCGGGCTTGGCCTTGCGAAGGCACAAACGGTCTGCCGACGAGGCTGCCAGTTGGGCAACCCGCTGCCCGCGGGTTGCGAAGACTCAAGTACAGGCAGAAAAATTGTTCCGGCTGCTCTTTTGGTTGCGTATGACACGGTTATCCAGCGCCTGGCGGTTGCTTCCCCCAGACTAGCAGCTTGGTCGGCACAAAATTTGTGCAGCGCAGAGGCTAAGTCCGACAAGCTGCTAGTCGCGCGGATACCATGCGGGCAGGAGCGCGGCCAGCGCGGCGGGATCGGAGATGCTGGCCGCCCGCCCGATTTCGGCGGTCCTGGGCGCGGTGGCTGCGCCGTCAGCCCATGCCAGCACCGGCTCGCCCGGGATCAGCGGCAGGCGCGGCTGCGCCGGCGTGCCGGCATCGCGTGCGATCGTCAGGACGCGGTTGGCGTCCGGCCGCAGCACGACAAAGCTGGCCGGCGGCACGGCGGTCTGCCACAGCACGCGGCCGGGATCGCCGAAGTCCACGCGGCCGGCCCAGGCCAGCGGCGTGCGCGCGATCGCGGCATGGGCCGCGCGCCGCACCGCCAGGCGCGTCAGCAGGCCGCGCGGGCCGAAGATGCGCGCCATGGCCTTGGCTCCTTCCTGGTTGATGCGCTTCACGTCGCCGCTCTTCAGGCAGATCCAGTTGGCCTGGGGAAGGTCCGCGGCCGCGAGATCCTCCTGAATCAGCTTCCACTCCGGCAGCGGCGACAGGCCCACCAGGTGCTCTGCCAGGAAGGAGAGAAACTGGATCTGGAAGGCCACGTTCGGCAGGTCGTTGCTGCCGGGCGCGCCGGTTCCGCTCCAGACCGGGGCTGTGCCGATGCAGCGGAACTGCTCCTCCAGGAAGCGGGCGCCCTCGTCGGTGCGGTCCATGGGCACAGCCCGGGCCAGCATCCCGTTGACGATCTCGGTGTGGCGCCAGACCTTCGAAGGATGGTCCGTGAGCCCCAGGCTGTAAGGCGGATCATCGGTCACGCGCGCTTCCTTGAACAGGGGGGCCGTGTCGCCGCTCAGCGGCAGGTAGCATTCGGCCCATGTGCCGCGCGCGCCGGGCTTGGCCTTTTCGCGATCCACCAGAAAGAACAGTTCGTCGCCGGTCTTGCGCCGCACCCAGCGCAGGTCGTTGAGCGCCCGGGTCTCGCGCAGGCCGAGCACGGCGCGCCGCGCCTGCGGCCAGGCCTGGCTGGCGGCAATGGCGGCGAGGCGCGCGTTCAGGTCGGCGGTAACGCGGAGGGCGGCGCGGTATTCCCGGCGGCTGGAAAGGATTCCGGCAAGAGGGACGCTGAGCGTGTCGTTGGTGAAGCGGTCGGTGTAGCGCACCAGCACGTCGAGGTAGGTGTCGAGCGTCGTGGCGGCGCCGGCACCCTGCAGGGAGGAGGTGCGGACCTCCAGGTTGGAACGGCAGGCGGCGGCAAGGGCGACAAAGGGTTCGACCTTTTCCAGGTCGGACTTTTTTGCGCCCAGCAGGCCGGCGGCAGCGTCCACCCGGGCGCAATACTGCGCCACCTGCCCGGTCGCCACGGCGAACGGCTGCGTGCTAAAGACCGTTGCCGCGGGCGGCTCGAGCGCGGGAAGCTGCGCGAGCGCCTGCGCGAGGCGGGCATTCTGGTCGGCGCGCCACGGATCCTCGACGCGCCCGATCACCGCCATCTCCTCGATCGACCGGGCCGCCTGCTTGCCGCTGGCCAGCAGCGCCAGCACCTGGCTGGCCGGGGCGTTGAAGCCGCCGGCCTGGATCTGCTGCAGCGCGGCGACGGCGGTCTGGTAGGCGGAGGAGCGCCCTTGTATGCGTGTGGCCAGCTCGGCGCGGCGCGCGCGGAGCGTTTCGATCGCCGGGGTTTGCGTCAGCGCGGCGCCGAACATCCGGCCGGCGCCGCGCGACATGCCGGCCAGCGAATCGTCGAACGCGGCCAGGTTCTCGGTCCGCAGCGCCTGCTCCAGCCGCGCGGCCCAGGACGTGCGCTGCTGAGTCAGGGCCAGGCGCCACAGCAGCACGCCGAGAATTGCCAGCGCCGCGGCCCCGGCCGCGACCTTGGCCGAAAGGATCAGCCGCCGGCGCAGGTTGATGCGGAAATGGTGCTGCCGAACCCTGCCGTCGGCCCGGGCCAGCAGGTCAGCCGGCGCCGCGCGCCCCGTGGCGCGAATGGCGCCCAGCAGGCGCTCGACCTCTGCGGCGGCGTCCGGCTGGTCCACGGCTTCGCCCAGCGCGGCCAGGTCGCGGGCAAAGGCGGTATCGGCCGCGCTCCGGGCCCTGGCCTCTGCGAACCAGGCGCGGCCGGATTCGAGCTGCCCGCACGCGGTTTCGTCCGGCTGGTAGAGCCCTTCGGCGCGCAGCGTGGCCAGCGCCGCCTCGGCCGCGGCCGCCGCTTCGAAGTTCTGCGCCGCGCAGGCGGCGGCAAAATCGCCCGCGCCGGCGGCGCCGCGCCGGGCGGCCTCTGCGGCGCGCAGGCGGGCGAACTCGGTTGTGAGGATGGACAGCGTTTCGGCATCCGGCGGCACGAGCCAGGCGCCGGCAAGCTCCGTGGCCGGCGCGGTGAGCGCGGCAACATCTTCCGCCTCGATGGCGGCCGAGGCGGCCTCGAACAGCGCCACCTGGCGCGCCTGCTCGAAGGTGGCGACCTCTTCGCGGCAGGCGGGATTGTCCGGGTCCATCAGCATCCGCGTGCGCAGGATGCGCAGCGCCTCGTGCGCGAGGCCGCGGCGGACCGCGCGGCGAAGCGCGGCAAACACGGGCTCGAAGGTGCGGGCCTGGCCGGCGCAGGCCTGGATCTCCGCGACCGCCTCGGTATCCACGGCTTCCGGCACGGCCCAGCGGCTGCGCGCGCAGAGCTGCCCCCACTGGTCGAGGTCGGGGAAGGGGAGGGTGGCGCAGAGGTCGAGCAGCGGCGGCGGCTGCTCCGCCTGGTCAAGCGCAGCGCCGGGCTGGTGGTTGCGGATGAACTGCCGGCAGAGCGCGAGGCGGGCGTTGGCGCGGCGGCAGAGCTCGGCGTACTGGCGGGCGTTGACATCGCCCAGGATGCGGGCCGAGCCGGTGCGGTTGATGAGCGCCTGGATTTCGGCAACCAGCTTGCGGACGCCGTCCGGGGTCGAGAGCTGCGGCGGCAGGCGCTCCGGCGCGTTCTTGTCGCGCGGCGCCGGTCGCGGGGGCGGGGAGGCGGCCGGGGGTGCGGCTGGCGCCAGGGCCGCGTGGCAGGCCGGGCAGGCCAGGTCGGCGGTGACGTCGCCGCACGGGTCGATGGCTGCGCCCTCCGGCGTGAAGCGGGTCGGCCGGAAGCGGTAGGCCTGGCCGGGCCCGAGCACCAGGTCATGCGGCAGGCTGGCATGGTGGGCGATGAACAGCGCATCCTCCGGCAGGAACGTGGCGCGGCAGGCCGGGCAGGTCAGCGCTGCGACAGCCGGCAGGTCCGCGGCAGAATCTATGAAGCCGGCGCCGCGCGGGAACAGCCAGGGGAGCGTTTCGGCCTTTACGCGCACCGGATTGTGGATGTGCCAGACCCGGCTATCCGCCTGCAGCCTGCCTCCCGCAGCCGTGGCGTTCTTCAGGTCCGCCAGCGGCATGGGGCCGTGCGTCTGCGTGCCGTTGGCAAAGAGCCATTCGCCGTCCGCGCCATGGATCGGCCGCGCTGCCGGGGCCGTGCCGGGTGAGCTGGTTTTCCGGAGGATGAACTTTCTGGCCATAGAAGGCAAAAGAGTAGCACAGGCGGCGGATGTGTCCAGAATTCTCGACGGGGATGGGCAAACTTTAACGTTGTCCCGGCGGCGGAACGCGCTAATCTATGTGCATCCTCTACCGGAAGGAGCCGCGCATGGTTGGAATGAAGGTGCTGGAGCAGCTGGCGAAGAAGCATGGAACCCCGCTGTTCGTCGTGGACCACGACGAGCTGAGGCGCAACTACGCGACATTTCGCAAATACCTGCCGCGCGTGCAGGCCTATTTCGCGGTCAAGGCGCTCTCCGATCCTGCCGTGGTCGGGACGCTCTTCGAGGCCGGCGCGAGCTTTGACGTGGCCTCCATGCCCGAGTTCCGCATCGTGTATGAGTACATCAAGGACATGCCGGCGAAGGAGCGGCAGGACTGGATCTGGGACAAGATCATCTACGCGCATCCGATCAAGGCCGAAGCCACGCTGCGCGAGCTGGATGCCTACAAGCCGCTGGTGACCTACGACAACGCCGAGGAGATCCGCAAGATTGCCAGGCATGCGCCACACGCGGGGCTGGCGCTGCGCCTCAAGGTGCCCAACACCGGCGCCATGGTGGAGCTCTCCTCCAAGTTCGGCGCTGCGCCCGGCGAGGCCGTGGACTTGATCCTCGAGGCTGACCGCGCCGGCCTGGTCGTGGAGGGGCTCAGCTTCCACGTGGGCAGCCAGACCACCAACTTCGAGAACTTTGTGCAGGCCATCAACCTGGCGGCCAACGTGTTCGAGGAGGCCCGGTCGCGCGGCTACACCCGGATGAACCTGCTGGACATCGGCGGCGGCTTCCCCGCGCCCTACGACAAAAGCGTGAAGCCGTTCCGGGAACTGGCCCGCAAGATCAACGCCGAGCTGGACCGGCTCTTTCCCAAAGATATCCAGATCCTGGCCGAGCCCGGACGCTTTCTGGTGGCCACAGCCGGCACGGCGGTTTCATCGATCATCGGCAAGGCCGTGCGCGACGGCAAGCTCTGCTACTACATCGACGATGGGGTCTACCACACCTTTTCGGGGATCCTCTTCGATCACTGCACCTACCACTTCGGCGCGTTCCGGAAGGGGGCGCCGGAGATCTGCACGGTGTTCGGCCCGACCTGCGACGCGCTGGACGTGGTCTCCATGTCCGAGAATCTTCCCGCCAGCCTCGAGCGGGGGGATCGGCTGTACAGCAAGAACATCGGCGCCTACAGCATCGCCTCCTCCACGACCTTCAACGGCTTCCCGCCGGCGAAGGTGGTGCACGTCAACCAGTAGATTTCGCTGCGCGAAATCTATCTGCCCGTGCGCGGAGCGCGCAGGGTTGTTTTGTGGTTCTTGCCGCAAAGTGGCAGCGGCGTCCCGCCGCTGCAAACCAGAGCGCAGCGCCGGGACGGCTCTGCCACCATCTTGCCGGGGGAGGTGGCCCGCGCGTTCCGCCGCGCGGGCAGACGCAGTGGAATGTGGCTGCCCGTGCGCGGAGCGCCCGGGCCACCTGCGCTTCGCGCGTCCGGCTGCGA
>JBAWXQ010000151.1:0-6966 GCA_037144015.1 bacterium
GGAATTCTGAATACTGACTTCTGAATACTGTGCGATTGCAACTTTTTGCAATCGCACCCACCGACTACGTCCCCATTTGCGTCGCATCTCCCGGCGAAACGCGGTAAGGTTGAGTCGTACCCGCAACCCCGATACTCACCCGTGCCTCCACCTGCCACATCGCTTCTGGACTGCCTTGTCCTGGCGCTGCGCGCTGCCTGGCCTGCCGTGGCGGCGCCGCGCCTGGCGGCGCCGCAGCTTCCCGGCGCGGCGGCCGCGCTGACCGCGCTGGCGCTCGGCCGGTTGCACCCGCGCGCCACGGTGCTGGCCGTGACGCCCGGGCCGGCCGAGCTGGAGGCCTTTCATGCCGACCTGCTGGCCTTTGCCCGCGAAGCCGGCGTGGAGCCGCTCTTCTTCCCCGCGCTGGAGGGCGACGGCCGGTCATCCGACCCGGAGCTGGCGGGCGTGCGGTTTGCGACGCTGCGGGCGCTGCGGGAGGGCTCAGGCGGCAGGCATCAGGCGACAGGCGGCAATGTGCCGGCATCAACATCCGGCAAGCCCCCTCCGCCTTCAGCCTTCAGCCTTCCGCCTTGTCTTCTCGCCACCTGCGTCCACGCGCTCCAGCAGCCGGTGCCGGATCCGGCCGCGGTCGAACAGGCCTCCGTGCGGCTGCAGGTCGGCGCCGGGTACGTGTTCGATGAGCTGCTGGCGCGGCTGGTGGCGGGCGGATATGAGCGCGTGGCCGAGGTTTCCGCCAAGGGCGAGCTGGCGGTGCGCGGCGGCCTGCTGGATGTCTGGCCGCTGACCGCGCCCATGCCGCTGCGCGCGGAGTTTTTCGGCGCCACGCTGGAGTCGCTGCGCGCGTTCGACCCGGGCACGCAATGCTCGGTTGAAAAGTGCGCCGAGGCCTGGCTGCCGCCGTGCGAGACATCCGCGCTGCCGGCGGCCTACCTGGCCGACCTGCTGCCGCCGGGCGCGATCATCGTCTGGCTCGATCATGACCGGCTGCAGCAGTTTGCGGAGGCGGCTGGACTGCTTGCGGCAGGTGCTGGCAGCCAGGTGGCCCGGGCGCTCCGCGCACGGGCAAGCGACGGTTCCAGTTGCGGCGACCGCGCCTGCCCGCGCGCGGAGCGCCCGGGCCACCTCCCAAGCGCCGATGACACATTTGCCGATGACTCCGGTCTCTTATTATCCTGGACCGATCTCTGCGCGCGCCTCGCGGCGCGTGAGCCGGCGCTCGAGCTCTTCTGCGGCGATCCGCCGCCGCTGGCCACGCCATCGCTGCCGCTGGAGATTGCGGCGCTGCCCGGGCTCGCGGACCTCGGCGACGGGCATCATCCGGACGTGGTGAGCGCGGCGCGCCAGCGCCTGCTGGCGGACCTGGCGCGCCGTGGCGCGGCTGGCGAGACGGTTGCGCTCTGCATGGACACGGCCGGCGCCTGCGAGCAGATCGGCCGCGAGCTCGGGGCCGGGGCACCGGTGCGCGTGGTGCACGCGCGCCTCTCCGGCGGGTTTGTGCTGCCGGCGGCGCGCCTGACTGTTGCCGCGCAGTCCGACCTCTACGCCGTGCGCAAGCAGTCCGGCCGCCGCTACCTGCCGCCGGCCACGGCGGCGCGCGGCACGCGCGTCGAATCGCTCGCCGAGCTGGTGCCGGGCGACCTCGTGGTGCACATTGACCATGGCGTCGGGCGCTACGCCGGCGCCACCGAGATCGAGATGGACGGCCGGCGCACCGAGGTGCTGACGCTGGAATACGCCGAGGGGGCGCGCCTGCACGTGCCGGCCGCGCACAGCCACCTGCTCAGCCGCTATGCCAGCGTAGCCGGCCAGGCGCCGCCGCTGCACCGGCTGGGCGGCCGGCGCTGGCTGCGGGAGAAGGCCGAGGCGGAGCGCGCCATCCGCGACCTGGCCGCCTCGCTGCTCGAGACCCAGGCGCGGCGGCAGCTCAAGGCCGGGTTTGCGTTCCAGACCGACCCGGCCTGGATGCACGCCTTTGAGGCCGCCTTCCCCTTCCAGGAAACAGTCGACCAGGAGAAGGTGATCGCCGAGGTCAAGGCGGACATGGAGTCGAGCCGTCCCATGGACCGCCTGGTCTGCGGCGACGCCGGGTACGGCAAGACCGAGATCGCCATGCGCGCGGCGTTCATCGCCGTGATGAACGCCAAGCAGGTGGCGGTGCTGGTGCCCACCACGGTGCTGGCGGAGCAGCACTACGAGTCGTTCCGCGAGCGCATGGCCGCCTACCCGGTGCGCATCGAGGTGCTGAGCCGCTTCCGCACTGCGGCCGAGCGCGGGCGCGTGCTCGAGGCGCTGGCCGCCGGCGCCGTGGACATCGTGATCGGCACGCACGCGCTGCTGCAGCCGGGGGTGGCCTTCAAGGACCTGGGGCTGCTGGTGATCGACGAGGAGCAGCGCTTCGGCGTGGCGCACAAGGAGTACCTCAAGCAGGTGCGGCAGCTGGTGGACGTGCTCACGCTCACGGCCACGCCGATCCCGCGCACGCTCTACCAGAGCATGACCGGCTCCCGCGACATGAGCCTGCTGCAGACGCCGCCGCAGGAGCGGCTGGCCGTGGAGACGCGCATCGCCCGCGACACCGACGCCGTGATCCGCGCGGCCGTCCTGCAGGAGCTCAACCGCGAGGGGCAGGTCTTCTTCCTCTACAACCGCGTGCTCACCATCGACCTGATGCGCGCGCGCCTGGAGCGGCTGGTGCCGGAGGCGCGGGTTGCCGTGGCGCACGGCCAGATGTCCTCGGGGCAGCTTGCGCGCATCATGCGCGACTTCGAAAGCGGCGCCTGCGACGTGCTGCTCTGCACCACGATCGTCGAGAGCGGCCTCGACATCCCGCGCGCCAACACGATCGTGATCCACCGCGCCGACCGCTTCGGCCTGGCCGACCTCTACCAGCTCCGCGGGCGCGTGGGGCGCTCCTCGCACAAGGCCTTTGCCTACCTGCTGCTGCCGGACCAGGGTCACGTGGACGAGGAGGGCCGGCAGCGGCTCACGGCCATGCAGAAGCACAGCGCCCTGGGCGCGGGGTTCGGGCTGGCGCTGCGCGACCTGGAGATCCGCGGCGCCGGCAACCTGCTCGGCGCGGCGCAGAGCGGCCACATCGCGGCCATCGGGTTCGGGCTCTACTGCCAGCTGCTGCGGCGCACCGTGGCGCGCCTCAAGGGCGAGAAGCTTCCGGTCCTCGTGGATGTCGAGCTGCGCCTGGACTTCATCGACCTCGCGCCCGGCGCGCCCGACCCGGACCGCTCCGCCTGTCTGCCCTATCACTACGTGGAGGAGGAGCCGCAGCGGTTCACGCTGCACCGCCGGCTGGCGGAGGCCGTGGATGCGGCCGAGGTGCGCCGGCTGCGCGCGGAGCTGGCCGACCGCTACGGCAAGCTGCCCGCGCCGGCGGTGCGCCTGCTGCGCCTGGCGGAACTGCGGATCCTGGCGGCCGGCCGCGGCATCACGCGCATCGAGGTGCGCGGGGGGCGCGTCTGGATTTTCCGCGCGCGCGCCGGCGATCCGCTGCTCGTGCGCGGCAGCCTGCCGCAGCTCACCGGCCGCACCGCAGACCAGCAGCTGACCGCGCTCGCGCGGCTGGTGACGGAGACAGCACAGGGTGTGTAGCTGCGCGCGTGATCGGCCAGATCAGGCGGATCTGACGGATCTGACCGATCAACAGCGCCGGGCTCTCTATGCGCCCTGGTTGGAACACGACGACCCGGCTGTGCGGGCCAATGCCTTGATCTGCCTCATCAACCAGGCCAACTTCCTGTTGGACCACCAGATTGCGCAACTGGAACGGCAGTTTGTCGAGAGTGGCGGCTACAGCGAACAAATGGCTTCCGCGCGCGCAGGCGTCGCGTCCGCATCGCGTCTTCGCAACCCGCGGGCAGCGGGTTGCCCAACTAGCAGCCTGGTCGGCAGACGGTTTGTGTTTTTACAAAGCTAAGTCCGACAGGCTGCTAGTCGGTGTGGCAGGTGTTGCAGCGCTCGGTCTTCCAGTCGTCGCCGATGTCTTCCGGGTGCTTGAAGGCAAGGCCGGAGGAGGTGAATTCACCCAGGATTTTTCCCGGCCCCTGGGCCAGGATGGTGTGGCAGACGGTGCAGTCCTTCGAAATCCGTTTGCCGGAGTCGCTGACGTGCTGGCCGTCGTGGCAGCGGAAGCAGCCGGGCGTGATTTTGTGCCCGATGTGGTTCGGGTACTCATCCCAGCGGACTTTCATCTCCGGGAAGAAGTTAGCGCTGTAGATGGCCTGGAGCTCGCGGATGGTGGTGTTGACCCGCGGATCATTGGGGTGCCTGGCGCCCAGTTCGTGATCCATGGCCGCAAGGGCCTCGGCCTCGGTCTGGTATGTGGCGGCCAGGAGCTTGGCGCCCTGGGCCTTGATGGAGGGGATCGTATCGTCGATGCGGCCGGAGGCGAGGGCCATGTCGAGCAGCTCGTTGGGCGGGCGGAACTGGTGGCTCGGGCGGTTGTGGCAGTCGATGCAGTCCATGCGGCGCACGGAATGTTTGGCCATCTCCGCGTCGGAGAGGCGGGCCTTGGGGTCCTCGCTGCGGTAGACCGTCACCTTCCCCTTCTGGTCGGTCACGCGGACCCAGGGGATGGAGAGGCGCTTGCGGTCGGTCGCCACGTACTCGACCGTGTTGACGCCCTCCATGTGCCAGTGGATCCCCTTGATCGGCCCCTGGGCCGGGTTGCCGCCGCCGATGTTGAGCAGCATCTTGATGGTCCAGGGGGAGTTTTTCTCGTCCGCGCCGTAATGCGTCCAGGTCCGGAGCACGGCGCCGAAGAACTTGGTCGGCCAGTGGCAGGTGAGGCAGGTCTCCTTGGCCGGGCGCAGGTTCTGCACGGGCGTTTCGATCGGGCGGTGGTACTTGTTGAACGCCACCGAGTAGACCTGGTAGGCGCCCGAGATCTTGGCCTTGACGAACCACCCGGCGCCGGGGCCGATGTGGCACTCCGTGCAGGACGACCCGGCATGCGGCGACTGCCGGAAGGCGGTGTACTCGGGCTTCATCACCTGGTGGCAGACCTGGCCGCAGAACTCCACGGACTCCGTGAAGTGGTACGTCCGGTAGGCAGCCACGGAAGAAACAACGGCACACACCATGACCAGCAGGCCAAGGAGCGCGAGGCGTGCCAGGGTCTGGCGGTTTCCGAGGTCGATCACGGGCAGGCGGAACGTGTAGCTCTGGCGCCGCAGGCGATAATGGGTCCAGAGCATGCCCGCGGCCACCAGCAGGACGGAGCCGGCGATGATCGCAGGGATCACCAGATAGATGATAATGCCCACGTAGGGCGACAGGTGCTGGCCGGAAAGGTCGATGAGCATGAGCACCGTGCCCGTGATCAGGGCGCAGACGCCCGCCAGAATGCCGACCAGGCTGACCCAGTTCCGCAACAAATTTCCGATACTATGCTGCTGGTTCATGCACGCCATCCATTTCTCGCGTTCCCTGTCGGAACACCGCTGATGTTTCCACGCCGCCGAAGCCTTCGCGGACGGTCTTGTGCCGGCCTCTTTTGCCACAAACAACTGTAAACAATACTGGATTTTTCAGGTTAACGCAATGCGAGCACCTTCATTTCTTCAGTCCTTGTTACGACCCCGTTTCAACCGCTACACAAAAAGGCGGCCAGCGCCGCATTGAAGAGATGATTCATGACTTGGCGCCATCCCTGCGTTTCCCGGACTCGGCCATGGGGGCAATCCCGAAGACCATGGTCAGCCCGACCATCATGAGCAAGAACCCGATGTAGACGACGCCCACCCCGGGATCGCGCACAACCTAAAGTTTTTCACGGTCATTGCCAAAGCTCGTAGCGCTGTCCTCTTTTTTCATATGGCCATTATTGCGGCGGCAGGACGCCCTCGGCAACCAGTTTGGCATCCTCCTCCGACGTCAGCGCGATGGGCTCCGGTGGCTTGAGCCCCTTGCGGAGCAGATTGAGGCTGGCCTCGCGCGGGTTCCTGGCGGTCTCTTCGCTGGCGGCGGTCGCCTGTTGCCGCGCCGCGGCCAACTGTTCGCGCTGCAGCATGGCGGCCGCGTTGAGTTTTACGAGCCGCTCGTGGCGCGCGCGCACACTGGCGGCAAAGCTCTCCTGCACGACGCTGCGGCTGTTGCGCGACAGCTCCAGGTCATCGGGTGCTTCCGCCGTGGGAAGGGTGCGGGCGGACGTTCCCGAGGCGCCGGCGGCATTTAGCTGCGTCCATCCCGCCGCGCTGAGGCGGATGGAGCCAACCCGCGCGCCGCCCAGATCCGCCGCGTAGACAGCCGGGAGCGCGCGCAGCCCGGCGTTCAGCCGCAGCTCGAAGCGCGCACCGTCCTTCTCCAGAGTGGCGGTCTCATGGTCAAAATCCGCGGCCAGCACCTTGTACCCCTCCGCTTCCTCGCCGACCGCCAGCAGCAGGTTCCTGGGCGGCTTGACCCCGTTGTCCGTGAATCCGACCAGGATCTCCTCGGCCGGATTGCGCGCGAGAACGGACATGACGCAGCTTTTGCCGAGTTCCATGGCGCTTGCACTCGAAACAGGCGCCGACGCGGAAGGTGCGGCCGGGGGCGGCGGCGGAACGCCAAACGGCATCCGGCTAACGATCGGGAGGTACCGGCCGATCGCCGCGCCCGCAGCGTCCGCCGCGGCTATCTGCGCCACGGCGACGGGGAAAGCGTCGGTTGCTGTGGCATCGGCATCCGCCGACCGCAGGCCGCCGGCCAGCGCGCAGGCAAGCAGCAGCCAGCCAAGCGAGCGGATGTGGAACCTCCCCATGCGATCGACTCCTGTTGCCGTGCCGAAACAAGACGTCCTAATGATACGATGGAACCACAGGGGCGGCCAAGAATTATCAGCCTGCACAGCGTAATGGGTTGGCGACAGGGGGCGGCAGTTCCGCGCGAGGTGCAGAGGAAGGATGGGGGTGCACGTCGCGCGATGAGCGGGCACCGGCGGCAGGGCAGACGCAGCTAAACAAGAAGACGCGACCA
>JBAWXQ010000152.1:0-6960 GCA_037144015.1 bacterium
CGCCTTCCGCTTACCCTCGCATGAAACCGCCGCCCCCTGTCGCCAACCGACTGCCAGTCGCCGCTGGCGTTTCCGCGGCGTATCCGCTACATTCAGCACATATGTGCGGAGGTGCGACATGAGTCCTGACAGGCCAACCTGCCCGGCGGATGTGGAGCTGGACGAATCCGCGGTGTCCCGCGCCGAGCTTCATATTGAACGCGAGAAGATCCAGATCGAGCGCGAGCGACTGGCGCTGGAGCGCGAGCGGCTGGCCGCCGAGCGCGAGCGCTGGAAAAACGACGCGGAAATGAAGTCGCATGCCGAGGGGCGGGGGATCACGTTCAGCACGTTGTTTTTTGTCGGGATCATCTGCGTGCTGGCAGGTGTGATCGCCGGGCTGTTTTCAGCCGGGCCACGTGCCTCGCGGACCTCGGCGGCACGGCTCGAAGCGCTGATGTCCAAAACCGCCACCAATGCCGCCGGCCGCGCCAGCGGCTCCATCGTGCTGCGCCCCGTGGAAACCGGCGGCGGAGGCAGGGCGTACCTGCTGCTGCTGGACTAGGAGACTGTCGGCATGGGGCGGGTCGCAACCAAAAGTCTAAATCCGACAGTCTCCTAGCATGAGCATCTACAAAGCCTACGACATCCGCGGCGAGTTCGGGCGCGAGCTGGATGCGGCAACCGCCTGGCGCATCGGCCGCTGCCTGCCCGGACTGCTGAGCGCCCGGCGTGTGCTGGTCGGGCGCGATGCGCGGCTTTCCTCTCCTGCGCTCCTCGGCGCGCTCTGCCGCGGCCTGACGGAGGCCGGGGCCGACGTGGATGATCTCGGCCTGGCCACCACGCCCATGGTCTACTGCTTTACGGCCCGCGACGGGTACGACGCCTCGGTGCAGATCACCGCCTCGCACAACCCCGCGGCAGACAACGGGTTCAAAATCTCCGCCGCCGGCGCACGCCCTGTCGGCCGCGACACCGGGCTGGCCGAACTGGAGCGCCGCGTGGCAGACAACCTGCCGGCCCCGGCGCCTCATCCCGGCCAGCTGCGGCAGGTGTCGCGGCAGCGCGAATTTGTGGAGTTCCTGCGCCCCTGGATTCCCGACTTCGCGGGCCTGCGGTTTGCCGTGGACTGCTCCGACGGCATGGCCGGGCTGATCGCCCGCGACCTGTTCGGAGCCGCCGCCGGTTTCCTCAACGACACGCCCGATGGCACCTTTCCGCACCACGGCCCCAACCCGCTCGAGGCGCCAAACCGCGAGCAGCTGGCGGCCATCGTCCGCGCCGAGCGCCTGGATGCGGGCGTGATCTTTGACGGCGACGCCGACCGCGTCATGTTCCTCGACGAAACCGGCGCCTTTATTCAGCCGGACTTCCTGATCCCGGCCATTGCCGGCCGCTTCCTGCGCACGGCGCCAGGGGCCACGGTGATCTGCGACATCCGCACGTCCCGCGGCGTGACCGAGGCGCTGGCCGCCGCAGGCGCCAGGCCTGTGCTGTGGAAAGTCGGGCATGCCTTTGCCAAGGTGAAGATGCGCGAAACCGGCGCCGTGTGCGGCGGCGAGCTGGCCGGCCACTACTACTTCCGCGATTTCTTCAACTGCGACTCCGGCGAACTGGCGGCGCTGGTGGTGCTGGGCGAACTGGCCGCGGCACGCCGGCGCGGCCAGACCTTCCGGCAATGGCTGGCGCCGGTCTGCCGGTACGCCAACTCCGGCGAAGTCAACTACACGGTGGCGCGCAAGGCCGAGGCCATGGACGCGCTGCGTACGGCGCTGCAGGCGGAGGCCGAGCCGCAGACCGTGCTCGACTTTGACGGCTGGCGTTTTGACTACGCGGACTGGTGGATCAATGTCAGGCCCTCCAACACCGAGCCCTACCTGCGCCTGGTGATGGAGGCGGACACGCCGGAACTTCTGGCCGGGCGCCGCGCAAAGGTTGACCGCCTGCTGGCGCCGTTTGTGGGGTAGCGTCTGCGCGGGCGTATGGCAGCGTTGACGGGAAAGCCTGCGGGCTCAACTGTAGCGCGCCGCTGTGCGGCGCGGCCTGCCGCTCGAAAGCCTCGACGCCAGCCCCTCCAGTGAATATTATCCATGAACACGCGGGGGCAGAAGACATGCGACGATGGATACCCGGGCTGGTGACAGGTGCGGCAGTGCTGACTGCCGTGCTGGCACTGCGCGCCTGGCTGCTGCATGTGCCGCCGGCGCCGGCGGTGCGCACGCCAACCCCCGAGGGGTCGGTGGCCGAGGTGCGCTTGGTGCGCAGCAATACGGTCGTCAACCTGGAGGGCAAGTTCCGCGCATTCCCCGGCGTGACCGTGTCGCCCTCCCCGGCCTGGCCGGAGTTTCGCGGCCCGCGGCGCGAGAACCTGGCCGCGATGGATGGCCCGCTGCTGGAAACGTGGCCCACCAATGGCCCGCCTGTCCTCTGGCGGCTCGACCTGGGCGAGGGGCATGCGGGTCCAGCCATCCGCGACGGCCGTGTTTACCTGCTCGACTACGACGAGGCCCGCGAAGGCGATCTGCTGCGCTGCCTGGCGCTCGATTCGGGGAAGGAGATCTGGCAGCGCTTTTACAGGATCAGGACCAAGCGCAACCACGGCATCTCGCGCACGATTCCGGCCGTGGATGAATCCTGCGTGGTTACGCTGGGCCCCCAGTGCCACGTGCTCTGCGTCACGGCCACCAACGGTGCCTTCCGGTGGGGGATGAACCTGGTGGACCTCTATGGCGCCAAGGTGCCGCTCTGGTGGGCGGGGCAGTGCCCGCTGCTCGACGCCGGCGAGGCCGTGCTGGCCCCCGGCGGCCGGGCGCTGCTGATCGGCGTGGACACGGCCACGGGCAAGGTCAACTGGGAAACCCCCAACCCGGAGAACTGGGAGATGTCCCACTCGTCCGTGATGATCCTGACGGCGGAGGGGACGCGCCAGTTTATCTATGCGGCCGCCGGCGGCATTGCCGGCGTGGCCGCGGACGGCCCGCAGCGCGGCCAGCTGCTCTGGCAGACGAAGGAGTTCGCTCCCAGCGTGGTGGCGCCTTCCCCTGTGCCGCTGCCGGACGGACGCTTTTTCATGACTGCCGGCTACGGCTTCGGCGGCAGCCTGTTCCGCGTGGCACGCTCCAACGACCAGTGGCAGGCCACGGTGCTGTTCCGCACCGACCGCCGCGTCTTTGCCTGCGAGCAGCAGACGCCGGTCTGCCGCGACGGCCTGCTGTACACCGTGCTCCCCAACGATGCCGGTGATCACCGGCAGGAGTTCGCCTGCATGGACCTCGATGGCAAGGTGCGCTGGACCAGCGGCAGCGACAACCGCTTCGGGCTGGGGCCGTTTCTCGCTGTCGGCAACAAGTTCCTGCTTCTTGACGACACGGGAAAACTCAGCCTGATGGCGGCGGACGGAAAGGGCTGCCGCCTGCTGGCGCGCGCCGACCTTTTCGGCGGCACCGGCCGTGACGCCTGGGGCCCCATGGTCTTTGTGGACGGACGGCTCCTCCTGCGCGACAGCAAGCGGCTGCTGTGTTTGGATATGCGGGCGAAATAGTCATTGGTCATTGGACATGAGAGGGTTCAGGTGTCAGGGTTCAGTTTAAGATGCCGAATGGCGAAATGGCTGTAATCTCGCGCAAGGCGGGCGTCAGCCCGCAACCCAACGAATGAACACGTCAAGGACACCGAGAGCACAGAGAGTAACAGAGACCACAGAGAAATGCCTGACTGCGGCCGGCGAGCCGGCCGCAGCATCATGAATTTCTCTCTGTGCTCTCTTTCTTTCTCTGTGGCCTCTGTGTCCGTACCCCTGACCCCTGACCCCTGTAATATGGACAACCTGCTCATAGCCATCAGCGCGGTCGTGGTCGGCAGTTCGGTGCTGGCCTGGCTGGCGTGCCAGGGGCGGCAGCCCGTGATCCTGGGGTATTTCCTGTGCGGGCTGCTGCTGGGGCCGGTGCGCCTCCAGCTTTTTCCCGGCCTGGGCGCACCGGATGTGACCCCCGCGGTTGGCGCGCTGGGCGAGATTTCGCGCCTCGGCGTGATGCTTCTGCTTTTTCTCGCCGGCCTGGTCCTGCATGTGGACCGCCTGCGGACCTTCTTCCGCACCGCGGTCGTGGTGACGCTGGCCAAGTGCCTGCTGACGTGGGCGCTGATGTTTGTCTTCCTGGCCGCGTGGCGGTTTGAGCTGCGCGACTGCCTGATTGCGTCCGTGGCGCTGATGTTCTCCAGCACGATCCTGGTGGTGAAGCTGCTCCCCACGACCACGCTGCACCAGAAGCACATGGGGTCGATCTGCATTGCCGTGCTGATTGCCGAGGACCTGCTGGCCGTGGTCGCGCTGCTGTTCGTGGGCTCGGCGCCGGAGTCCGGCCTGCGCGAGCTGCTTCTCGGACTGCCGCTGCGGCTGGTGCTGCTGGTCGCGGTGGCCGTGGCCGGCGAGCAGTTTGTGCTGCGGCGGATGATGCGCCGGTCCGACACCTACAACGAGGTGCTGGTCATGCTCTGCCTCGGCTGGTGCGTCGGCATCGCGCTGCTGGCGCAGACCCTCGGCGTGCCGTACGAAATCGGCGCCTTTGTGGCAGGTGTCTCGATCGCGCGCGGCAAGATCGCACTGGTCTTCTCGGAGCAGCTCAAGCCGCTGCGCGACTTCTTCCTGATGTTCTTCTTTTTTGTGCTCGGATTTGGCTTCGAGCTCTCCCCGCTGCGCCACATCTGGCTTCCGGCCCTGCTGGCCGCCGGGGTGATCGCGGGGCTGCGGCCGTTCCTGCTGGAGTGGCTGTTCCGGCGCATGGGCGAGGAGCGCGCGTTTGCGCGCGAGACCGGGTTCCGGCTGGGGCAGGCCAGCGAGTTTGCCCTGATCATCGCCGTGGTGGCCACGCAGGGCAACTACCTGTCGCCGGAGATGGCGTCGCTGGTCAAGCTCGCCACCGTGCTCTCGATGCTGGTCTCCTCGTACCTGGTGGTCCTGAAATACCCCACGCCCATCGGTGTGCAGCCGGGGCTGCATCGGGACTAGCATGAAAGACCTCATCGCCCAGTTCCTGGACCACGTCGCCTTTGAGCGCGGGCTGGCGGCCAACACGCGCGCGGCGTATGCGGCGGACCTGGAGCTGTTTGCCACGTTTCTGGCCGCGCGCGGCGTGCACCTCTTCAACCAGGTTACGCGCAAGCAAATCGTGGAGTTCCTGACCGACCAGCGCCGGCAGGGGATGGCCGTGGCCACAATGGCGCGCCGGCTCGTGGCCGTAAAGGTGCTCTTCGGCTACCTGCAGCGCGAGGGGCTGCTGGACCGCAACGTCACCGAGGCCATGAACTCGCCGAAGCTCTGGCGCACGCTGCCGGAGATCCTGGCTCCGACCGAGGTCGGGCGGCTGGTCGACGCCGCAGCCGGGGACCGGGCCCAGGCCGTGCGCGACCACGCGATCCTGGAGCTGTTCTATGGCTGCGGCCTGCGCGTCTCCGAGGTGGCCACGATGCGCGTGGCGGATGTTCAGTTCGAAGGCGGCTTCGTGCGCTGCACGGGCAAGGGCGACAAGCAGCGGGTCGTGCCCATGGGGCAGGCCGCCAGCAACAGCATCCGGCGCTATCTGGACAAGGTTCGTCCGCGCTGGGCGAAGAAGCATCCCGGCGTGGACCGGCTTTTTCTCTCGCAGCAGGGGAAGGGGTTCACGCGGCAGGGGCTGTACAAGCTGATCGTGCACTACGCCCGCGAAGCCGGGCTCGGCGGGCGGGTGTCGCCGCACACGCTGCGGCACTGCTTTGCGAGTCATTTGCTGGCCAACGGCGCGCAGCTGCGCGCCATCCAGGAGATGCTCGGCCACGCCAGCATCGCCACCACCCAGATCTACACGCACGTGGACCAGGACCGGCTGGTCGCGGTGCACAAGAAGTTCCACCCGCGGGCGTAGATTTTGCTCCGCGAAATCTACAAAAGCGAAAAGGGGCGCGGTTGCGCCCCTTTTCGCGACAGGATAATTTTCGCTGCCGGCGAAAATCAGCCTAATCCCATCGCCCGGATATTTTTCCGGCTGACCGCAAGGCTGAGGAACGGATCGTTGGTGATCGGGCAGGAATCCTGCTCGACGATGTAGTGGAGGGTGCCTGCGGCCTTGCAGGCCTTGAGCACGGCCGGCCAGTCGATGCCGCCCTCGCCGATGGCGCGCCAGACCGGCTGGTCCTTCAGCACGCCCCAGTCCTTCAGGTGCACCTGATCGAGGCGGTTTTTCATTTTGAGAACCCACGCCACCGGGCTCTGGTTGCCGCGGGCGACCCAGCCGAGGTCCAGTTCGGCCTGCAGATACTTCGGGTTGGTGTTGTCGAACAGCAGGTCCAGGAACATCTTGCCGCCCTTGCCGTTTTTCACGCCGAACTTCTCAAATTCGAACATGTGATTATGGTACTGCAGGACGAGTCCTTCCCTGGCCAGCGCCTTGCCGAAGCCGTTGAACTCCTTCGCCAGCCCCTTCCACGCCTCGAGCGTGGAGATCTTGGAGGCGTCGAGCCACGGGATGGCGACGTAGCCGATGCCCCACTTCTGGCAGTCACGGATCACGCCGGCGATATCCGTGCGGAACTTGTCCACGCCCACGTGCGCGCCGATGGGCGTCACGCCGGCGTCGAGCATGATCTGCCGCAGTTCAACCGGATCGATCGGCCCCACGCCCGAGATCTGGGCGGCGTCGTAGCCGATCTTCTTCACGCGTTTCATCGTCTGGGCGATGTCGGCGGGGGTCTTGAGGAAATCGCGTAGGGTGTAAAGTTGCGCAGCAATCACGGGCTTCCTGGCCATGGGTCAATCCTTTCCGGATTTTCCGTTCCGGAAAATCCGCGGTTGAAGTTCAAGGAGAGAACTGTTTTGAAAAAAGAATGATAACAGACGCCTGCACCTGCGCCAGTGAATTTGGCGGCGTAATGGTAATGGGTTAGCGACAGGGGGTGGCGGACACCCCATCCTTCCTCTGTTCCTCGCACGGAACTGCAGCCCCCCTTCAA
>JBAWXQ010000153.1:0-6897 GCA_037144015.1 bacterium
TCGCGGAAGCGCTCCATCAGCTCCTTGGGCTCGTATTCCACGTAGCTCAGCACGTCGGCCACGGTGTCGCCGTGCAGCTCTTCGCCGAACTCGAAGCGTCCCTGCTCATCGACGTTGATGTTGACGATGTTGGTGTCGCCGAACAGGTTGTGCAGGTCGCCCAGTGTCTCCTGGTAGGCGCCGACGAGGAAGACGCCGAGGATGTACTCCTCGCCGGGGCGGACCTCGTGGACCGGCAGGGACTCCTTGACGTCGTGCAAGTCGATGAAACGGTCGATCTTGCCGTCGCAGTCGCAGGTGATGTCCGCGATGGTGGCGATGCGTGACGGGCGTTCGTGGAGGCGGTGGATGGGCATGACGGGGAAGAGCTGGCCGATGGCCCAGGAGTCCGGGAGCGACTGGAAGACGCTGAAGTTGCCGTAGTAGGTGTCGGACAGCGTGGTCTCGAGCTTCTGCAGCTCCTCGGGCACGTACCGCAGCGACTGCGCCTCGCGCGCGATGCGCGCCACCACGCGCCAGAAGAGCTGCTCGCCCACGGCGCGCTGGCGCAGCGAGACCGAGCCGGCCAGGAAGGCGTTGCGCAGCTCGGTGCGGTAGTGCATCACGTCGTGGTAGCACTCCTGCAGGTTCTTGGAGGTGAGCAGGTCGTCCACCTCCTTGAGGTTGCGCACCTGCACGGGCGTGGAGGGGTCCAGCTGCGCGGGAATCTGGTGCGACTCGTAGCGCGCCGCGTCCAGCACGTTGAACAGCAGCACGGAGTGGTAGGCGATCAGGGCGCGGCCGGACTCGCTGATGATGATCGGGTGCGCGATGCCGGCCGGGTCGGTGGCCGCCATGACGCCCTCGATGATGTCGGAGCAGTACTCGTTGAGGTCATAGTTGCTGCTGCTGGGAAAGTTGGTGTGCGAGCCGTCGTAGTCCACGGCCAGGCCGCCGCCGATGTCGAGGATCCCCATGGGCGCGCCCTCGCGCACGAGGTCGGTGTAGAAGCGGCTGGCCTCGGCAATGGCCTGGCGGATGTGGTCGATGTTGGGGACCTGCGAGCCGAGGTGGTAGTGCAGCATCTGGAAGCAGTCGAGCATGCCGGCTTCGCGCAGCACGTCCACCACGTCGATGATCTGCACCGGCGTGAGGCCGAAGACGCTGCGATCGCCGCCGGATTCGGTCCAGCGCCCGCCGACGCGGGAGGAGAGCTTCACGCGCACGCCGAGGCGCGGGCGCACGCCCAGCATCCTGGCGACCTTGAGCACCAGGGCGAGTTCGCCGGGCATCTCCAGCACGATGATGGTCTGCACGCCCATCTTGAGGGCGTAGAGCGCGAGGCGGATGAACTCCTCGTCCTTGTAGCCGTTGCAGACGAGGTAGGCCTCCGGGTCGTGGAGGTAGGCGAGGGCGGCGACGAGCTCGGCCTTGCTGCCGGCCTCCAGGCCGTGGTGCCACTTGCGGCCGCAGCGGGTGATCTCCTCGACCACCTGCTGCTGCTGGTTGACCTTGATCGGGTACACGCCGCGGTAGACGCCCTGGTAGCCGAGCTTGCCCATGGCGGTGGTGAACGAGCCGTTGATCAGGCGCATGCGGTCGCCGAGGATGCCCCCGAAGCGCAGCACCAGCGGGAGCATCAGGCCGCGGTCGCCCAGGCCGGCCACCAGGTCCGTGAGCTTCACCGGTACGGTATCGCCGTGGGTGGTGCCGGGCAGCCGGACCTGCACATTGCCATCGGCGGCGATGTCGAAGTAGCCGGCACCCCACGTGCGGATGCCGTACATTTCCACCGAGTTTTCCACGGTCCAGGGATCGAGCGTATCCACCTTCATGGCAATTCCTTTCGTCGCGGCAAACATAACGGGTGGGGGGGGCGGGATCAATTGTTATTCTGTCTGCGGCCGGATGGCTGCGAATCGGACAGGACGAGGCGCATGAGCGCAAGGAGCAGTTTGGACGGGGGGGCGGATAAACGGTACGTGCCGTCCGCCACCGGTTCCAGAGCGCCGCGGCGCGCGAGTTTTCGCAGATGGCGGTATAAGGCTGGCGGGGAAATGCTGCAGCGGGCGACCAGCTGCTCGAAGGACAAGGGCTGTGCGTGCAGCGACAGGACGAGGTTCAGCCGGCGCGGATGGGTGAATGCGGTCAGGGCGCGGATGACCTCCGCCGGGGCATCCTTGCGCTTCAGAGACTGCCGGATGGCCTTCAGCATGCCGTCGGCATGCTGCACCAGCGGATCGGCAACCGGCGCATAGGTGACCCACCGGCTGGCCCGCGTTGCACGCAGCAGCCCGCGTGATTGCAGCAGGCGCAAATGCTGTGTGGCTTGCGGCTGTGAAATCCGGGTGGCTGCGGCGACGACCGTCACGCAAGACGGGCCGGTTGCGCAAATGTGCGACAACACGGCCAGGCGCCTTTCGTTGGCCAGAACCCGGCAGGTCCGCCACAGGGTGGGTTTCAAGTCCATGCGCTGATTATCACACATTGCAATGTGTGATACAAGCATCCGCATCCTTGCCTAAGACGATCCTTCATTCTGTGGTCGCACCGGATTCTTTCACCCGGCTCTCGCAGAACGGGGCCCCACACCTCGCTCCGGCGCGACACCGTTGCGTCTGGCTGCGTCTTGCGCAGGGCCTGCCAATCGCGTACTGTCTTCCTGCGTGGCGCGGCGCGGTGACGGCGTGCGTCACGAAAGGGAGCAGGAGGGTGCACATGAGCACGAAATTCCGCTGGGGCATCCTGGCGCCGGGAACCATTGCGCACAAGTTTGCAGCCGGCGTCCAGGCGCTGCCGGATGCCGAGCTGGTCGCGGTCGGGTCGCGCACGCTCGAAAAGGCGCAGGCGTTTGCGGCCAGGTACAGGATTCCGCGGGCCTACGGCTCCTACGAGGAGCTGGCAGCCGACCCCGAGATAGACGCGATTTATGTGGCGACGCCCAACCACCTGCACGCCGAGGCCGCCATCCTCTGCCTGGAGCAGGGGCGCGCCGTGCTGTGCGAAAAGCCGTTTGCCGGCAACGTCGAGCAGGCCGTGGCCATGATTGACTGCGCGCACCGCCGCGGCGTGTTCCTGATGGAGGCGATGTGGACGCGCTTCCTGCCGGTCATGGGCGTGGTCTCCGAATGGCTGGAGCAGGGGAGGATCGGCGAGCTCCGCCGGCTGGAGTGCGACTTCTCCTTCCGCTGCCCCGGCAACCCGGAGTCGCGCCTGATGAATCCGGCGCTGGGCGGCGGCGGGCTGCTGGATGTCGGCGTCTACGCGCTGGCCTTCACCAGCTGGGTGTTCGGCGGGCTGCCGCCGCGCTTCGCAAGCCTGGCCGAGGTCGGGCCGTCCGGCGTGGACGAGCAGGCCGGGATCCTGCTGCTCTACCCGCGCGGCGAAATGGCCGTGCTGACCTGCGGCGTGCGCACACAGGGCACCATCAGCGCGCGCCTCACCGGCACCGAGGGGAGCATCGAGATCCCGATTCCGTTCTACAAGGCGCAGGAGGCGGTGCTGAAGACGCCGCCGTGCGAGATCCGCGAGCGCCGGCCGTTCCTGGCCACCGGCTACGAATACGAGGCCATGGAGGTGGCCCGGTGCGTGCGGGGCGGGCTGCTGGAAAGCCCGGGCGCGCCGCTTGACGAAAGCCTGATGCTGACCAGCTTCATGACCCGCCTGCGCGCGGAGTGGGGCGTGCGGTACCCGTTTGACAAGTCCTAGGAGACTGTCGGCATGGGGCGGGTCGCAACCAATAGTCTAAGCCCGACAGTCTCCTAGTTGAGCCACCCGCTGACAGCGGGTGGCGAAGACGCTATGACAGACAGAAAGGAAGGCGAATGAAACTCGGAGTCAGCTCGTATAGCTTCAGCCAGTTGGTCAACAAGGGCCTGATGGGCCAGCTCGACATCATCCCCAGGACGAAGGAGATGGGGTTTGACGTGATCGAGTTCTCGACCCTGACGCTCCCCGCCGGCGAGACGCCGCTGACGTTCGCGCCGCGCGTCCGGGAGGCGTGCGACAAGGCCGGGCTGCCCGTGGCCAACTACACCATCGGCGCGGACTTCCTGAACGGCAGCAGCGGCGACTGGAAGGCTGAGGTGGAGCGGCTGAAGGACGAGGTGCGCGTGGCCAGGATCCTGGGCGCGCCGGGCATGCGGCACGATGCCACGCGCGGCTTCACGGCGCAACACAAGGGCCCGCGCGGATTCGACGATGCCCTGCCGACGCTGATCAAGGGGTGCCGGGCGATCACGGAGTTCGCGGCAGATCTGGGGATTCGGACTATGGTGGAGAATCACGGCTTCTTCTGCCAGGACAGCGACCGCGTGGAGAAGCTGGCCAACGGCGTGAACCACCCGAACTTCGGGCTGCTGGCCGATATGGGAAACTTCCTCTGCGCGGACGAGGATCCGGCACAGGCGCTTGGCCGCGTGATGCCGTATGCCTGCCATGTGCATGCGAAGGATTTCCACACCAAGCCCGGCCACGCCCCGAACCCGGGCGCCGGCTGGTTCCGGTCGCGCGCCGGAAACTTTCTGCGGGGAGCGATCATCGGGCATGGCGACGTGCCGATCGCGCAATGCCTCGGGATCATGAAGCGCGCCGGCTACGACGGCGTGCTGTCCATCGAGTTCGAGGGGCTGGAAGATCCGCTCAAGGCGATTGCGCTGGGCCTTGAGAACCTGCGCCGGTACGTGGCGGAGGCTTGAAGGCAATATGCAGTCAACAGGTGAACAGGCGGTTGACCGCGCCCTGATCTTCGACTTTGACGGCGTCCTGGCGGAGTCCCTGCCGGCGCTGTTTGCGGCGCTGCGCAGGCACCTGGAGGCCAGCGCCGGGGCGTATCGCCTCTGGCCGGGCGTTCCCGAAGTGCTGGCCAGCCTGGCCCGCACGAGCGCCATATTCGTTGTCACCTCGGGCATCGCCAGCGTGGTCGCCGGCGTGCTGCAGCGGCAGGATGTGGCCTGCGTGCGCCAGATCCTGGGGGCGGAGGAAGGGGCCAGCAAGGTTGAGAAGATCGGCCGGGCGGCGGCGGCCTGCCCGGGCAGGCCATTTTTTTACATCGGCGACACGCGCGGTGATATTCTGGAAAGACGCCTGGCGGGCGCCACCACCGTTGCCGCTGCCTGGGGATGGCACGATGCGCCGCGGCTGCGGGCCGTCCGGCCGGATCACCTGCTGTTCGCGCCAGCGGAACTGCTGGCGCTTTTCCTGAAAGGAGCCCGACAGAGCACATGAAGGCAAACCGATATGGAACCGGCGGGCGCTGGTTCAAGGGCAACACGCACATCCACAGCACGGCCTCGGATGGCGGCAAGACGTTCGCAGAACTGGAGGCCATGTATGCCGGCCAGGGGTATGACTTTCTGTTCCGCACAGATCACTGGGTCGCCTCGGACGCGCCGGCCCGGAAACAGGCGGCCAGCAAGTTGTTATGGCTCGACGGCATCGAGCTCGACGGCCGCGACCGGCAGGGGGGGAACTACCACGTCGTCGGGCTGGGAAAATTCCAGAATGTGCGCCGGGAGATGGGGTTCGAGAATGGCCTGAAGGCAGTGCGCGCGCAGGGCGGCCTGCTCATTCTCGCGCACCCCCTGTGGATGGGCAACACCCCCGAGGAGGTCTGGCGCTGGAATTTCGACGGCGTGGAAGTCTACAACCACGTCTGTCAGTGGCTGAATGGCAAGGGCGACAACCTGGCGTACTGGCACTTCGGCCTTTCGCAGCAGCCGGGCATGCTCGCGTTTGCCGCGGATGACGCCCACATCACGGCCCATCACCCCGGCTGGAATGGCGCGTGGATCATGGTCAACGCGCGCGTGTGCACGCCAACCGCCATCGTGGAGGCCATCCGGCGCGGCCGATACTACTCCTCCTGCGGCCCGAAGTTCCACAGCATCGCGGCTCACGGCGGAAAAGTCACGGTGCGCACGTCGCCGGTGCGGTTTGCCCGGCTGGTCGGACCGAACTCCTGCGGCCACCGCTGCGGCGCCTTCCGCGGCCCGCTCCTGACCGAGGCGACCTTTGCGCGTCCGGCCGACTGGCCCTATGCGTATGTCGAGCTCGAGGACGCCCGCGGCCGTCGCGCCTGGTCCAACACGCTCTAGCAGCTTGTCGGACGTGGCCTCTGCGTGTCACAAACTTTGTGCCGACCAAGCTGCTAGTTTGGGGGAAGCAACCGCTAAGTACCGGGGAAGCGCGAGAAACTTATGACCGAATTGATTGTGGCACTGGATGTATCGTCCGCCGCGGAGGCGGAGGCCATGGTGAGGCGCCTCGGCCCGGCCGTGAGCTTCTACAAGATCGGGCTGGAGCTGTTCAGCGCCACCGGCCCGGATGTCGTGGCGCGCGTCAAGGGGCAGGGGAAGCGCGTCTTCCTGGACCTCAAGCTGCATGACATCCCGCGCACGGTCGAACGTGCCGTGAAAACCTGTGCCGGTCTGGGCGTGGACCTGCTCACCATTCACAGCTCCGGCGGGCGCGCCATGATCCATGCCGCCGCCGAGGCGGCGGCGGCATGTGGCGCGGCTGCGCCGCGCGTGGTGGCGGTGACTTGCCTGACGAGTTTGGATCAGACGGATTTGACGGATCTCGGAGTTGGCCGCGCTATGGCTGAACAGGTGGCCGCACTGGGTTTGCTGGCGGTCGGCTCCGGCGCCCATGGCATTGTCTGTTCGCCGCAGGAAGTGGCCGCCATGCGCAAGCTGCTCGGGCCGGCCGCGCTGCTGGTCACGCCCGGCGTGCGGCCGGCCGGTGCCGACCTCGGCGACCAGAAACGCGTGGCCACCCCGGCGCAGGCTGTGCGCGATGGCGCCACCCACCTCGTGGTCGGCCGCCCCATCCTCGAGGCCGCCGATCCGCGCGCGGCGGCGGCGGCGATCCAGAGTGAGATGGGTCGGAAATAGGTCCCATTGGTCCAATAGGACCTAT
>JBAWXQ010000154.1:0-6855 GCA_037144015.1 bacterium
CCTGAACCCTGAACCCTGAACCCTGTTCGCCCGCCACGCGGGCGAGGCCGTCCGCGGCGCGCACGGCGCGGATGCCGTGGTCGATCCACTCCCAGACGAACGCGCCGGCAAAGCGCGGCTCGCGGTAGATAATTTCCCAGTATTCCTTGAGGTTGCCGGGGCCGTTGCCCATGGCGTGGGCGTATTCGCAGAGGATGAACGGCTTCCGGGCGTAGCGGTCACGGAGCAGCAGTTGATCGCCCCAAACCTTGTGGTCCCCCGCGGCCTTGCAGATCTGCTCGCACTCCCCGGGAGCGGGGTACATGCGGCTGTACATGTCGGCGACCTCCATGAAGTAGTCACCCTCGTAGTGAATCGGCCGGGTGGGGTCGAGCGCGTTGGCGGCGGCCTTCATCTTCGCGTGGTTGCAGCCGAACCCGGCCTCATTGCCGAGCGACCAGATCACCACGCTGGGGTGGTTGCGGTCGCGCAGCACCATGCGCTGCATGCGGTCCACGATCGGCGCCTCCCACTGCGGATCGCCGAGCGGGTTGCCGCTCCAGCTCTTCCAGTCAGGCATGCCGAAGCCGTGGGTCTCCAGGTCGCACTCGTCGATCAGGTAGATGCCATACTGGTCGCAGAGGTCGTACCAGCGCGGGTCATCCGGATAGTGGCTGGTGCGCACGGCGTTGATGTTGTGCCGCTTCATGAGCAGGATGTCCTGGATCATGGTGTCGAGCGGGATGGTTCGCCCCAGGTCGGGGTGATGTTCATGCCGGTTCACGCCGCGGAAGAAGATCTTCTTCCCATTGACGCGGATCTGGCCATCCGCGATCTCGACCTGGCGGAACCCCACGCGCTGCGGCGCGGCCATGAGCACGTTGCCGGCGGCATCGCACAGGGTGGCGATTAGCTGATAGAGATACGGATCCTCGGCCGACCACTTGCGCGGCGCGGCGACCTTCATCTGCAGCGCAACCGCGGCCGTGGCGCCGGCAGCAACGCCCACGGCGGCCTTGGCGGCGGCGACTTTCACGCCGGCCGCGTCGCACAGGCGCAGTTCCAGCTGCCCGGCGGCGGCATCGCCGCCAAGGTTGGCAACCGCGGTCTCGACGCGAAGCACGGCGTCCTGGCACTTATCGTCCAGGTCGGTCACAACATACAGGTCCGCAATCTGCACCCGGGGCATGGCCACGAGCGACACCTCGCGAAAGATGCCGGAGAGCCACCACATGTCCTGGTCTTCCAGGTACGACCCCGCGGACCACTGCCAGACGCGCACGGCCAGCGTATTCACGCCGGCCGTCACCTGCCGGGTAATGTCGAACTCGTGCGGCAGGCGGCTGCCCATGCCCATGCCCACGCAGTGTCCGTTGACATGCGCCTCGAAGCAAGAGTCCACGCCGTCGAAACGCAGGCGGATCTGCAGGCCGTCCCATGACTCCGGCACCACAAATGTGCGGCGGTAGCTGCCCGTCGGGTTCTCCGTCGGCACGCGCGGCGGATCGACCGGGAACGGATAGATCACGTTGGTGTAATGCGGCCGGCCATAGCCGTGCATCTGCCAGCAGGAGGGCACGGGCAGCGTGTCCCACGCGGCATCGTCAAACGCCGGCTTCGCAAACCCCTCCGGCGCGGCCAGCGGCATGGCCGCGTAGTGAAACTTCCAGGCGCCGTTGAGCGACTGCACCCGCGTGGACGCTACGTTCCCGCCGCGCGCAGCCGTCTCGCCGTCCGCATACGGCGTGAACCACGCGCGCGGCGCGAGGCGGTTGATGCCGAAGTTTCCAATGGTTTCCCAGGGATGCATGGAGAATCCTTACTCAGGGTTGTCGGTGTGAGGTGGCACATTCTAGTGCTAGACTGCCGATTTGGATATACCGTACCTGCCGGCGCCGTAATGGGTCCGTGACGGGGTGGCTGACGGATTCAGGAGTAGGTCGGCCATTCCTGGCCGACCCGGTCGGGCAGGAATGCCCGACCTACTCCTGATACCCGGCCAGAGCGTGGCCATCCCGTCACTGACCCATTACCCGTCGCCGGGGCATTCGCATGGTCTACTCCCAAACCTGTTCAATCGCTGTCCGCCAGCCAGTTCTCCAGTCTGAGCCCCTGGACCCGCGCCAAGTGGCGCGTGTTGCCGGTCACCAGCACGAGATCGTTGGCCATGGCCATGGCGGCGATTTGAAGGTCCGGGAACGGCAGCGGCTCGCCGAGGCCTTCCAGCCGTGCCCGCAACGCACCGGCCAGAATCTGAAAAATGTCAATGTGGACGCCGCGATCAGAAGAAGAGCTTGAACAGCCGCAGGATGCCCTGCTTCCACGGCACGCGGTGGGAGATGCCGGAGGCGCTGCGGAAATTCTGCACGTTGGCGAGGTACCAGTTGTAGTTGCGGATCAGGGCGTCCTTGTTGGAGTGCTGCGGGCTGTAGCCGAGGATGCGCTGGGCCTTCTCGATGCTGACAAACGAATCTTCGCAGGCGGTCTCGTAGACCCACTTGTACAGCGGCGAAAGGTGCAGCGCCTCCAGGAGGCGCAGCGTCCAGATCACGGGGCGCGCGGGGAAGCCGACAATGCGCCTGCCGTGGCCGGCCACGTCCAGCACGGCCTGGTAGTCCTCGCGCATGGTGGTGAATTCGCGCGCGCCGATGTTGAAGACATCGTTCACCTTCGGTGCGTCGAGCGTGAGGCAGAGCCGGATGGCCTCGCAGAGATCCTCCACGTCGAGGAGCTGGTAGCGGTTGTGGCCGTAGCCGATCATGGGAAAGTTGCGGCCGTCCCTGGCCCAGTCATAGAAGAGCGCAAACACGCCGAGGCGCTCGGGGCCGATGAACGACTTGGGGCGGATGATCGGCACGCACATCCCCTGCGCCCGGAACTTCAGGCACTCCTCCTCGGCCGCGATCTTGGCAATGCCGTAGGGGCCTACGCCCTGCAGCGGGTCGGACTCCAGCAGCGGGTGATGATCCGGGATGCCGTAGACCGCGGTGGAGGAGACATGCACGAAGCGCGTCACGCCGGCGGCCTTTGCCGCGGCCAGAAGGGTGCGCGTGCCCTCGATGTCCGTGGAGTAAATGTCCTCCTTCTTGTAGAGCGGCAGGGCCGCCGCCGTATGCACCACCCAGGTGACACCCTGCATGGCTTTGGCCACCGCGGCCGGATCGCGAATGTCGCCGGTGAAGGCCTCTACCTTGTCGCGCTCCGGATAGTCGAACGGCGCCAGGTCAAGCGAGCGGAGATCCGTGATCCCCCTGGAAACGAGATGCCGAACCAGGTTGATGCCGAGAAAGCCGCTGCCGCCGGTGATCAGGACTTTTTGTGCCACGATGAACCTCCGCGGGTTTTCGCGTCCCGCGAAAACTATTTTTGGAATCCGGTTCAGAATACGCGAGCGAGCCGGCGCAAGTAAAGGTGAAGGATCGCCCCGGGCGCACCCAAAAGAGAAGGCCGCAACACGCTTCGCGTTGCGGCCATCTCCGGTCGGCACAAGCCAACGTCCTACTTCTTCAGGACCGCTTCCTTGGCCGCCTTGGCCAGACGGAACTTCGCAACCGTCTTCGCCGGGATGCTGATTGCCTCACCGGTGGCCGGGTTGCGACCCATGCGCGCCTTGCGCTGCACCTTGATCAGCTTGCCCAGACCGGGGATCGTGAATCCCTTCTTGTCCTTGGCGCCGACGTAGGCGATGGCCAGAAGCGTCTCGACCGCTTCCTTCGCCTGCTTCTTCGAAATGCCGGCCTTCTCGGCAATGGCGGCCATGATCTGTGACTTGGTCTTCGGGGTCTTAGCCATGTGCTGACTCCTTTTGCGCGTTTCAATGCAGTGAGAGAATAATCCCACGGTTGCTGCAAATGTGCCGCAGTTATTGGGAGAATGCAACAAAAAAAGAATCCGCCCCAGCAAATACAGCCTTTTGCTGCCCGGCGTCCCGGAAACGCCGGCGACGCCCCCGGGTCGCCGGCGCCGTCATTCAACAAATAACCCGTGTTTACTGGTCAAACGGAGGCCAAAATGGGCGCGCGCGCCAGCGCGGCGACGGGGCAAGACGCCGGCATCCGGAACTGCTATGCTGTGCCCTTCTGAAACCACAACCGAACCGGTTCATGCCATGCCTTCCGACGACATAACTCCCCTGCGGCCGGCACGCCCTGAACTGCTGGCGCCGGCAGGCGATTTTGATTGCGCCTGCGCGGCGCTGCAGCATGGCGCCGACGCCATCTACACGGCCCTGCCCCGGTTCTCGGCACGCGCCGACGCCACCAACCTGTCGCCGGAGGAGCTGCGCCTTCTCGTGGCGCACGCCCATGCGCTGGCACGGCCGCGCCGCGTGTACGTCACGCTCAACACGCTGGTCCTGGACCGCGACCTCGCCGGCATCGTGGACACGCTGGAGCTGCTCGACGACATCGGCGCGGATGCGGTGATCGTGCAGGACCTCGGCGTGGCGCAGGTCGCCCGCCGCTGTTTTCCGCGCCTGCGCCTGCATGCCAGCACACAGCTGGCCACGCACAACCTCGCGGGTGCCCGCGCCCTGGCCGGACTGGGTTTCCACCGCGTGGTGCTGGCGCGCGAGCTGACGCTGTCCGAGGCGGCGCGCATCGGCCGCGAGGCCGGCATCGAAGTGGAGATCTTTGTGCACGGCGCACTCTGCTACTCCTACAGCGGCCTCTGCCTCTACTCCTCCCACCAGTCCGGCCGCAGCGGCAACCGCGGACGATGCGCCTACGGCTGCCGGGAACCGTCGGCGCGGGACCCGGATTCCGGCGGCCGCGGCGCGGCGCCGGGCGCATTCCCCTTCTCCATGCGTGACCTGGCCCTGGCGCCGCGCATGCCGGAGCTGGCGGCCTCCGGCTTCGCCAGCCTCAAGATTGAAGGGCGCATGAAGAACGCCTGCTATGTCGCCTGCGTCACCGACTACTACCGGCGCAAGCTGGACGGCACCCTGACGCCGGACGAGGAGGCCCTGCTCGTCCAGGACCTCCAGACCATCTTCAGCCGCCCGTGGACGCAGCTCTATGCCCCCGGCCGCGACACGCCCGCCGCGGAGATCATCGACGCGTCTGCCGTCGGCCACCGCGGCGCCGCCATCGGCGAAGTGCGCGCCGTGCTGCGCGAGTCCCGCAACTACCGCTGGCTGCATTTTCAGACGCGCCGCGCCCTCGAGAAGCATGACGGCCTGCAGCTGGACCCGCCGCAGGGCGGCCGGCCGTTCGGGTTTGCCGTGGAGGCGCTGCGCCGCGCCGGAAGCAGCCGGCTGGAAGTCAGCCTGCCGGCCGGAACCGCGGTCGAGGTCCGCCTGCCGGACAAAGATGTCCCCCCCATTTCGGCCGGCGCAACCGTCTTCTGCTCGGCATCGCAAGCCGTGCGCCGCCGCTACCCGGTGCAGCGGCCGCGGCCATCCGACTGCCGGCAGACACGCCCTGTCCGCGTAACGGCCACGCTGCGCCCGGAGGGGCTCACGTTTGCGGCGCAGGCGGCAAACACGGCAACGGGCCTGCCGCAGCCGGTTGTTTCCGCATCGGTGTCCCTGCCGCTGACTCCCGCGCGCCAGTCCGGGCAAACAGCCCTTGCCATCCGTCGCGCGCTGGAGCGCTCCGGCGATACGCCGTGGCAGGTGGCCACGATTGACGTGGACGACCCGCAGGAACTCTTTGCGCCCGCCTCGGCGCTGAACGACGTGCGGCGCAAGCTGTTCGACGCGCTCACCGCACAGCATGAAGCCGCGCGGCAGGCCACGCGCGAGGCGGCTTGCCGTCTGTTTGCCGTTCGCCCCGCTCGCGCCCACAGCCGTGCCGCCGCGAAGGCGGCTCCGTGCTGGACGGTCAAGCTTGACCTGGCCGGCGCGGCGCCGGCAGGGCTGGCCACGGCGGATGAGATCATCCTGCACCTCGGCCACCTGCCGCCAGCCGAGGCCCGCGCGCAGCTGGCCGCCTGGCTGCCGCACGTACCGCGTGCGCGCCTGCGGCTGGCCCTGCCGCTGATCACGCGGCAGCACGAGGAGGCTGTGCTGCAGGCCACCGTCGCCGCGCTGCTGGAGGATGGCTGGGGCCGGTGGGAATGTGCCGACCTGGGCGGGTGGCAGGTGCTGCACGATGCCGCCCGCACACCGCTGGACCTGACCGCCGACTGGTCGTTCTACGGCCTGAACCACGCGGCACGCGAGCTGCAGGCCGGTCTCGGCATCTCCCGTGCCGTGGCGTCACCCGAGGACACGGAAGAGAACATTGCCGCGCTTGCCGCACGCGGCGCGCCGGCCATCGAAGTTCTGGCGTGGCAGCAGACGCCGCTCTTCCTTTCCGAAACGCCGCCGGCGCTCGGAGGAGAACCGGAGGCGCCGTGGCCGCTGGTCAATCGCCGCGGCAACCGCCTGTTCACGCACCGCCTGGACAACCGCTGGGTGACCATCGCCGAAGCTCCCTTCTGCCTGGCCGGACATCTGCCGGACCTGCGGCGTCACGGCGTACGCTGGTTCCGCGCCGACTTTCTCTGGTCCCTGCCCCACATGGATATCACGGCCTGCTGGTCGGCCCTGCAGGCAGGCCATCCCATCGCCGGAGCTCACACGGCCAATTTTTCGCGCGGCCTGGCCTAGCAGCCTGTCGGACGTAGCCTTGTAAAAATACATGCCGTCTGCCGACCAGGCTGCTAGTTGAGCCACCCGCTGCCAGCGGGTGGCGGAGACGCAATTACAGACAGCAAACTTGTTTCGGACGCTCATTTGGCTGCGGATTACCCTGATATCCGGCGCTTGGCGGTTGCGTCCCTCCATCTAGCAGCTTGGCCGGCACAAAGTTTGTGAAGCGCAAAGGCTAAGTCCGACAAGCTGCTAGGAGACTGTCGGACATAGACCTCGGATCGGGCCAGAGCCTTCTGCCG
>JBAWXQ010000155.1:0-6835 GCA_037144015.1 bacterium
GTCAGCGCGGCCGCGCTGGAGATGAAGCCGTCCACGACCACGGGCAGGCCAGCCGCGGCGCCGCCGCGCAGAAAATTGCCGACCATCAGGCTGGTGACCGCGGGCGGGTAGGCGCTGACGCCCTCGGCGCACACGCCGTGGTCGCCGGCAAAGACACAGATGCGCTTGCGCCGCACATCGGGCCTGGGGCGCTGCGTGATGGCCACGATGCGCGCGGCCCCGCCCGTGCGATGCTTGTCATTTTCTCAAGGCTTCGCATGTATCTTGGAGCATCCAAGTGGATGGACGCAGAGGCCACAGAGAAAGAAAGAGAGCACAGAGAGAACTTCATGCTGCGGCCGGCTCGCCGGCCGCAGTCAGGCCTTTCTCTGTGGTCTCTGTTCCTCTCTGTGCTCTCGGCGTCCTTGATTTTTCACATATGGGTTGCGGGCTGACACCCGCCTTGCGATTCATCCATGTTACGGGAGGTCGTGTGACCCTGCGGGGGCGAGGGGTCCAGGATCTTCAGCCAGAGCGGCAGGCCGGCGACCAGGAAGGTAACCTCGTGCGCCAGGCGCGCCATGTCCTGGTTGAGCCAGCCGGCGAGGTCGCGGAACTGGCGGCCGAGCGGATGCTCGGGGACAATCCCCAGGCCCACTTCGTTGCTGACGAGGATGACGGGGCGCGGCGTGGCGGCGAGCGCCGCGAACAAGGCGTCGCGCCGCAGGCTCAAGGCGGCCTCGCCCTCCCTGACCAGCACATTGGCAACCCAGGTGGTGAGGCATTCGACCAGCACGCCGTCGCTGTCCGGCGCGCCGGACAGCAGCGCCCGGGCCAGGTCGAGCGGCTCCTCCACGCAGCTCCAGTGCGGGCCGCGGCGGGCGCGGTGGACGGCGATGCGCTCCGCCATCTCGGCGTCCGTGCGTTCGGCGGTTGCGAGATAGAGCGGCCGGCGCCAGCGTTCGTGCGCCAGGCGCTCCGCAGCGGTGCTCTTGCCGCTGCGCGCGCCGCCCAGGACGAGGGTGATGGTTGGCTTCATGTGCATTCCTTCGTGTCCGCGCGATTCATGCCAGGGTCTCCCGCAGCACGTCGATCGAGGAGGCGGTGTCGTCAAAGGAGAAGACTTCGAGCGTGACCACGCCGGTAAACGGGGGTGGCTGCCGGAGCTCGCGCAGGGCCGCGGCCAGCCGGTCGCGATCTGTGCGGGCCAGCGAGAGGTGGTCACGGCCGTCGCGCTCGCCGTGGAGGTGCACGACGCGCGTGCGCGGCAGCCAGCTGCGCAGGTGGTCCGCGACCGGCACGCGGTTCCGCCAGAGGTGGCCAATGTCGATGCAGACCGAGAGGCCGGCAGACTCGATGATCGGGGCGCACCACTCGAACGGCTGCGCGAGGTTCTCCATGGCCAGGCGTTCCGGCGCGAGGCCCAGGTCGACGATGCGCGCGACGCTGTCCGCCAGGCGGATCTGCCAGGCGGCGATGGCTTCCGGCGTAGCGCCGGGAGCAATGCCTTCGGGATGGAGGATGTAGGCGAACGGCTCGAGCGGCTGCACCCGCGCCACGATGAGGCCGAGCTGCCGGAGCAGTTCGGCGCGGTGCTGCCGGTCCGGGTGGCCGAGTTGGCGGTCGATCGGAAAGTGGATGGTGAAGGTGAAGCCGTGGGCGCGCCGCAGGCGGTCGAGCTGCTCGATGGTCTCCGGCGAGGGAAGGTTGGCGGCATCGGGTGACTGGAACAGGACGAGTTCGACATCCCGGGTGTGGCCGGCGAGGCGTTCGACATTGGGCAGCACATCTGCCGGGTACACATACGACGTGGTTCCGAGACGCCACGGCAGGCCGGGCGGCAGGGCGGGAAGCTTGGGTTCAGTATTCATTGCGTGTCGGTTGGGTTCGCTACTGGGTGAGCCGGAAGATGATGGTGATGCGTGCCTGCGCCTCGATGGCGCGGCCGTTTTCGGTGGCGGGGTTGAAGGTGGCGCGCTCCACGGCCTTCACGGCGGCGCGGTCAAGCTCCGCAAAGCGGCTGGAGGAAACTACGGTCACGGCCGTGGCGCGGCCATCCGGCGCGACCGTGGTTTCCAGCACGACCGTGCCTTCCTCGCCGCGCTGCCGCGCGCCCAGGGGGTACGGCGGCTTCATGCCGCGGCGCAGCGAGATGGGCCCTTCGATGCCGGCGCTGCTGCCGGCGTTGCTGCCGGTGCCGCTGCCGGCCGCGGGCTCGGGGGTGGCCGGCGGGACCCCGGCCGGCGCCCCCTCGGTGGCGGTGCTGAAAAAGCTCTTGGTGATCGTTCCGGATGTCACGAAGGCGGTTGCGTCGGCTTGATCCTTTTGCGGCGCCAGGGAATCCGGTGCGGCGGCTGGCGCGAGGCGCTCCTCGTTTAGCACCGCCAACGAGGGGCGGGGCGGGGCAACAAGCGGCTGCGGCACGGCGGCCTGAACCGGCGAAGCGGAGGGCGTGGCCAGCGTGTCATCCGCCGCCTCGGGCGCCGGGAGATCCACGTCGAGCCGGATGATCTGGAGCGCCGGCGGCGTGAACCGGGCACGCGACTGCGTGACCGCGGCGCCGGCGAGCAGCAGCAGCAGCGCATGCACGGCCAGCGCCAGCGAACTGCTCAGCCGCAGGTCTGGCGTGCGTGAAGCTTTGGTTTCAGCGTACATGGTTCGGGCTCTGCGTGATCGGTAACCAGTCATCGGTGATCCGTGTTCTTATTTTCACCGATCATCGATCACCGATGACGGATCACGGATTCTCGTATCCCCTCACATCGCCTTGCTCTTCGCCTCCGCTGCGACCTGGAAGGCCACGGCTTCCACGCCGGCGCGCTTGAGCTTGGCCAGGAGCTCGATGCCGGCGCCGATGTGCGCCGTGCGATCCGCGCTGATCAGCACGGGCGTCCTGGCCATGCGCCACTGTTCGGCCACGGCCACCACCAGGTCGTCCGCGGCCATGGGGCGTCCGTCGAGCTGGAGCTGGTCCGAGGCGAGCACGGTGACGACCATGCGCCGGCCGGCCTCGGTCAGACCGCCGGCGCGCGGCAGGTCCACGCGCACGCCGCGGTGCGTGGTCATGGAGAGCATGCAGTAGATGAGGAAGACCAGCAGGAAGAAAAGCACGTCCATCAGCGGGATCAGCTCGATCCGCGCGCGGCGTTCCTCGTATCCGGTGTCCAGGCGCATGGGGAATTCCGTGTGGAATTCAGGATTCAGGATTCAGGATTCAGAATTGGGAGAGCGTCCGGTTCGCTGTTGCTATTCTGAATTCTGAATTCTGAATCCTGAATCCTCCTTTATTTTGACTCAACCTGCCGCCCTTTGCCAAACGCCATCTCGAACTGATGGATCGTGTGTTCCAGCGTGCGTGCGCGCTGGCGCACCTTGGCGACGAAGAAGTTGAACGGGATCAGTGCGAAGATGGCGACGGCCAGGCCGCCGGCCGTGGTCAGCAGCGCCTCGGCGATGCCGCCGGTGACGATGGTCGGGTCCACCGTGTCGTTGCCGAGCACGTGGAAGGAGCGGATGATTCCCGTGACCGTGCCGAGGATGCCGAGCAGCGGGCCGAGCGTGATGATCGTATCCAGCACGGCCAGGCCGCGGCGCAGGTAGTCGAGCTCCGCATTGGCAGCCTCCTCGAGGCTGTCGTGCAGCCCCAGGTCACGGTGGTGCAGGCCGAGCGTCAGGATGCGGCAGGCCATGCCGGGGGCCTGCCGGGCCTGCTGCTCAGCCTCGTCGAAGCGGCCGGCCGAGGTGAGCACGAGCACCTGGTCCACCGCGTCGGCGCCCTGTGTGGTGGCGCGGCGGTTACGCCAGAAGACGATCAGCCGTTCAATGGTGATGCTGGTGGCGGCCAGCGAGCAGGCCAGCAGCAGCCACATGGCAAAGCCGCCGCGGTCAAAGATGTTCTGCACGGCGGCGAGCGTGCCGGCCGGGGCGGCGGCGGTCGCCAGCAGAAGCGGGAGGGAGATCATGGGGTGCCTTTCGGGAGAGAGGGGCTGTATTCAGGGTCAAGTGGCAGGGGCAGGTGGAAGAATGGGTTCAGGGTTCAGGGTTCGGGGTTCAGGGTCTCGTAATCGTCCTCGAACCGACGTTCGACGACCGCCAATCAATCGAGTACGAGTACATAAGGACACAGAGGCCGCAGAGAAAGAAAGAGAGCACAGAGAGAATTTCATGCTGTGGCGGCCGGCTCGCCGGCCGCAGGCAGGCATTTCTCTGTGGTCTCTGTTCCTCTCTGTGCTCTCGGAGTCCTTGATTTGTTCATTCATTGGGTTGCGGGCTGATGCCCGCCTTGCATTGCACGGGGACGGGCGTCAGCCCGCACCTAGAACCGGTACGACGCCCCGACTTTCCACGTGCGGCCGGGTGCGGGGTAGTAGGCTGGCGGCATGCCCCACTGCAACTGGGAGAGGGCGCTGTTGGCATAAATGGCATCGAGCACATTGTCCACGCCAACGAGCACTTCCAGCCCGTCAGCCCCGCGCGGGCGGTAGCGCAGGCCGAGATCGAGCGTGCCGTATGCGGGGAGCTTTACGTCCTGGTTGGCGTTGTCGCCGCCGGGGTGCTGGCTGCTTACGCCGTGCACGGCGGCAAGCACGGTCAGGCCGAAGGGCAGTTCGTATTCGCCCCGCGCCGTGACCACATGGGCGGGCACGAGCGGCACGTCGCGCCCCCGGTTGTCGCCGGCGGAGAACGTGGCGTCGACATAGTTGTAGCTGGCGGCCACGAGCCCCCGGCCGCGGCGCTGCCAGGTCAGGGCCGAATCCACGCCATAGCGGCGCGTTTGCTCGAGATTGTCGTTGTATCCCGAGAAGGAGTCCACGGCGCGCCAGGCGATTTCGTCGCGCATGTCGAGACGGTAGGCGGAGAGATCGAACGACCACTCCTTCGCCAGGACCGCGGAGCCGCCGGCTTCAAGTTGCCGGCCGGTTTCAGGCTTGAGCCCGGTGTTCATGGGCACGCTGTTCAGGGGCACGGAATAGTGGTAGAGGGTTGTCATCTCGTCGACGAAGGGGTCGCGGTAGAGCGTGGAGGCGCGCACGAACAGCTTGATGTCATCAACCGGACGGTAGAGCAGGGCGGCGTCGAGTGCGTACTGGTTGTGCCGCTGCGCGGAACTGGACGAGCTGCGGTCGATCAGGTTGGTGATGGAGTCGGAGGCGTAGCGGTAGGTTTCGCCGCGCGCACCGAGCGCCAGCGACACCTGCCGGGTCATCCAGAATTCATCTTGTGCGTAGAGGCCGGCGTGGCTGCGGCTGAGCGAACTGGCGTCGGTCTGGCTGACGCGCGCCGGACTGTCGTAGCCGTGGAAGTCAAGTTGTTCCAGGCCGAGGTCGGCGCCGGTCAGCAGGCGGTTGCGGTGGCCGGCCAGATCGCTGTCGCGCAGGTAGCGGGGCGTGACGGCGAAACTGTCGAGCGTGGAGGTGCTGTAACTGCCGTAGAAGGGCCAGTCGCTGGTGTTGGATCGGCGGCTGGCGGTCAGGTCGCCCTCGATCCGGCTGTCGGCGTCGAGCGTGCCGCTGGCGCTGAGCGTGCCGCCGAAGGTGCGGCTGGTGGCTTCGCCCTGGGCATTGAACGCGAGGGATTGCCGCGGATCGGCGGCCATCTCCGGCCGGTAGAGGTACCCGGGCATGTCGTACTGGTTGTCGGAGTAGAAGGCGGCAAGGGTGGTGGAGAGGCGTTCGGTCCAGTCGCGGGAGAGCGCGGCGCGCACGTCGGTGTCGGCGTAGCCGCTGTGGTCGCGCCAGCCGTCGCTCGTGCGCCAGTCGACGTCCGCGGTGTAGCGCGTGCCGCCGACGGTTCCGGCATGACCGACGTGGCCTGCGAAGGTGTTGTCGGATCCGACCGTGGTGCTGACCGTGGTGGACGGCTGATCGGATGGCTGATGGGTGATGATGTTGATTACGCCGGCGACCGCGTAGTTGCCGTAGAGCGCGGTCTGGCCGCCGCGCAGCACTTCGATGCGCTCAACTGCGGAGACCGGGATGCGCAGCCAGTCGAGGTTGGCCATGTCGGCGCTGTTCAGGCGCTGGCCATCCACCAGCACCAGCACGCGGCCGGAGGAGTTCTGGCCAAACCCGCGCATCGAGACCTCGGCCTGTCCCGGGTTGTCGGAATTGTGCCGGAAGAAGACGCCGCCGAGCGTTTCCAGCGCGGAAACCACGTTCTGCGCGCCGGAGTCGCGGATGGCATCTGCGGTGAGGATCGTCACGTTGGCCGGCATCTCTTCCGCGGTGCGATGGGCGCGGCTGGCGGTGACGACGATGGGGGCGTTGGTGGTAACCGGCGCCGCAGCCGTGTTCCGGGCGCCGGCGGCCACGGCCAAAACAAAAGCCAGGCGGGCAACAGCCCCTAATCCAATGGTGCCAATTCCGGACACAGAGGTCGCAGAGAGGGGAAGAGGGCGCAGAGTGAATGCTGGTTGCTGCGTTCGACTTGCCGGCCGCAGTTGGGTATTGCTCTGGGTTCTCTGTTCTGCTCTGTGCCCTCTGTGTCCTGTATTGCTGCGTGAGACGTGCATCGGTGATTGCTGCTTTCTTCCCTCGTGCGGGGAAACAGAAAACGCGCCGGCGTTTTCCTTGTTCAGGATCGCCTGGCGCGTCAAAGTCCCCGGGGGGCCGAACGAAAGTCAGCGAGGCCGGAAATCGCCGGAACCGCTGGCGCCGCTCCCTTGTCGCGAAGGAGATCCACCACTCGTGAACCGGCACGTCTTCTGGCTCACGGCTTCCAACCTCCGCCCCGCCTTCTCCTCCGCAACTGCGGGGAATGGCGTTTGTCAGGGGCGTTGTAGCCGTTTACAGCGGCGCGACCGCGTCCGATTTGCACGGACTTCCGTTTGCCGGTTCACATCTGTCAACGGGTGTAA
>JBAWXQ010000156.1:0-6818 GCA_037144015.1 bacterium
TTGCGCATTTCACTCTTGTCCAGTGCTCGACGGTTGCGTCCCACTAACTCTGTGCCGACAAAGCGGCCAGCTTCCAGACGCGCAGCAGCTCCGACACGCCCCAGGCCTGGGCGCCGCAGCCGCGCGGGGCGTGCGGGGCGTCGCCGTCGAGGATCTCCGGCAGCTGCCCGATGCAGCCGTCATTCATGGGGACGGTGGCGGATCCGAGCAGCGCCAGCGCGGCCGGCCGCGCCTCGTCGCCGTAGAGCCCGACCAGCGCCTCGGCATAGAGCGGAAACTGCCAGGTCCAGGCGGTGCCATTGTGGTAGGCCGGCTTGCGGCGGGTGTCCTCGTCGCCGGCATACCTGCCGCAGTACGGATGGCGCGGATCGTTGAGCAGCACGCCGTCGCGCCAGACCGGCAGCTCCAGGCGCACGGGCCGGTCGGCCAGGCTGCGGATGCCGCCCGGCACCAGCAGCGTCTCGCAGGCCTGCAGGATGAGCGCCTGGCGGTCGCGGCCGCCGTCGTACGCGCCCAGCGTGAGGGCCAGCAGCTGGTTGGGGCGCAGCGCGTCGTCCGCCGCAGCCTGCGCGGCAGGCATGCCAGATCCGGCGCGCAGGTTGTCGGCCAGCCAACCCTCCTTGTGCAGCCAGAAGCGTTGTGCCAGCGACTGGCGCGCCTGTGCGGCCAGCGCCAGCCAGGCGCGGTCCACGTGCTTGCCGAGCAGGTCGAGAAAGGCGATCCAGAGCGCCTGGATTTCCACGGGGTACCCTTCGCGCGGCGTGGCCGCCGGGAAGTTTGTGTCCATCCAGGTGAAGTGCGGCGGGCTGTAGACCAGCGCGCTGCCGCGGTCCATGCGGATGCCGTTGGGCGTGCCGTGGCAATAGTGCGTGGCAATGGAGGCCAGCACATCGCGCAGCGGGCGCCGGCCGCAGGGCGCGTCGAGCACGGCCGCGGGGCCGAGCGCCGCCATCAGGTCGGCGGCGGCAACGCCGAACCAGAGGGGCGCATCCGACGTGTCCCGGTTGGCGTGGTCGTTGCCGCGGATCATGTTGGGGAGTGTCCCCTGCTGTTCCAGGCGGCCGAATTCCCGCAGGATTTGCAGCGCGTCGGCGGTGCGGCCGGCGGCAATCAGTCCGCGCAGCACGATCAGGGTGTCGCGCCCCCAGTCCAGGAACCACGGGTAGCCGGCAATCACCGTGAGCAGGTCGTCGCGCTTGACGACATAAAGCCCCATGGCGCGGCGCAGCGCATCCGGCAGCGGCAGGCGGCCGCCGCCGTCCGGCGCCGCGTGGTCGTGCGCCGGCTCCTGCCGCTCCGAGGCCTTCACCTGCCACGAATCCTCGCGCTCGGCAATGAGCGTCGCCTGGCCTCCGCCCAGCAGGTCGATGCCGAACCAGCCGGGGCTGAACAGGTCTGACGCGCCGTCGAGCCCGCGCGCGGCATCCTCCGGATGACCGACCATGTAGAGCCACTGCGCTTCCGGGTGGAACTGCCCTGGCCGGGCGCGGATCGAGCAGGTCTCGCCAGGCTCCGGGCGGAACACGAACCCGTGCGGCTCGGGCTGGACCTCGCCGGGCCAGTGCGACTCCGGCCCGGCATAGGCCTTGGTCTTGCCGTGAAAGTTGCGCCATTCGATGTCCGGGCGCAGCACCACGGTCACGGCGCTGGCATCCGCAAGTCCATCCGCGCCCGCCTGGCGTGAGATGGCAAGCTGCACGCGGTTGCGGCCGCGCGCCAGAGTGAGGCGGAAATCCAGCACCGCCCAGCACCCCACGCCGGTCGGGACCTTGAACTGCCAGACGGCAAACTGCCCGCCGGGATCCGCCTCGAAGGAGTCGAGGCAGGTGGCATCGATGGCGTGTGAATAGCCGCTGTGGCGCAGCCAGGCGCGGCAGCGCGTGAAGAAGATGCGGCGGTCCACGGGGACGTTCGGGTCCGGATTGACGGCCAGCAGCGCATCGTACTGGCTGCGAATTTCGCCCCACCGGGCGCGCACCTGCGCCGTGGCGCCGCGCCCGTTGCCCAGCACGGCGCACCGGTCATGGTCCGTCCGCACCTCCAGGCCGCTGACCTGCGTGACCGCCTGCGCCTCCGCTCCTGGCGTCAGCGCCAGGATGCCGGAGGTGTCGGACGCCACGCGGTCCGGCAGGAACACGCGCATCGCCAGTGTGAGGCGGGAATGGTCGCGCACCGCCAGCGGCACGGGCAGCATGACGATGTGCCTGCCGCCGGGCACCTCCAGGCTTTCGCCATTCGCCACCACGCGGGTGCCGTCCTGCAGCCGGGCCCGGAACGGATATACCGCGCGGATGAGCAGCAGGAACCCGGGCGGCACCGGCACGTTGCGTCGAGCGTCTTCCGGCCAGTTCCAGACGGCCACGCGCGGCAGGGTTCCGCCGCAGGCCGCGGCGCTGTACGCAAAGGGGTCGCGCGCCAGGGAGGCACCGAGAGCCTCGGCGTCGCCTTCTTCCAGCGTGTGGGCTCCGGTCAGCCAGTGCCGCACCCGCAAGGCCAGCAGGTTGCGACGGCGGCGGGCGATGGCCTCGGGCTCGCAAGCGGCGTGGTGCGCCGCGAGGCTGAGCTCCTTGAGATCCTCCGCTCTGCCGGTCAGGCAGAAAACCTGGCCGGGGGCCAGCTCGAGACGACGGGCGCCCTCGACGCGGATTTCGGCTCCGGACAGGAGGTCCCACGCCAGCCGTGCGCCAAACGCCGCTTCCGGCCACTGCACCGGCTGGCGCTGACGGGCGTCCAGGTTGACCAGGACCAGCAGCGCCGCGGCACCGGCGGAAGGCTCCGGACGTGTGAACACGCGCAGGACCGCAAGGGTATTCCCCTGGCCTTCCTGGACGAACCGCACGGCCGCTCCGGCGGCAAAGGCCGGATGCTGCGCCAGCAGCGTGTTGAGGCGCGCGAGCTCCCTGACCTGGTTGCGCTTCGCGCCCCAGTTGAGGGCCGAGGCCCCGTGGACATCGATCTTCTCCGTGGCAAACCACTCGACCCCGTTGGCGATGCCAAAGGCGCCCTGCTGTGAAACCAGCGCGGCGAGCGCGGTGCGCATCTGCGCATAGGCTTCGCCCTGGGCGGCCAGCCGGTTGTTGTCGTGGGTCTCGGCATAATGGATCAGCGGGCCGGTGCGCGCCCCCATGGCCAGCGCGCCCGGAAAGTCGCGCTCAAAGGCGCCGCGGTCGTGCGTCTGAAAAAGCTCCGAGTAGGCCCAGTCGAGATTGGACTGCGAGAGCAGCTGCTCCGTAACCTCGAGCTTGCCGCCCAGTCCTTCCAGCAGGAACACGGTATCCGGGAACTCGGCACGCACGCGCGCCACAATGTAGGTCCAGGTTTCGGCGGGGATCATGTACCCGGCATCGCAGCGGAAGCCGTCCACGCCCTGCCGCACCCAGAAAAGAAACACCTCCGCCATGAAGGCCCGCAGCGCGGGAAAGCGGTAGTCCAGCTCGACGAGATCCTCCCACGTCACGCCCCAGGCGCCGGGGGAAACAAAGGCGCCTTCGGGCGTGCGGCGGAACCAGTCCGGATGATGATTCTGGAGCGTCGAGGCCCAGCCGGTGTGGTTGGCCGGCATGTCGAGGAACAGCCGGCCGCCGCGCGCATGCACGGCATCGACCAGTTCGCGGAACTGGTCCAGCGGCGTGGCCTGCCGGTCGAATTCCGCCAGCGCCGGGTCCACGCCCAGGAAATCAAGACCGGCAAACGGGCAGCCATAGCGCCCCATGCGCGCAAACGTGGCCGGCACCGGGTGGATGGGCAGCAGCTGGATGATGCGGAAGCGCATCTCGCCAAAGATCGTATCCAGGTTGCGGGCCAGGTCGCGGAAGGTGCCGGACGGCGGGATCACGGCATAGCCGCGCGCATCGAGCTGCTGCTCGAGCTTGCGGCAGGTGTCGTCACGCGGATCGCTGCGGAGCGAGGGGCCGAACTGCCGCACAAATGCAGTATAAACCGTGTTGGCGCAGGCGGCGTGGGCCGGGCCGACCTTGATGACGAGGTTGTCGCCATCCGGCCATTCGGGCAGGGTGCTGCCACGCGGGAGGAAGCAGGCCTTGCCGGAAAACCAGCCCACGTCGAGCAACGGAATGCGGGCGGTGAAGACACCGTCCCCGGCGGCGCGCATGGGGAGATCATGCCAGTCGCGGGCCAGCGGCGGGACATCGGCCTCGGTGTGCTCGATGATCTCCTGCCGGCGCATGGCCGCCTGGCCGAGGTTGGTGCGGAAGAGAGCCTCGCCGGGGCGGTGCCCGCCCATGCGAAGGGTGATCTCCAGCACATCACCGGCGCAGGCCAGCACATGCGCCCCGGGCGCGGGGCTCTGTTCCGGACGCCTCATGCCGGCACGCTCTCATCCATCCAGCGCATGCCGTTCTTATGCCATGCCGGCACAGGCGTGGCAAGCAGTTTGCTAGTAGGTGTGCGCCGTCTTGGAGCAGACCGGGTTGGTGGCCACCGCGTTCATCGTGTACGTGCCCCCATCCGGGCAGGTCGGCCAGCCGGCCTTGAGATACGCCGCGACATCCGTGGTCCCCGGGGTTGCCGTGTCGAGCTGACCGTTGGCAAACGCCCACTGCTGTTTTGCATGGTCGATCAGGCGCAGGTTGTTGATGCAAGAACTGCGCCGCGACTCCTGGCGGGACTTCATGAACGACGGAATTGCGATGGCCGCCAGCAGGGCGATAATCGCAACCACGATCATGATTTCAACCAGGGTGAAACCTTTGCGCTGTGTCATGACTTCTCTCCGTTTTTTCCCGCTCTTACCGCCCTCCCGGGCTGCGCAGGACCTGTTGTTATGCCTGTACCCGCTCTTACCGCCCTCCCGGGCTACGCAGGTACCGGCTTGTTTCACCCGCCATCCATCGGGCCACCGCTTTCAGGCAGGACTATCTTAGAATTAGCAATGGTTATGCCAACAGCAGGCCAAGGAAGCTCGGCGCACGAAAAACCACGGGATTACAGGCAGAAATCCTGTTGGGTTGTCAGGCGATGGATCATTCTCCCTAAGTGATTCTACCTAAACGAGTTCTCAGTCGTGAAAGCGCATTCTCAACGCCGCGACGCGGGGCTGATAAACGTGCTCACTTCGATTCGGCCGGGAGCTTGCGGTAAAGGGTCGCCAGCGAGATCTGGAGCGTCTTGGCTGCCTGTTCCTTGTCGCCATTGGTGCGGGCGATAACCTGCTCCAGGTATTCTTTTTCCTTTTGCCGCAGGAATGCGCGCAGCGAGACATTCCGGTACTGCTCAACTGAATCTGCCGCCGCCTTGGTTTCGGCCGGGTTGGCATTGGCGGGTGCATGGGTGGCGACCCGTGGCGGCAGCGTATCGAGCGTGATTTCGTCGTTCTGGACAAACGCCATGGCGTGTTTCAGGGCATTTTCCAGCTCACGAACATTTCCCGGCCAGGGGCATCGCAGGAGCGCATCTGCCGCTTCTCGTGACAGCCGGGGACAGGCTGTATCCGCAGGCGTTTCCTTGCGCAGAAAATATTGCACCAGCGGCAGGACATCCTCGGGGCGGTCGCGCAGCGGCGCAATTTCAATCGTAATCACGGCCAGCCGGTAGTACAGGTCCTGCCGGAAGGTTCCCTCGCGAACCTTGTCCTCGAGGTTGACGTTGCTGGCGGCCAGCACGCGCACGTTGACCGGGATGGTTGCCGTGCCGCCGACCGGCCGCATCTCGCGCTCCTGCAACACGCGCAGCAGCTTCCCCTGCAGCGAAAGGGGCATGGACACGATTTCATCCAGGAAGAGCGTGCCGCCATCCGCCGCCTCAAAGAGCCCTTTGCGATCCGAATTCGCGCCGGTGAAAGACCCTTTGACATATCCGAACATTTCGGATTCCAGCAGCGGCTCCGGCAAGGCGGCGCAGTTGACGGCAATCCATGGCTTGTCCCGCCGCCGGCTGTTGTTATGGATCGCGCGCGCCAGAACCTCCTTGCCCGTGCCGCTCTCGCCGGTCAGCAGCACCGTGGCATCGGTCGGCGCCACGCGCCGGATCTGTTCGCACACGTGCTTCATGGCCGGGCTTTCCGCCACGACCACGTCGAACTTGCACTGCGTGGCCAGTGTCTCGCGCAGCTCGTCGCGCTCCGCCTTGATCTCGCAGTATTCGATGGCCCGCCTGACGGTCAGAACCAGTTCGTCCACCTTGAAAGGCTTGGTCAGGTAGTCGAAGGCCCCGTTTTTCATGGCCTCGATGGCGGTTTCCACGGAACCGTAGGCGGTCAGCAGGATGACAGGCATGTCGGGGCATTCGGCCCGGGCCACGCGGAACAGCTCCATGCCGTCCATAGGCGACATGCGGATGTCGCTGACCATGAGATCAAACTTCTGCGCCTTGAGCAGGGCGACCGCTGAATGGCCATCCTTGGCAGACACGGCCTCCAGCCCCTCGGAGCGCAACACGCTGTGAAGCAGCGACAGAATTCGCGGCTCATCGTCAACAAGAAGTATCTTTTTGGGCATTTATACCGCCGTTTGTGTGAATCGGTCACCCGGACTGCATTATTGGCAGTCGCACCACCAACTTCTCAGCAATGATAAACCAACAACGGCTTTCCGACAACGAGAAACCATGCAATCCAGTAATGGGTCAGTGACGGGGTGGCCACGCTCCGGCCGAGTAAGCTGGAGTAGGTCGGGCATTCCTGCCCGACCGGGTCGGCCAGGAATGGCCGACCTACTTCTGAATCCGTCAGCCACCCCGTCACTGACCCATTACGCAATCCGCCAAGCGCCGGAAAACAGTGTAATACGCAACCAAAAGAGCAGCCGGAACAATTTTTCTGTCTGTAATTGAGCTTTCGCAACCCGCGGGCAGCGGGTTGC
>JBAWXQ010000157.1:0-6817 GCA_037144015.1 bacterium
TTGAAGGCAATGCATCCACTTTCCCGCCGTCCCCTATCGCCAACCCATTACGGCGACTACGTGTGCCCTCCACCCTCCACCCGCCACCTGCCACACGGTCCTTCAATCGGTGGACGATAACGGCGACGATAGCGGATGACGATTCGTTATGCGTTCTCTCCTCGTGCACCGTTCTCGTCAACCGGTCGCCGCAAGCGGCGCCCCTACATCCACCGGTGGACGATTGGGCGACGCTATCAGTGGACGATTACGGGCGACAACCCGCAGTGCAACATCTACCTCTCAATCTGCGTTAATCTGCGGAATCTGCGGACAAAAACAAAGCCGCACCATTTCTGTCCGCAGATTGACGCAGTGTAATACGCAACCAAAAGAGCATCCGGGACTGTTGTCCGGCGCTTGGTGGTTGCGTCCCTCAAACTAGCAGCTTGGTCGGCACAAAGTTTGTGAAGGTACAGTGCTAAGTCCGACAAGCTGCTAGGCCGGTCCCCGGCGTCCGTGTTGATGCGGCCGAGGGCCGCCGTGGGGCGCGGGGCGGTGCTTCCGGCTGTCGTCGCGCGGTGCGCCGCCGGCGGGCGCCGCGGCGTCACGCACGCGCACGGGGCGCCCGTCGAAGAGTGCGGCGTGAAGCCCCTCCAGCACCTGTTCAGCGACTTGCTCCTGCACTTCGAAGCTGGAGACGTTGTGGTCCACGGTGATGCGCCCGATCATGGCCGACGGGATGTTGGCGCTTTCGCAGACCACCCGGACGATGGCGCCGGCATTGGCGCGGTCGCGCAGGCCGATGTCGACCTCGAAGCGGCGCATGGGGCCGTCCTCATGCGGGCGGGCGCCGGGAGCGCGCGGACTGCGGGCGCCGGGGCGGGCCGCCGGGTGAGCGGCCTGGGAGGCCGACGCATTCACGTCGGTGTTCGTGCCGTGCGTGGCGTGGTAGTGCTTGATCTCGGAAGCCACCAGGCGCGCCACCAGGTCGTCCTTGCTCAGCGATTCAAACGCCGCGGCCACGGGCGGCAGGAAGTCGGCCAGCGCCGACGGATGCACCTCGGTTGCCGCCAGCTTTACAGCCATGTCGAGCAGCTTGCGGCGGCAGGCTTCGCGGCCATCGGGCACCTTGCCGAGCGTGAATTCGATCTTCAGGTTCCGCTCCAGCAGCCGCAGGCGGTAGCGCTCGGCCGGGCTGGCAAACACCCAGGACACCCCCGACTTGCCGGCGCGCGCCGTGCGCCCGCTGCGGTGGGTGTAAACGTCGAGGTCGGCGGGCAGGTCATAGTGGATGACGTGCGTGATGTCGTCGACATCCAGCCCGCGCGCCGCCACGTCGGTCGCCACGAGCAGGCTCATCTGCTTGCGCCGGAAGCTGCGCATGACGCTGTCGCGCTGGGCCTGCGACAGGTCGCCGTGGAGCGACTCGGCCGGGTAGCCGTCGCGCGTGAGCGCCTCAGCCAGCTCCTGCGTCTCGTGGCGGGTGCGCCGGAAGACCAGCGCAAACATGGCGGCCTCGGAGTCCAGCAGCCGCTTCAGGGCCACATAGCGGTGCGCGTGCGCCAGCAGGTAGACCACGTGGACCAGGTTGGCGGCAGCCTCATTGCGCTTGCCGATCGTGATTTCCACCGGCTTGTTGAGGTACTTGCGCGAGATGGTGGCCACGCCCTGCGGCATGGTGGCGGAGAAGAGCCAGGTGCAGGCGGCGTCCGGCAGGGCGTCGAGGATGGTGTCGAGGTCCTCCTGGAACCCCATGTTGAGCATCTCGTCGGCCTCGTCCAGCACGGCGACGCTCACGCCCGTGAAGTCCAGCGCCTTGCGGCGCATCAGGTCGCAGAGGCGCCCCGGCGTGGCCACCACGACCTGCACGCCGTGGCGGATCTCGGCGATCTGGCTCGTGATGCTGGCGCCGCCATAGACGGCCACGACATGAAACCCCTTGAGGTAGCGGCCGAACTGGCGCAGCTCGTTGGTGATCTGAAGGCAGAGCTCGCGCGTCGGGCAGAGCAGCAGCACCTGCGGCTTGCGCCGCGCGGCATCGATGCGCTGCAGCAGCGACAGCCCGTAGGCGCCGGTCTTGCCGGTGCCGGTCTGGGCCAGGCCGATAAAGTCGGTGTCGCCCGCCAGGAGCACCGGAATGGCCTGCTCCTGAATCGGCATCGGCGTTTCGAAGCCCATTTCGGCTACGGCCTGAATAAGCTCCGGCTTCAACCCCAGTGACTGAAAATTCAATGCTTGCTCCCGGCGCGCTCGCGCCTTGTTCCGGCTGCTCTTTTGGTTGCGTATTACACTGTTTTCCGGCGCGTGGCGGTTGCGTCCCCCAAACTAGCAGCTTAGTCGGCACAAAGTTTGTGAAGAACTGAGGCTAAGTCCGACAAGCTGATAGTATACCACACGAGTAACCCGGCGCATGAATGTCATGTTACACTATTTGCGCTGGTGGTGAAAGGCAGCGCGTAAGGGGTTACGCGTTGGCTGGCGTCAATAAGTGGCAGCGGCGTCTCGCCGCTGCCAGCTGGATGCAGCGGCGAGACGCCGCTGCCACCTTGCTGCCAATGCGTAACCCCTTACGGGCGCGCCCCCTTGCCCGTTCTCCTGTAGTGCGCCGCTGTGCGGCGCAGCAGCGCAAGCCCCGCGGCAGGCCGCGCCGCACAGCGGCGCGCTACAGTTGAGCCCCGGGCTTGCCCGTCAACTCTGCTGCGCCGCCGGCTCTGGCAGCGCCCTCACCCGCGCCCCTGCCGGAACTGCTGCGGCGGGTGCCCCGTGTGGCGGCGGATCAGGCGCGAGAAGTAGTTGGGGTCGCTGTAGCCGCACTGCCGGGCAATCTCCGCGATTGAGCGCGTGGACTGCTTCAGCAGCGCCAGGGCGTTCTGCACGCGCAGGCGCGTCAGGTATTCGAGCGGCGACACGCCCACCGCACACATGAACCCGCGGGAGAGCGTGGAGCGGTGCGTCCGCAGCATCTGCGCCAAACGCGCCACGCCGAACAAGGGGTCCGCGGCATGGCGGTGGATGATGCGCAGGGCCTCGGCGATGACCGGCGGATCGCCCCCCGCCCGCCCGCTCACCGCCGCACGCGCCAGCAGCTGGTAGGCCACGGCGCTGGCGTTGCGCTCGCCGTGGGGGGAAAGGTCCAGCAGCAGCCGGGCCAGCTTTTCGAACAGCTCCACAGGCGCCGGCCCCACGCGGTAGATGTCGGCCGCAAGGCCAAACCCCGCCACGATCACCGGCGCCAGGGGACCGTCCAGCGTCCACCAGCGATATTCCCAGGTGTCGTCCAGCGGCCGCAGCCGGTGCTCCATGCCGGGGAGGTAGACGGCGATCTCCCCCGGGTGGAGCGTCCGCGTCTCCGCGTCGAACCCGAAGGCGCCGCGCCCTTCAATCCCCCAGAAGATCTGGACAAAATGCTTCACCTGCGGCTTCTCGGCGTCCGCCGGGCCGACCCGGTAGTGCCCCACGCTGCGCGCGCCCAGCGGAATGTTCGGCGACGGCGCCGCATGCGGCCGGAAGACCAGGCTCCTGACGGATTTCTTCATCGTCACAAAAATCCAGAAACTGCGACATCCTGACAATTGAAACGCCGTTATTTATCGGCGATAGTGGTTGTCAACACAAGCACGTAAATCCAGTCAGCGGGCGCACGGGCGCATGGCAGAGTTGACGGAAAAACCTGCAGGCTCAACTGTAGCGCGCCGCTGTGCGGCGCGGCCTGCCGCGGAACTCGCTCTGCCGCGGCGCCCAGCGCCGCGCTACAGTGGGTTTTGTGCGAGTTCAGTGGCAGGTGTGGCCGAAGAAGGATGAGACCGTCAACCCGGACATGCGCCCCGTGCGCAACCCAACAGGAGCCAGAACATGAAGCGCAGCCGGACGCAGCATCCCAAGGTGGTGGTCATCGGGGCGGGCAGCCTTTTCTTCGGGCGCCAGGCCATCTGGCAAATGGTGCATTCGCCGCACCTTAACGGCGGCACGCTGGGGCTGGTGGACACAGACCCCGTGCGCCTGCGCAAGATGGCGAAGCTGGCGCGGCTGGTGGCAGAGGCCAGCGGCGTGCCGCTGCGCATCGAGGCTTCCACAGACCGGCGCCAGGTGCTGGCAGGCGCGGACTTCGTGGTGCTGAGCTTTGCGGACCGGTCGGTCAAGTTCCGCGGCATCGACTGCGCCGTCTCGGAGAAGCACGGCATCCGCATGTGCTCCGGCGACACGATCGGGCCGGGCGGCATCTTCCGCACGCTGCGGGAGTTTCCCAGGATCCTCGATTGCGTGCGCGACATTGACCGCCTTTGCCCGGACGCCTGGGTCATCAACTACATCAACCCCACGGCCGCCAACGGCATCGGGCTGCGCCGCTATGCGCCGCACCTGAAGAGCTTCGCGCTCTGCGACGGCCTGCACATGCCGCACGTGAAGCGGGGGTATGCGCTGCGCGCCGGCATCATCCGGAAGGACGCGGCATTCACGCCGGAGGTGGACCGCGCGTTCGACCTGCGGATCGCCGGCGTCAATCACTTCACCTGGATGCTCAAGGCCGACTATCGCGGCCGCGACGTGATGCCGGCGATCGCCGGGCAGCTGCGACAGGATGCCGCCCGGGAGACCGACGGCGGCGATGCCGGGGCCAAGGCGAAGTTCAACAGCTCCGTCGGCTACGCGCTCTTCCAGGCCTTCGGTCGCATTCCAACCTGCGTGGGGCACACCAAGGAGTACGTGCGCTTCTGGCAGGGGCTGGGGAAGACCCCCGAGCCCATTCCGGTGCTGGACATCTGGGAAACGGAGGCGCGCTACCAGCGCCACGCCGAGATGTGGGCGCAGGTGGACGGGTTCCTGAGCGGCAGGACGCCGATCGCGCAGTACATGACCACCCTGGGCCCGGACCACGCCACGGACATCATCGAGAGCATGGTCGGCGGCCTGAAGAAGCCGTTCTACGTCAACACCTCCAACAACGGCGCCGTCTCCAACATGGCCGACGACGCCTTCCTGGAACTGCTCTGCGACGTCGACCTGAAGAAGGGCCCCGTGCCCCGCCCCGTGGGCGAGATGCCGCGCGGCCTCCGCGCGATGGAGGAACAGGTGCTGGACACGCACGAGCTCACGGCCGAAGCCGCCGTGACGTGCGACCGGCAGATCCTGCGGCGCGCCATGCTGACCGACCCGATGGTATCGTCGCTCGCCGACACGGACCGCATCATCGCGAAGCTGCTCCAGGCCGAGAAGAGCGCCCTGCCGGAGACGTGGTTCAAATAAAGGAGTTACATTGTTCCATCCTAACATGCGGTGCATTTTGCGTCGCATCTAGCAGTTGCAAGTGGAAGGACACGGAGGCCGCAGAGAAATAAGAGAGCACCGAGCGAATTTCATGCTGCGGCCGGCTCGCCGGCCGAGGACAGGCCTTTCTCTGTGGTCTCTGTTGCTCTCGGTGCTCTCGGTGCTCTCGGTGTCCTTGCTGTGTACATACGTTAGGTTGCGGGCTGACGCCCGCCCGCCTTGCGGTTATCGTTATCGTTTACAACTTGCGTCGCGACGCCGCGAGGAGCAGAATGCGTCACGGTTTTCGGACCCGCTGCACCCGCGCGGCATTTTGCTCCGCCGCCAGCTCAACCGTGAAGGCAACATACGCATGTCCAGGCACGCGATCGACAAGATTCTGGTCATCAATTCCGGCAGTTCATCCCTGAAGTTCATGCTCTTCGGCATGTCCACGGAGAAGATGCTCGCCAAGGGGCTGGTGGAGCGCATCGGCAAGCCGAGCGCCAACCTCACCTACCAGCGCGACGGCGAGGCCCGGATCAACCTGCCGATCTCGGCGGACAACCACGGCCAGGCGCTCGGGGAGGCCTGCAAGATCCTGTGCGATGCCGGGAAGGGCGTGATCCAGTCGCTCCGCGAGGTGCAGGCCATCGGCCACCGCGTGGTGCACGGCGGCGAGCACTTCAGCGCGCCGAGCGTGGTGAACGACAGCGTCAAGCAGGCGATCACCGAGTGCGCCGCGCTGGCGCCGCTCCACAACCCGCCCAACCTGGGCGGCATCGTGGCCTGCGAGCATGTCTTCCCCGGCGTCCCGAACGTGGCGGTCTTTGACACGGCCTTCCACCAGACCATGCACGCGCACGCCTTCCTGTACGCGATCCCGAGCAAGTACTACGACCAGTACCACATCCGCAAGTACGGCTTCCACGGCACCTCGCACAAGTATGTCATGCAGGCCACGGCCGAGTTCCTGAAGCGCCCGGTCGAAGGGCTCAAGCTCATCACCTGCCACATGGGCAACGGCTGCAGCATCGCCGCGATCGACGGCGGCCGCGTGATCGACACCTCCATGGGGATGACCCCCCTGCCCGGCCTGGTCATGGGGTCGCGCTGCGGCGACATTGACCCGGCCATCGTCCTCTTCCTCATGCGCCAGGGGATGACCCCGGACGGCATCGACGACCTGCTGAACAAGCGCTGCGGGCTCCTGGGCGTGGGCGGCATCGACAGCGGCGACATGCGCGATCTGGTGGACGCCGCCGCCACGGGCAACGCCTCCGCCGCCATGGCGCTGAACATGTTCGGTCACCGCGCCGCCTTCTACGTGGGCGGCTACCACGCGCTGCTCGGCGGCGCAGACGCCATCGTGCTCACCGGCGGCATCGGCGAGAACTGCGCCCCGGCCCGCAAAAAGATTCTGGAACGCCTGACCGCCATCGGCTGCACGCTCGACGAAGCCCGCAACGAGCAGGTCCGCGGCCACGCCGGCATCATCACCACCGACAGCAGCCGCACGCCCGTCATCATCATGCCGACCAACGAGGAGCTCATGATCGCGCGGGAGACGTACACGCTGCTCGCCACGTAG
>JBAWXQ010000158.1:0-6811 GCA_037144015.1 bacterium
ACGCCACACTTCGTCGCTTTCTTCGTCCCACGCTTTATCGTCTACGCTTCGTCGCCAGACTTTGTCGAGACTGCTCTCGGCCAGCCATCTCTCGACACAAAAAGAAGGCTTGGCCAGTCCCAGACGTCTTCCGCCAATCCTGATCACGCGTCTGATCGTTCGCAAAAAAGGTGGCCCGGGCGCTCCGCGCACGGGCAGGTTCCTGTCTGGCACACCGCCTGCACTTGCCCGTGCGCGGAGCGCCCGGGCCACCTTCACCTGCAACCCGCCACCTGCCACAACAGCCCTTCAATCGGTGGACGATTGTCGTGTTTGCTCTTCTCGTCCACCGTTCTCGTCGCTCGTTCTCGTCAACCGGGGTCCCGTTACCCTTAGCCGCCCATCCGAGAGGTGGACCCCGACTCCTCCGGGCCCCGCCCTTTTCCTTTTCCGCCATGCCGGGTCCATGCTATGCTATTTCCCCCATGTAACGGAGGGATTGGCAATGTTGATCTACCTGGATGGCAAACTGGTTCCCGAGGCCCAGGCCACCGTGTCCGTGTTTGACCACGGCCTGCTGTACGGCGACGGCGTGTTTGAGGGGATCCGCTCCTACAATGGCCGCGTGTTCCTGCTGAAGGACCACATCGTGCGCCTGTACCGCTCCGCGCAGGCGATCGGCCTGACGATCCCGATGACGCCGGACGAAATGTGCCGCGCCGTGGTCGCGACCTGCCAGGCGAACGACTGCCGCAACGGCTACATCCGGCTGCTGGTCACGCGCGGCGTGGGCAACCTCGGGCTCAACCCGTACCAGTGCCCCAGGCCGGGGGTGATCATCATCGCCGCGAACATCCAGCTCTATCCGGCCGAGTGCTACGAGAAGGGGCTGCGGATCATCACGGTCGGGACGGTGCGCAACCACCCCGAGGCCGTGAACCCGAACATCAAGAGCCTGAACTACCTCAACAACATCCTGGCCAAGATCGAGGCCATCAACAGCGGCGTGCAGGAAGCCGTGATGCTCAACCACATCGGCTATGTGTCCGAGGCCACCGGCGACAACATCTTCACCGTCAGCGGGCGCACCCTGTCCACGCCGCCGGCCTGGTGCGGCTGCCTGGTCGGCATCACCCGTGACACGGTCATGAAGCTGGCCGCCGCCAACGGCTTCGAGGTGCGCGAGAGCGTGATGACGCGCTACGACCTCTACAATGCGGACGAGGTTTTCCTGACCGGCACCGCCGCGGAGCTCATCCCCGTGGTGGAGATCGACAAGCGCACGATTGGCGGCGGCGCGCCCGGGGCGGGCACGCGCCGCCTGACCCGGTTGTTCCGCGACTTTGCGGCGCGGCCGGAGAGCGGCGAAGAGATCAAATGAAGTGCGAGCTCTGCAAGCTGAAGAAGGCCGAGGGCGCCATCAAGCAGGTGGTGGACGGCGAGGAGCGCGAGCTCTTCGTCTGCCCGTCCTGCGCGCAGCGTGCCGCCGGCACGCTGGTGACCTCCCTGGTCGAGATGCTCCTGGGCGCGGCCATTGACCTGCAGCTGCCGGAGCGCGACCCGCTGACCTGCCCCGGCTGCGGGCTGTCGCGCCCGGAGTTTCGCAAGCGCGCCCGCGTGGGGTGCGCCCGCTGCTACGAGACCTTTGCCCGCGAGCTGGCGCCCATGCTGCGCGACATGCACAGCGGCGATCACCATGTCGGCAAGATACCGGAGCGGGAGCGCGCCAGCCGCACGCGAGCCGAGCTGGAGACGGCGCTGAAGAGCGCCGTCCAGGCCCAGCGCTACGAGGACGCCGCGATCCTTCGCGACCGCATCCGCAACCTGCACGCCAAACGTCCGCTTACGCCCCCCGGAGACGAACATGCTGCTTCGTAGCGCCGCCTCAGCGGGGTCCTGCACGCGGTCGCCCGGCGGCACGGCGGGGATTGCCGTCAGCTGCCGCGTGCGGCTGGCGCGCAACCTCCGCGGGCTGAAGTTTCCGGACTGGGCCGACGAGGCCGAGCGCCGGCGCGTGTTTGACCACGTCTCCCCGTGGCTGGCGAGCGAGGCCGGGATTGAGCACGCCAGCATCGTGCCCGTGGGGGAGTTGGACGAGGCCACGCGCGCGCTGCTGCGCGAGCGGCACCTGATCAGCCGCGACCTGGCGGAGCGGGGGCCGGGCTCGGGGCTGGTGGTCTCCGGCGATGAGCGCGTGGCGGTCATGATCAACGAGGAGGACCACCTGCGCGTCCAGGTGATCGAGCCCGGCATGGACCTCCACCGCGCCTGGAGCGAGGCCGAGGCGCTTGACGCGCGGATGGAGCAGCAGTTCGACTACGCCTTCACGCCCCGGCTGGGCTTCCTGACCGCCTGCCCCAGCAACGTCGGCACCGGCCTGCGCGCCAGCGTCATGGTGCACCTGCTGGGGCTGCGCCTGACCAGCGACCTCGACGCGGTGCTGCGCGCCCTGGAGCGGCTGCGCCTGACGGTGCGCGGCGTGGGGGGCGAGGGGTCGGACGCGGCCGGCCACATGTTCCAGATTTCAAACCAGGAGACGCTGGGCGAGAACGAGGCGACGCTCATCGACGAGCTGCTCGAGATCGTCGGCGACGTGGTCCACCAGGAGCAAAACGCCCGCCTGCGGCTGCGGCGCGACACGCCCGAGGTGCTGCTGGACTGCGTGGCCCGCGCGCTGGCGATCATCCAGAGCGCGCGCATCATGGAGACCGAGGAGGCGCTGGATTACCTTTCGGCGCTGCGGCTTGGCGTGGAAATGGGGCTGGTGCGGCGCCTGAGCGTCGCCGAGGTGGACGCGCTGACGCTGGGCATCCAGCCGGGCCACCTGCAGCGGAGCCTGGGCAAGGCGCTGGAGCCGGACCGCCGCGACATGGTGCGCGCCCGGGTGATGCGCGAGGTGTTGGCAAACGTGGCGCTGCGGGGATAAGAGAGACACAATGAACGGATTCAACAATTTCACGCCGCGCGCACAGCGCGCCATCCAGCTGGCGAACCGCGAGGCGGATCGCTTCAACCACGCCTATGTCGGCACCGAGCACCTGCTGCTGGGGCTGGTGGGCCTGGGCGAGGGGGTGGCGGTCGAAGTGCTGGAAAGCATGGGGGTGTCGCTGGAGGACATCCGGCTGGCGGTCGAGCGCCAGGTGGGGCTGGGCGGCGAAACCAAGACGGCCGGCCAGATTCCCTTCACCCCCCGCACCAAGAAGGTGTTCCAGCTGGCGATGGTCGAGGCCCAGTCCATGCACCAGCCGCAGGTGGGCACCGAGCACCTGTTGCTCGCGCTGCTCCGCGAGGGCGAGGGGAAGGCCGCGCAGGTGCTGATCAGCCTGAACGTGAACCTCGACGATGTGCACACGGCCGTCCGCAAGTACCTCGAGGCCAACTACGACGAGGCCGCGGAGCCCTCCGGCGAGGAGAAGCCGCCGGCCGGCGTGCCCGTCGGCGCCGCGCCGTCCGCCAAGGCCGGGGAAGCCTCCGGCGGCAAGCCCGGCGCCGCGCCGGCCAAGATCAAGACGCCGGCGCTCAACGCCTTCGGGCGCGACCTCACGGAGCTGGCCCGCCGCAACGAGCTCGACCCGGTTGTCGGGCGCTCGAACGAGCTTGACCGCGTCATCCAGATCCTCTGCCGCCGCACCAAGAACAACGCCGCGCTGCTCGGCGAGGCGGGCGTCGGCAAGACGGCCGTGGTCGAGGGGCTGGCCCAGGCGATTGTCGCGGGCGAGGTGCCGGAGCGCATGCGCGACCGGCGCGTGGTGGCGCTCGACATGGCGCTGATGGTCGCCGGCACCAAGTACCGCGGCCAGTTCGAGGAGCGCATCAAGGCCGTGATGGAGGAGATCCGCCGCCTCGGCAACGTCGTGCTGTTCCTGGACGAGCTGCACACCATCGTGGGCGCCGGCAGCGCCGAGGGGACGATGGACGCGTCCAACATCATCAAGCCGGCCCTGTCGCGCGGGGAGCTGCAGTGCATCGGCGCCACGACGCTGGCCGAATACCGCAAGTCCATCGAGAAGGATGCCGCGCTGGAGCGCCGCTTCCAGACCGTGCGCGTGGACGAGCCCACCATCGACGAGACCATCGCCATCCTCAAGGGGATCCGCGAGCGCTACGAGAAGCACCACAACGTGAAGTACGCCGACGCGGCCCTCGACACCGCCGCCCGACTCACGGCCCGCTACCAGCCGGGCCGCCAGCTTCCGGACAAGGCCATCGACGCCATTGACGAGGCCGGCGCGCGGGTCCGCATGCGCGCGACCGTGCGGCCGCTGGATGTCCGCGAGCATGAGCAGCGCATCCGCGAGATCACCCGCGGCAAGGACGCCGCCATCCGCGACCAGCACTTCGAGGAGGCGGCCGCGCTGCGCGACCAGGAGCACAAGGCGCGCGAGGGGCTCGATGCCGTGGTGCGCAAGTGGAAGGAGGAGCACGCCGACGTGGTGCTGACCGTCACGCCCGAGGACATCGCCGGGACCGTTTCGCGCATCACCGGCGTGCCGCTGGAACGCATGAGCGAGGGGGAGCTGGCGCGGCTGCTCAGCCTCGAAAAGGACCTGGAGGCGGCGGTCATCGGGCAGTCGCCGGCCATCAAGGCCATGGCGCGTGCCCTGCGCCGCTCGCGCGCGGACCTCAAGGACCCGCGCCGGCCGATCGGCACGTTCATCTTCCTGGGGCCCACCGGCGTGGGCAAAACCATGCTGGCCAAGGTGCTGGCGGAGCGCATGTTCGGCGACGAAAAGGCGCTGATCCAGATCGACATGTCCGAGTACATGGAGAAGTTCAACGTCTCCCGGCTGGTCGGCTCGCCGCCCGGGTACATCGGGCACGAGGAGGGCGGCCAGCTGACCGAGCGCGTGCGCCGCCGGCCCTACAGCGTGGTGCTGTTCGACGAGGTGGAAAAGGCCCATCCGGACGTGATGCACATGCTGCTGCAGATCATGGATGAGGGGCGCCTGACCGACAGCCTGGGCCGTCACGTCGACTTCCGCAACACCGTCGTGATCCTGACGTCCAACCTCGGCTTCGACACGGCCCGGCAGGCGCGCGGCCTGGGCTTCTCGCAGGATACAGTCGTGAACGACTACGAGCGGATGAAGGCGCAGATGATCGACGAGTCCAAGCGCGTCTTCAAGCCCGAGCTGCTGAACCGGTTCGACGAGATCGTGGTCTTCCGCCGCCTGGAGCGCGCGGATGTGGTCCAGATCCTCGACCTGGAGCTGGCCAAGGTGCGCGTCCGCCTCGCCGACCGCGGCATCAACATCGAGCTGACCGACGCCGCGACCACGTTCCTGGCAGACAAGGGGTTTGACCCCGCCCTGGGCGCCCGCCCGCTGCGCCGCGCGGTGGAGCGCTACGTCGAGGACCCGCTGGCGGATGAGCTGCTGCAGCGCAACGACGTGAAGGGGACGATCGACATCACGGTCAACGCGGCCGGCGACGCGCTCGCCTTCGCGCAGCAGCGCGCGGAGCCTGCCGCGCCCGCCGCGCCTGCCCCCGCCGAGCCGCCCCGCCCCAAAACCGTGCGCCGCAAGGCAGCGGCAGAGAAGTAGCGGCGGGCCATATTCTCGCCTAAGTACACGCCGTCATAAATGCGATGACGCATCGTTAATTCGTCCGTCGTCCTCGTTCTCGAAATCCCCTCCGCCGAAAAGGTGCCCGCAGGCCGCGGTGGGTTTGTTTCGAGGACGACGGACGACGGACGAGGACGAGGACGATCATACGTCACCGAACGTTCCACCGTGAGTACCTAAGACGGAACTTCATCCCAACGGACGCACACGCCAAGGACACCGAGAGCGCAGAGAGGAACAGAGACCACAGAGAAATGGCCGACTGCAGCCGGCGAGTCGTCCGCCGCAGCATGAAAAGCTCTCTGTGCTCTCTTTCTTTCTCTGTGACCTCTGTGTCCTTCCACTTGGATGCTCGAACAGACACGCGAAAACGCGTGTCATGCTCGAAAAGGTGCTTCGGTGGCGGTTCAGGAAATGACCATGGGGCGACGGCGTCGCTGCCCTGCCCGGCGAAGGGAGCACTCGTGAAGCTCGACACGCTTCCCGGACGCACAGCGTCCCTGGCGGCCGCCTGCCTGCTCCTCCTCGGCGCCACGGCCTCCGCCGCCACCAACCGGGTCGTCAACGGCGGCCTGGAGCAGCCGGATCCAGCACGCCCCGGCGCCCCCCTCGGCTGGGATCTTCCCGACGGCCTGGGCGTGCAGTGGACCCGCGCGCCGGACCAGCCGGGCCTGGCCATCCGCATGGATACGCGCGTGCCGGAGACGGCCATGAACGCCAGCTGGGCGCGGGCCGGCCTGACGAACGACTGGTTCATCCCCAACGCGGCCGGCAACGCCATCTCCGACACCTACGGGCTCAGCTACTACTCGGCCCCGTTTGCCGTCGCCTCCGGCGTCACCTACCGCATCAGCGCAGATGTCCGGGGCCCGCCGGGCGCCAAGATCTGGGTGCGCGGCTACGGGCAGTTTCGCGGCAAGCGGACGCGGCGCTACGAGAAGGTGGTGGTCTGCTACGGGAGCGGCGACGCCTGGCGCACCTGCTCGGAGACGTTCAGCCCGACGCGCCACCGGCCCGAGGTCACGGAGATGCGCGTGATGCTCTATGCCTACTATCCGCCGGGCGTCTACTGGTTTGACAACGTGCGCGTGGAAGCCGTGGCAGAGCCATGAGGCGGAACCGGTGTACGTCTGTGCGCTCGTCCTCGTCCTCTGTTTGTGAAACGTAACTACTCTCGCGACAGGTAGTCAGAATTCAGAATTCAGGAGTCAGGACGTGACATTTGAGGATTTAGTGGTTTGGCAGAAGGCCCACCAATTTGTGATTGC
>JBAWXQ010000159.1:0-6756 GCA_037144015.1 bacterium
TTCCGGCTTACTCAACAACAGGCTCGATTTCCGCGCTCTCACCGCCACTGGCCGCACCGCCATACTGCATGTTGCTGATCAAACTCCGCACCGTGGCGTTTTTCGATATGGCGCGCCCAGGGGTTGGCAGGTTGTCCCGGTTGTACTCCATGAAGTCCGGCCTGTAGCCATCAAACCCGCGCCGTCGCGGGTCCGCCTTTTTCTTGTCCTCTCCCATTTTTTCCGTGCTGGCCTTGAGGGGGTAGATGGACTTTGGCGGCGTCCAGTTGTATTTCTGGTTTGCCGCCACAGCCTGCCAGAGCCCCTTGAAGTCATATACTTCGCCCAAAGATACATGCGCATGGCGCTGCCCCGGATCGATCTTCAGCATGCGCAGCGCCAGTGCGTCACGCTCCGCCTGCGGCAGAAACAACCGCTGGTTCAGCCCCTCGAGTTTTCCCCAGGCGTCGAGGTATTCCGGGTCCATGTCCACGGCTTTCTGATAATACCCGTAGGCTTCGGTCAAGCGCTCCTGCGCCTCGCGGAGCTGCCCCAGCAAATAGTAGACCTGTGGCCGCTTCGGCCCGCTCTTCTCCAGGGTGGTCAGGATACGCTCCGCGGTGCTGCGGCTGGGTCCGCTGCGGAACACGCCCTCGCAGCCAAAGCAGAAGCTCGCCACCTGGCCGAACTGCTCGGGCATGCGCTCAAAGGCGATGCGATAGTGCGCTTCCGCTTCGTCTGGCTTTCCCATGGCCGACAGCCGCTCGGCAATGCGCCACTGGATGCAATAGGCATCCGCAAAGAGACCTTGTGCCTTCTCGTAGAGCGGCAGGCTGCGCGCAAGCAGGCCGGACTCCGTGAACTTGTCGCCTTCCTCGGCCATGCGGACGGACTGCACCACGTTGCGGAAAAAGGCGGCGTCATCCTTTTTCCCCTTGGCCAGCAGGATGTCCGCCAGCACGCCATACGCCAGCACGCGATCACCGGCCTTCTCTTCGCCGTCCGTGGGATCAATCTTGAGCGCATCACGCACAATCTTTTCCGCTTCATCGAGCTTGCCGTCCTTCAACAGGATCGACGCCTTCCAGATCAGCGGGCGCTCTTCGAACCGGTCGCGCGCATAGAGTTCATCGAGCCAGGGGATCAGGCCAGGCCCTTCTATGGCTGTCAGCACGCGGTACGCGGCGTCGTCGCCCGCATGCTCGTACAGGTAGGGCTTGAGTATCCTGACCGCGTCCGCATCGTGTCCGGTGTCGTGCAGTGCCGTGGCCACGCAACTTTCGATCGACGCTTCGCCGCAACCATAACCACGGTTGCGCAGGTTCGCGAGGTCGGGTACGCCCCACCAGGGCGCCTGATCCAGCAACAGCACCACATCGGCTGGCCGTCCGGCTGCCGCATAAATGCGCATGAGCGCCAGCAGGAATTGCATATGCGACTCACGTGCTGCCCCCTCCCCCTCCGGTTCGCCCATGCCGGACTGCTTTGGCGAGGCAGCCATGGCATCCAGCACAAAGGCCTCGGCCGCCTCGTATTGCTGGTGCTCCAGCAAGGCCTGGACGACCTGGTCGGTCTCGTAGGGGTAGTTGCCGTTCCGTTCCGACGACCACTTCTGGCGGCAGGTGGAGAGTGCCGCCGCAAGCCCCTCCCCGACCCAGGAGGGCTCGTGCAGAAGCTTCCCGATCCGGGCCAGCAGGAGCGCGAGATCCAGGCGCGTTTGCACGGCCTGGATTTGCGCGTCAGCCGGCATGCGGCTTGTGTCCATCACCAGAACTTTTCGAATCAGGGTCGCGGCCTGGTTGATTTCATCGAGCTTCAGGTACGCGGTGACGCGCTCATGCATGTCCCGCAGTTGCGCCACGGTCGTGACTTTTGCAGGTTCGTGCTTGCGCAGCAAAGCCATGGCTTCGGTGGTCTTGCCAGCCTCAAGTGCCAATGTGGCGTATTGCCCGCATAACCTGAGTTCCGGGCGCCTGCGATACAGCTCGTCGACAAACGCAAAGAGCGTGGCACTGTCCATGGGGCGGCTCTCGTGGCGGGAGATCCAGTCCATTTCGTCCGGATCCATGGCCAGCGCAAACGTCATGGCCTCGGCCCGGCGGCCCACAACCAGGAGCCCAAAAACATAGAAGTGCCGTGCCTGGCGGGCAGAACCGTCGTCGTCGCTGGAACGGTGGGAGTAGGCGTTAGGGCTTTGGAAACGTGAGGTTTGGCTGACGGCCGCAGGTTCATTTGTTTTCTTTTTACCGAATTTACGGTCCAAAGCTTCAAACAGGGTCACACCGGCGGAGTCGGCCGTGCAGACCATGGCCCACTGGGGTTTGGCAATCCGGTCGAGCATGGCCACAATGCGGCGCTGAACCAGCGCGCGGGTATCCGGGCCTGCGGGGACAGTTACAATGACATTTGGAATCGCCAGCGCACGGTCAATTAACTGTAGCGCTTCGGTCGCATCGGTCAAGGCCGCCAGGTCCGGAATGCTGATCCGCACCTCTTCGGCCGTGTCTCGCTCCTGCATGCCGAGCATTTTCCGGAAGGCCGCAAGCGAACTTTCCGGGTGCTGGCTGTCGGCGCTCCGGAGCATGCCAGCCTGCAACTGGCGGATGGTGTCGCGCAACGAATCCCTGGCATAGCGATCCGCCTTCTTCTCCAGTACCTGCAGGCTGGAAATGGCCGACTGCATGGCAGGAACATCACCGGACAGCAGTGCGACCAGAAACCGGAGTTGCGCCTCGCGTCCTGGCAACGAGCCTTCGGCCAGTTTGCGCGTGGAGACCTGCTTCTGGAGCGCCGGCCAGGACTGCGGTCCGGGGATTGCCGCCAGGATGCTCTCAAGTGAAAGATTCCTGTCCGCGCCTTCGCCAGTGATCATGGCAAGCTGGTACTCTTCGCCGTTGTCCGGCGACAGCGTCCAGAAGCGATCCAGCAGAGAGAGCCAGTCGACCGCAGCCATCTCCGGCGCCAGGTTGGTGGCGCTGGCAAACGCAGCCAGATCGTTCTTGAGCTTCATGCGTGACGACGCGGCGGTGGCGGTTTGGTTGGTAGCCTGCGAAGCAGCCAGGATTTGCGGAATCCGAGCCAGCACACCGGTTGCACCCAGGAGGTTGGAACTGGGCGCCGCGGCGCCACCTGCCACGGAGACGGACAGGCCGCACCACAGGACGAGTGCAACCCGCACGACAGCAGAATCGGAATGAAACGTTGAACCCTGCATGGCGATCTCCTCTGCGCAAGAAACAGCGAAACACGTTATGTCAATACAAACCATCCGCATTTGGTCGTAAAAAGTGAAAAATGCCTGTGTGTAGACACGAGAAAAGGCCACAGGCAAAACTAGCAGCCTGGTCGGCAGACAGTTTGTGCCTCCGCAAAACTAAATCCGACAGGCTGCTAGCAGCTTGTCGGATTTAGCGCCGTACCTTCACAAGTTTTGTGCCGACCAAGCTGCTAGTTTGGGGGACGCAACCGCCAAGCGCCGGAAAACAGTGTAATACGTAACCAAAAGAGCATCCGGAACAATCTTTCTGTCTGTAATTGAGTTTTCGCAACCCGCGGGCAGCGGGTTGCACAACTAGGAGACTGTCGGCAGAAGGCCCTGGACCGATCCGAGGCCTAAGTCCGACAGTCTCCTAGGGTCGCAGGCTGGTTTTCCAGGCTGCAGCTTCACGACCGAAGGCGGCGGGATCGGCGAGCGGAATGGTGCGCCCGGGCGTGGTGAGGTCGCTCTCAGAGAGAATGAACCCGTGCGTGTCGTCAAGCATGAGTCCGACGAAATCGCCCTCGGCTGTGACGAGGCCATCGCCTGCCTCGGGGCGGGCTTCGGAGCTGACGACGAGGTTGCGCGCCAGGAAGTTGATCCAGCCCCGATAGCTCTTGCGGATCAGGAGGTAACCCGGCCGGCTCAGGTCGAGCGCGACTTCCACGGGAGCGCCGACACCTTCGACGGAGCGCTTGAAGAGGTAGATGTCGCGCAGGCCGCGCTTTTCCAGCCCCGCGCGCCCCGGCAGGGCAATCGGTGTGACGCCCGGCAGGATCATCCCGGCCGGCAGGCGCAGAAACAGGATGTGCGGTTCGCGGGACACAACCTGCAGCGGTCCCGGCAGGTCGGCCGGCGCGCCGGTGGTGCCGGGAGGCAGAACCTTGAAGTTCACTGCGGTCGCATGATAGTCCGACGGCCAGGTGATGCCGAGATCGGCCGACTGCGCAATCAGCCACGTGCCTCCGGCGGCGGAGAGCAGCGGGGCGCGCAAGGTGGCGTGCAGGGTGTAAGGCTTGGCAGCCAGGGCTGTGGCGTCCTCCCCGTTGCGGCGGGCGCTGAGGGTGAAATCGAGCGACACGCGCGCATCGCGGAACCTGGCGAAGGGGCCAATCTGGCGCGTCTCGGCGCGCGCCAGTTTTGCATCCACCTGGTTCAAGCCGCCGGCCAGAACCTGCTGCTGCGTCTGAATCGTGCTGATTCCCGCCCCCAGCGCCGCCGTGCCCCCGGCCAGGTCTGTCCACATCGCCAGCTGGTCGCGGCGGATGTCGTCGGCCGTGATGCCGATCGACCGCTGGGCCTCAGCCAGGTCGCGGAGTTCGCGCTGCAGGAAGGCCTGCTGATTGGTGATCGTCTCGTTCTGCTGCTGGATGGTTTCTTCCTGCCGACCGATGCGGGCGCGCAATTGTCCGGCCTGCTCGGCCAGCGCGTTCTGCTGGGATAGCGCCTCCTGCAGCCGCCGGGCGACGTCCGCCTTCTGGGCGGCCACGGCATCGCGCTCGGCGGTCAGAGTCTTGCGTGTTCCCTGCTCCTGGCGCAGGGCCTCATCCTGGCGCGCGCGTTCGGTGTGCAAGGCGGCGATGGCCGTCTGGCTCTCCGTCAGTTGGGCATCCTGGGTCGCGATGCGTGTTTCGAGCCGCTCCTTGTGCTGTATGAGCGTGCGCGCATGTCCGGTTACGGCGGTTAGTTGCTCCGCCTGTGTCGCGAGGCGGGCGGCGGCCAGTTCCTGCTGGTACTCCAGAGCCCACTGCTGTTCCATCTCGGCCATCGCGGCGGGCGCAAATTCCGGCGCCGCATCGACAACGACCGGCGCCCTGGCGGCGGGCCGGCGGACCTCGGCCGGCATCCCCGGCCCGCCGATAAACAGCAGGAGCGAGGAGACCAGGAAATCCATGATGATGACGAGCAGGGCCGGTTTCATCGGGCCAACCTGTTGATGAGCTTTTCACGCAGCGGATACAGATGCACCACGCGGATGATCACCGCGAACACGATGCCCACGAAGGTGGACCCGTAGGCGAGGAAGCGGCTGACGCCCGCGCCGAACGTAGAGATCAGAATGAAGGCGAAGATGGTCAGGGCGAGGCCGCAGTACAACGGCAGATCGAAGAAGATGTCCAGGTTCTCCAGCCGCCGGAGCTTGAGCGTTGCCGCCGCCGTTGAATTCAGCGCTCCGTCCGTCATCGCCGCCTCCAGGCCGGCGGCGGTCTGCCCCAACTCCACCTCCCGGATCTTGCGCCGCGCGATCCAATAGCAGCCGCCCTGCACGATCAGGATCGCGAGCAGCAGCAGAATGAGCGAAGCCGTCTGGCTCTTCTCCGGCGCGATGGCAGCGTCGACCTTCGCCTCGCCTCCGGCTCCGGATGCCATTTCCGTGGCCGCGCCCGGCGTCACGGGAGACAGGGACGGCGTCACGGCCGGTAGCAACAGCAGCAGGCACACGGTCACTGCGGCCAGCACGATGACCAGCCAGTAGGCGCGGTGCAGGTGTCTGACGCCCAGGCCGGCCAGCGGCGTGGCCGGTGCAAACGTGTCGCGAAACAACGGCCAAGGAACCAGCATGGCAAAGATTACGATGCAGAACAGCCACGCCACCGTGTATTTGGCCAGCAGGACCAGCCTACCGAGACGTGTCTGTTGCGCCTGCCACCAGGTCCCGCCGATCACGCCGAAATACGATGACTCCGGCGCCATCGCGTTGAGGGCCGCAGCGGGCAGTGCGGGGTTTTTCAGCACCAGTTGCATCCCGGACGTCCCCCGGGCCAGCGCCGCGTGAAGATTGTCAAGTCCGGCCACCCCGTGCTGCATTACGAAACCGATGCAGGGGCTCGTCAGTTCCGGATTCGCCGTCTCCGTGGCCGCCAGGATCTGGACCAGCTTGCGGCCGCTATCGGGCGTGGCCGCGGCCACGCGGGTCAGCATTTTCACCTGGTCCACGCTCGCCGCGCTCTTCAGCAGAACGTGGAAACCGGACCACGATTTGCACTGGCGTCCCAGCTGTTGGAACGGCATGAAAGCTTCCTGCACGGTAGAGACGGCCAGAGCGTTGGTGGGGTCGGCACGCACGAACAGCAGGGCTTGGGTGAGCTGGTCAGCCAGCGGCGTGCCGAGCGCGCCGGTCGCGCGCGCCGCAGAGGCCAGCGACAAGGCGGAGCCGGCTGGCGGGAAGATGGACACCACCACAGCGCGGATCTCGCGCACCAGCGTTTGGAACGGGTCCTGGACGCTGCCGGGAGGCCAGCCTTGGGCGCCGCCGCCATAGGAAAAGTAGTCGGCCACGGATTGGCCGGCAAGTCCCTGATACAAGTTCGCGCGGGTCAGCGGCGCAGTCAGGCCAAAGGCCTTCACGCGGCCCGCAGGCGTGGCATCGTCGCAAAGCATGGCCACGTAGCCGGCGCGCAGTTGCGCGCAGGTGGCGGCTGCCGCCAGGCGCTGATCGATGGCATAGTCCAGCAGCAACACGGTTGCGCCCCTCTGACCACTCAGCCAGGCGTCGTTTGCCATGGCCGCAAAATCATTGT
>JBAWXQ010000160.1:0-6701 GCA_037144015.1 bacterium
GCGTAGCGTTCGACTTTGCGGAGGATGCGGTGCTGTTCGTCCAGCAGCGCGATGATGCCCTCGGCGCCGTGAAACATGACTACGACCCGCTCAAGTCCAGGCCGCGCCGGGTCGAAGTTGCCGACGCTGAGGTGCTGAACATGGCCGAGGTGCAGTTCCTCAACCTTGCCGTCGTCGCGCTCGTCGATCAGCCCGGCCTCGCCGGCGGGGTGAAGGATGCGGCGTACGCCGTGCTGGTCCCGGTAGGCGAAACAGGCGTCCGGATGGTCGCCGATGAAGAGGCGGCCCACGAGTTTGCCTGTGTGGTCGAGTCGGGAGTAGCCCAGGATCACCAGGTCGCGGCCTGTGCCGTCGAGGTCGCAGGTGTAGGGATAGTGGCCGGTGTTGCAGCGATGCGTCCAGAGCGGCTTCAGGCTGCGACCGTCCAGCCCCCAGGCGCAGTGCTGTGGATCCTTGACGAGAAGGTCGCCATGCGGATGGCGTCCGGAAAGGTTGCACAGGCGCAGGCTGTTGGGGATCAGGCGCGGCAGGTCGTCACCATGGGGCGCGCCGAAATAGGAGTTGATCTCATCCCAGTAGGGCTCCATTTTGGGAGGCTGCGGCAGGGCGGAGCGCTGTTTTGTCCGGCCGGTCCGCGGGTCGAGGATTTCCAGGGACGATCCGAAGGCGGCCACGACTTCCATGCCGCGGCCGCGGTCTGCGGCTTGGACGGGCAGATCGGTGGTGATTGAGACTGCCCCGGCCGGGAAACTCCCCCGTTCCCAGAGCACGCACCCCTCGAGGTTCACGGCCGAGAGGTGTGCGATTTGAGAATATTCCCACTGCTTGCCCCGAACCGGTTCTTGTGCGGCAAACAGGAGTTCGCAACGGCCGTCGCCATCGAGGTCGGCCAGGCGCAACTGGCGGCCGAGCGCATGCCCGCGCACGTCCACCTCGGCCAGCAGGCGCATGGGCGCGAATTCCTTGCGGACGTGCCGCAGGCGGCGCGCTGTGCGTTGGCTTTCGCGCTCCAGCCGCCGCAACTCGGCCGCCGTGGCGCGCACTGTGATCGGACCACAGGAGACGCCGCCCTCCGCCCAAAGGCCGATCCCGCCCGCGTCCAGATGCCCGTCGCGGGCCGACAAGGTTGTGCGTCCAGCCTTTGCCGTGATGGTGTCGCCCTGCATTGAGAGGGACATGGCAATCGGTTTCCGCGGCGCCGCAAAGGGCGTGGCGGCGAGTTCGGTCGCGACGCCCTCGGCCATGCGCAACAGTTTGAACAAGCCGCCTTCGAACACGGCGGCGTAGAAATCGCGCGAGGTCCGGTAGCGCGCCACGAGACCGACCGGGCCGTTCCCGCGAACGGCCAAGTCCGCCTGCACCGTGTAGTCGCGCCACGGACGCGGTCCGGGCGTGAGCACCATGGAGACGCCCCACGGCGGCGTGTCCCCGGCCTTGCTCAGAACCCGCCGCTTCCCGGTAGTGGCAACGCGAAACGGCGAGTGTAGGCCGTCAGGATTTCCCCGCAGCGCGTTGCCGCCGTGATACCACCCTCCGGGATTCTCCGGCAGGAGCCCGGTCATATACTCGCCCCGCGCGCTGTTCTCGCGGCGCAACGGGCCCACGGAAAAACCGGCCCACGTTTCACGGAAGAGAATGTCTTTCAATTTTTCCGCTCCCATTCATTCATAGTTTCGCCTTTGCAACTACTCAGCGACCTCAGATCGGTTGACGAGAGCGGCGACGAGAACGGTGAACGAGAGCAGTTACAAAAAAAGCGCCGAATCCAGCCGCCACGTGACTGAAGTCGTACGGAAGACTTTCGCTGCCCCTTACTTCCCGCCCGCCAGCGTCAGCCCGATGGCCCGGCGCAGGCGCGACAGCGCGTCAGGGGTGAGGCCGCGATACGAAATGGTCCCCGTCCCCTCGGCGAGCACCGTGCCGCCCGTGGGGGCGACCTGGCCCTTCAGTTCCACGTAGGGCTTGATCAGGTCGCAGAGCTCGGATCGCGTGGCGCCCAGTTTCTTGGCGAGCAGGATCAGGCACTCGGCGTCCTGCTGGCCGTCGCGGAAGCCCTTCATACGGAGTGAGCCGTAGCAGCCGTTGTACTCCCATTTGTCGAAGGCCGGATAGAACACCGCGTTCTCGGCCGCTTCCGCGGAGTCCCAGGCATCGTTGCCGCCATAGGCCAGCCAGGGCAACAGGCCGTCGCGGCCGTCAAGCCAGCATTCGATGGCCCAGCCCCGCAGGGAAACGGGGGATTGGGAGACCGCCCCGGCGCCACCATACTCCCACCCCTTGCGGGCCTGGCCCGGCGCCTTCGGCTCGTAGGCGCGCATGAATTCGCGCGCAATCGTCGGATACTCGCGGATGTTGCCCTGCGAGAAGACCATCGTGTCCACCTTGTTCATCATGCCCCGCGATTCCTCGACGCGGGAGCAGTCGATGCGGAAATCCACCGTCACGGGTTCGCACCCCTTGAAGCCTTCGCGCACCAAGTCGCCGAACAGTTGAATGACCAGGTAGTCGTCGCGGAACATCGGCTCGTCCAGCAGCCAGAACGTGGTTTCCGGCGCGTACTGATACTTGTCGTTCAGGAAGGGCTGGAATGCGGTGCGGGTGTAGCCCTTCTGCTTGAAGTGCTCCGCCATCTGGCGACACACGGCCACGACGCCGTCCTTGTAGTCCTGCGTGAAGTCGTTGCGGATATCGGTGTGCTGGGCCGTCTGGTCGAACTTGAAGCCGTCGGCCAGCGTGCAGGGCCAGTTCTCGTAGATCCCCAGAAATAACGCCGGCACCGGCACGCCGGCGCGCGGGTTTTTCGCAAAGGCGGTGCCGTTCAGCAGCGGTCCGAAGCACCGGTCAAACTGCTCGAAGGAGGCGACGCGCATGTTCTTGCCTTTGCCGCGGGCTTCCATCTCCATCTGCGGCACGATCCAGTTGGCGCCGTGGGAGTAGGGCACCATGTTGATGTTCAACCGGTTCCTGTGCGCCAGCCGGTGCAGGTTGATCGACCCTTCCCAGTCCTTGGCCGGCGGATACTGGTACCCGTTCATGTCGCAAACAAAGTTCAACTGGTCCGGCAGTTCGTAGTTCAACACCGTCAGTTCCACGGGCAACACGATGTCCTCCGCCCCGGCCGCCTTGATGCGCAGGTCGCCGCGATACTGGCCGGGCGCCGTCTTGTGCGGCACCCAGACATCCACGTAGAGCGCCTGCACCTTCTGGTCTTTCACGCCGTTCAGCGCGTTGGGGATCGCGAGAGCCTCCGTCAGCGGCACCAGCGCATCGGGATACCACGCGCCGGCCTTGTCCTTGAGATTCCACTGCCAGAACAGTTCAACATTACCCGCCGCAATGCCGGCGCCGGCGCCCGCCGCCTCATCGCCAAGCAGTCCCATCCATTTGCCGTATTCGGCTTCATCCTTGGTGCGCAGCGCCTCCATCTCCTGGAAAAATGCGCCCGGATCGTTTTGCTGCTTGGTCTTGTAGGCGTTGAACTGCTTGACAGCCTCGAACACCTTGCCTGCGGCAGCCGCATCACGCTTCGTCAGGTCGCGGATCATCGTCTGGAACTGCGCCGGCTTGGACTGGCTCGCGCGGATGTAGCGGGCGGTCTCGGCAAACGCGGTCTCCGGCGTCAAGCCGGAAAGAGCAACCTCGACCCCGACGAGCGGCTTGCCCGTGAGGTTCTCGATGGCCACTTGGAACCCCGCGAAATCGTTGCGGCCGGCTGTGAGGGTGACGCACTGCCGCTTGCCGTCCCACGCCTCGTTGCCGTTGCGGTACGTGCCGGAGGCCTTGGCGCCGGCATAGTCGCCTTCGCTCATGGCGTTGCCCGTCAGGGGGCTGATCTTCTCGCCCGAGACGCAGGCCCACACGCGCAGGGCCGCGTTGCCGGCCGGCGCGCCGTCGGCCTTGGCCGGCTCGGCGGAGGCCATCGCGAAGGCGCGCTTCTCGCGCGTCTTGCCGCTGAAGATCACCGGATCGGATTCGTTGCCAAACCGGTCATACGCCACCACGGCGAATGAGTAGTCGGCGCCCGGTTCCAGTCCGAGAACCGGAAACTCCTGCTTCGCGCCCGGGGCGCCCGGCCGCCACGTCAGGGTGCGCGGCAGGCGGTTGGCCGCCGTCAGCCCCCGCGCCGTCAGCTTGTCTTTCGACAGATGCACGCGATAGCCCAGCACCTTCCCGCCGGCGGCGTCCGCCGGACAGCTCCACGCGAGCACCGCATCGCCGGCTTCCACGCCGGGTTTCGCCTCGGCGGCCTTCACGGAGGCCGGGGCCTTGGACGGCGCCTTCTCGCCTTCGATCACCAGGAAGCAGGGCTTGCCCGATTCGCGGGAATTCAGGAAATGGTTCGGTTCCGGTGTGCGCCGGTAGGTGGACTGGAATTGCCGTTGCCCCTTCTCGTCGGCCACGGCCAGACCATGCGTATCCCCGTCGATCAGCAGAGCCTGCGCGATATCGAGCGGCAGTTCGACGGAGTAGTAGTCCTGACCCTTGTCGTCCTTGGCCCAGCCGGTGCCGACCGCCTGCCAGAGGCTGCCGCCGTTGCCGAAGACTGCGCTCTTGAACGTGCTGCCTGCCCCTGCCCAGAGCGTCTCCGGATAGATGGCGCGCGTGAACGTGGCGCCGCCCTTGCTGGCCTGGCCCTGCTTGTCCAAGGACAGTTTGCCGGGACTGCCCTTGCCCTTCCCCTCCTGCCAGTCCGTGCTGATGGTGGTGACGCCCGCGACGTTGATCACGCACTGCTCCGTGCGGCTGAGGTACAGCGTGGCCTTCTTGACCGCCAGGCCTTTGCACGTGGAGGTGTCGAACTTGAGCAGCGTATACTCTTCCCAGCCCTTGCTCTTCAGTCGCTCCGCAGCGCCCCAGTTCCAGATCTGCTCGTCATCGGTGGCGTCAACCCACTTCGAAACCTGCGTGTCTGCCGTGACCTCGCAGCGGATGCCCTGGCGGATGGGTTCGACCGTCCCGACCTCCTCCTTGAACGCCTTCGGCGCGCTCATGACGCGGAAATAGACCTCACGCACCGCCAGGAAGTTCACCCACGTGCGCAAAGCATAGCCGGAGACCTTCAGGTTCTCGTCGGAAAAGTTGCCCAGGTCGCCGGCGGAGGGGTGCACGCCGTCGTCGGAGATCAGCGTCTTGTACCAGGCATCGCCCGGCTGGCGTTTCAGGATTTCGGCGTAGTAATCCACCAGCGGGACGTTCAGCTTCTTCGCCAGGTCGCGGATGATCGTGTTCGTCTTCTCCACGCCCTTCATGCAGCCGCGCTTGGGCGGAATGGTGTTGAGGATCGGGACGCAATGCGCGTCCATGATCATCTTCAGCAACTTCTCTAGATTCGGGCCGTAGGAATCGGCGGGCCCCTCGGGACCGGTGTCGTTGGTGCCGATCATGAGGATGGCGGCTTCGGGGTTTTCGCGCTTGAGGACTTCCGGCACGGCTGCGAGGAGGTTGCCGACGGTCCAGCCCGAGAAGCAGGCGTGTTCCGGCCCTTTGTTCCGAATGCCCTTGATCGTATCGCGCCAGCGCCGTTCCGGCCGCTTGGGAAGGCCGTCGTCGCCGGTCAGGAACGTTTCGGGCTCCATGTAGCCCACTGGCGACCAGAACGCCATCGAATACGTGATCGAGTCGCCGAACTGGGCCACGTAGCCGGGGTTGCCATCGAACGCCTCATTCACCTTCTTCATGGATTCGAGCCAGTACGGCGCCGGCGCCGCGGCGGGTGCCGCCAACGCCCCGGAAACCGCAACCGCTGCCAACGCCGCCGCGCACATACCCGCCATCATCTGTCGTTTCACTGCGTGCTCCTTTCGTTTTTCGAGACCTGTCGATTCCTGTCGAGAATCGAGCCAGCGGAAACCGCCGGGCTTGTCGAAGTTCATGAGGTCGTCCTTGTCGATCGCTTTCGAACCCTGCCGCTGCCCGTCGGTTCCCGTCGACCGCGATCGACAGGATACGACAGGCATCGGCAGGTTCCCATAGGTTCCGTCATGCTCACCAGACGAACACCGCCGTGCCGCCAGGTGCGCCGAGACCGTACAATGTCACCGTTCCAACCGGGTTGTTGTTTGTCCACGTGTATGTCGTGCCCGCAACCGCGTACGGCGCCAGCCCCCCGAGCAGTGCCAGCATTCCCAGCCACAGTCCCATCCGCATGAGTTTGTTCATGGCTCGTTCTTCCTTTCGTCTCTGCCTTTGCCCGTCCGCACTCCGCCTTCTTCCCCTGTAGCCGATCACCGATCTGAGACACCTTCAACCTTCCCCCGGCGGGCGCGGAGGCCCGCCGCCACGGGTGCTGGCCGGTACATGCCGTGGGGGCGGACTTCCACGCCCGCCCCCACGACCAGGATGCCGACCCGGTTGCCGCCCGCGTTACCAAACCAATATCGCCGTCCCTGGCAGCGGCGCCGCTGTGACGCCGATGAGTTTCACTGTTCCCGCCGGTTCGTTGTACTTCACCTTCCCACGCCAGGGCGCGTTCCACTCCACCGAGGCAAAGGTGTCGGCAATGGCCGTCGCGTTGCTGACCACGATCAGTTCCTGCCCGAACAACGCCAGTTTCGCCAGGTTCGTGTTCACGTTCACTTGCAGCACGGCGTTGGCGAGATTGGTCAGGGTGTGGTCCACGGCCAACTGGTCGAAGTCCACACCTGCCACACCGTTGCTGCCCGCCACGTGAATCCGCAGTCGGCTGCCGGCGCCGAAGGCCA
>JBAWXQ010000161.1:0-6699 GCA_037144015.1 bacterium
AGTGCCGATTTTTGAAGTCAACGCCGCATTCGCGGAACGATTCCTTCATGATTCAGACCGCTTCAATCGTCAATCCACTGATCACCGTTTGCTGATCACCGATCACCGGTCACCGATCACCGGTCACCGATCACCGATCACCGATCACCGGTCACCGGTCACCGATCACCGGTCACCGGTTTCACACGCGGCGGCTCCGGGAAGACGCCTGCCAGGGCGTTTTCGGCGATCCGCCGCGTATCGAGCGGGAAGTCGTTCTTGACGATCCACTTCAGGAACCCGGGATCTTCCTTCGCCAGTTCGCGCAGCCGCGCCCCCTTCTTCTTGCCGAAGTTCACCGTGATCTCGCCGTCCACCCAGCGGAAGCGTCCGGTGCGGTCCGCATGGAACGGATCGCGCGGGTTGATCATCCGGTCGATCTCCTCCATGTCGGTCGGCAGATCGGGGTATCTCCTGTATTGGCCGAGCAGCACCTCGCGCGTGGCGCGCACATCGCCCTCGGCGCCGTGGGCATCCACGTGCGCCTGCCCGCAGTAGAAAGCCAGCGCCGCCGAGAGGTCACGCGGCTCGCGCGTGTGAAAGATGCGCTGCGCATCCAGCACCCGGCGGCTGTCCGCCTCAAACGCCACGCCCGCCCGCAGGAACTCCTCACACAGCATGGGCACGTCGAAGCGCCCGATGTTGAACCCGCCCAGGTCGCTGTCGCCAAGGAACGCCCGCACGTCACCGGCCACCTGTGCAAAGGTCGGGCAGTTCCGGACCACGTCGTCCGTGATGCCATGGATCGCCGTGGTCTCAACCGGGATCGGGACGGTCGGGTTCACCAGCCAGGTGCGAAGCGTCTCCGTGCCGTCCGGGTCAATCCGCAGGATGGCGAGCTCCACAATCCGGTCCGCGCGCGGGCTGATGCCGGTGGCCTCGATGTCGAGGATGGCCAGGGGACGGTCGAGCTTGACGGGAAACATGCTGCCTTTCAGGTCCAAGCGGTTTCGCACGGACTGCCCGCAGCATACCCTCTCCGCCTGCCGCGCGGCAAGCGCCACGAAGTAGATTTCGCGCCGCGAAATCTACGCGAAATCTACGGAAACACCGTCACCACGCCGAATTCGCCGTCATACCCGCCGCGGCGGAAGACCTTCTCCGCGCGCAGGCGGCGGATAGCCTCGCCAATGCGCGGCGGGCCGTGCGCGTCGAGCTGTTCCGGCGGCACGCGCAGCAGGATGTCGAGCTCCGGGCCGCAGGCGGCCAGCAGTTTCCGGTAGGCGGCCTGTACTTTTTTGCTGCCCGCGCCAGCCTGCAGCAGCTCCCCGAGCAGTTCGCACAGCGGGATGATGTGCCGGCAGGGAAGCGCGCCCGGCGGTCGCTCGCCTTCCGGGCGGTCCGCGAGCGCGAGCACGCGGTGCAACACGCCCAGGGTCAGCGGCTGGCCGCACTTCGGGCAGTTGTTGCCGAGGCGCCGGCTCTCCTCCGGCGTGCAGACCACGCCGCAGGCCCGGTGCCCGTCGAGGTGGTACTTGCCTTCTTCCGGGAAGAGGTCAATGGTGCCGCCGCAGACGGCCGGGTCCTTGCGGCGCAGCCCATCGAGCATTGAAAAATAGTCCGGCGCCCCGAGGAACACGCTGGCGTTGCGACCGAGGTTGGCCGGCGAATGCAGGTCGGAGTTGGAGACCAGCGCCACGGCGTCGAGCGAGCGCACGCGTCGGTTCATGGGCGGGTCGGAGGAGAGTCCGGTCTCCACGGCGAAAATGTGCGGCGCGAGGTCGCCGAAGCACTCGGCCAGTGAGTCAAACCCGGAGCGCGACCCGAGCATGGCGAACCACGGCGTCCAGATATGCGCCGGGATGAGCGCGCACGCGGGGCTGGCCTCCAGCAGGATCTCCAGCAGGTTGCGCGGGTCCAGCCCCAGGATCGGCCGGCCGTCGGAGCGGAGGTTGCCGATGGCGCCCAGGCGGCCGTTGATCTTTGCGACGGTCTCCAGGTCCGGCGCCAGCACGAGGCTGTGCACCTTGCGCACGCGGCCGGCGCGCTTGTAGATGCTGCTGATCTCGCCGGTGAGCATGAACCGCACCGGCGCGCGGCAGGCGTCCGGCACGTCCGCGTCCGCGGCGGCCGCCGCCTCCGGGCGCAGCTGATAGAGCCCCGGCGCGGCCGGGACCAGCTTCGTCGACAGCTCGCTGAGCCAGCCCGGGTGCGTGAAGTCGCCGGTGCCGGCCACGGTCACGCCCTTGAGCTGCGCCCAGTGGTGGAGCCCCTCAAGCGTGCAGTTGCGGCTGGTGGCGCGCGAGAAGCGCGAGTGAATGTGCAGGTCGGCGAGGCAGATGCGTAGTTGTTCGCCAAGTATGTTCATTTGGGCGGCCCGCCGTTGTCTCAGCACTCCCAATGCTCGTGCCGGACTGGCAGGCGGTTGAGCATTTCCCGGCAGAAGCGCCACCTGGGCATGAATCGATCCTTCAGCGCGGTGAAGCGCGCATTGTGGCTGGGTTCCAGGGCGCACGCGCAGGGTAATACCCCGGTGGCTCAACTCCACGGCGGCTGGCTGGTCGCTCTCGCTGAGGGTTAGCAGGTAGCGCCGCCCCCAGAGGTAGTGGCTCTCCCGGTCCAGATACTCGCGCGGCGTCTCGCGCTCCTGCTCCCGGAGCTTCTGCTGTTGCCGCTGAATCCAGGCCACCTTGGAGATGGCGAACACGCGCACCGTGTCCAGGCTCAGGCGCGCCGGAGCCGAGATTCGCACCCGTGGCCTGGTAGAGGGCCACGCGCTGGTGTTCGCGCGCCGTCAGGTCGTCGGGGATCTCCGTGTTGCCACAGAAGTAGTGGATGTGCTCCAGTTCGCCCTTGGGCGGCTGCACAGGCTCGCACAGCAGAGCCAGCGTCTGGAACGCCTGGTCGAGCCGCTCCCGCCCCTTCTTGAGCCGATCCTGCAATAAGACTTCTGATGTGCCATCCCCCGCGCTGTGGTCGAGCTCGGACGTGTAGACGGCCAGCGCCCCCTGCACTTTCTTGAACAAGTCCTTGTAGTCCACGATGTAGCCGAAGGGCTTATCTTCACCATCCAGCCGGTTCGTGCGGCAGATGGCCTGGAACAAACCGTGGTCCTGCATGGACTTGTCGATGTAGAGGTAGGTACACGGCGGCGCATCGAACCCGGTCAGGTAGGCTGTGAGCAGCGGTTCATCGATGTTGCTGTTCGCGGGGCGGTCGGACCCATCGCCGAGATCGCGGTAGCGCAGTTCATCGCGGAACAGGGCAATCACCCGGTTCTGCGTAGCGCGCTCGGACTTTCCGACCTGATTCATTCCGCGATCTCCCAGCAGTCGACGTCTTCTTAGGTAGTTTCTTGGGCGGTTTCTTGGGCAGTGGTTAGCAGGGAAGTGCCCGTGGCGGTGAGGCGATATTTCTGGAGACGGCTGTTGGGTTTGTTCGGAATCGCCATTTCGATCAACCCCATCGCCAGCAGGCGTCTGACCTGTTTATGAAGTTCGCCGGAAACGGTATGGTGTCCCAGTTCGCTGGCCAATCCCGACCGGCCCAGTGCCCCGCCCTGCAGGATCATAAGGGTCTTGGCGGCCAGTTTTGACTCTAGCCGTGACTCTAGCCGTGACTCTAGCCGTGACTCTAGCCGTGACTCAGGCTGTTTCCCCTTCGTCCCCGCCTTTTGCTGGGCAGCCCCTTTACTCTGCGCCTGCGCCGCCGCTTGCAGGTGTGCCGGGTTGGCGCGGAAGGTCAGCATCAGGCCTGCCATGCCGAAATCGTAGACCGGCGGTTCGATGTCGTACTCGCGGCACTCCCGCTGGATCTTTTCGATCCCGCGCCCCCATGACTCGATGTATCCGGCGCGGAAGAAGGCATTGGCGAGCAGCGGGTTGAAGGGGCGCGACGGATGTTTACCCAGCAGCCGCTCCAGGGTCCAGTGTTCCGGCAGGTCACCGGGGTTCCACAAGACGATCCGGTCGTCATACACGCTGATCTGGATGGGGATGCCGCTGCTGTAGTCCTTGTGCACCACGGCGTTGAGCAGGGCCTCGCGCAGCGCGGCTGTGGGAAAGAGGAACCGCTCCCGCCGCTGCAACCCCTGGTAGCTGATGTAGGCCTTGAGATACTTGGTTTGCAGGAGATCGAGCGTCTTTTCTACCTGTTCAAAGAGGTTTCCATGCATCTCGTCCTGATAGCGGAGGTCGTCGTCGGTCACGAAAAAGCCGATCTTGATCCAGGCCCCGCTGACAAACTGCTCGGGACGGTCAGAGAAGAGCAGGCAGGCGGCGCGTTTGAGGCCATGCCGTTCGGTCAACTCCAGGTTGCCGAGGATGACTTCCCGTGTGTCGCGCAACACTGCCCGGTCCATGCGTCCGCTCTCGGTGGCCCGCTGCTTGAACAGCCGCAGGGCGGCGGCGCTACAAGACCGCGCCGTGAATGATGGCTCCGGCGCATCATCCCAGTGACGACCGCGTTTTTTCAACAGAAAGCGCTCCAGTGCTGCGCCCTTCAACTCCTGCTTGGTGCTGCCGCTGCGATAGAAATACTCGCCCTTGTAGCTGATGGGGCTGGGATATGGATGAACCCGGATTTCGACCAGTTCCTTGCCCGCCTGCCGCACGAGGCGAACATCCACCATGATCCCCAAAACGTCCCGCACCTTGTTGGGGGTGTCTTCCAGCAGTTTGGCTGCGTTCGGCACACCGACGACCACACCCTGATCATTCCGGCCAATCTGCAGCACACCGCCCTCGGCATTGGCAAAGCCGCAAATCCACTTCAGGTACTCGTCCCGCCAGACCTCTTTCCATTCGGCGTTCTGATTTTCTTTCATGCCAGCCTGGCCCTTCTCGTGAACAAGACCGCATCATACATACCAGAGTTGAAAGTTGAGAGTTGAAAGTTGAGAACGAAATGTCACTTCCCGCTCTCCACTCTCCACTTTCCACTCTCCACTCTCCACTTTCCACTCTCAACTCTTCCCCGCCAAGTGTCCCTTGGACGTTTTTACAATGGCGACTAGCAGTTTCACAAGTTCTTCGCTGTCGGCGTGAATAGGCTCGAACGTCTGGCGATCCAGATATTCGGATTGATGGAGCAAGTCCAGCCAATAGAGTGTTTCGTTCGCCTCCTTGAGGGCAATGGTCATCTTGTGAATGAAATCTGCTTTGCTTTCGGCATGCTCCGCTTCCCGCACCAGAGCGCCTATGGCTGTTCCCGACCGCAACACTTGTTTGCTGAGAACGAACTCCCGCTTTTGGTCGCAAAGGAACCGACACAACTTCACCACCCGCAAGGCAAACGCAAAGGATTTTTCATAAATCGGTCCCTTAGCCATTCGTGCTGTCCCCACTTTCAATTCTCAACTCTCCACTCTCAACTGATTAACCGGACCCTCCCCGTCAGCAACTCCTGCATCATCCCCTGTTTCAGGGCGCGGGTCTTCTCGCGGCGCTGTTCCAGCGCCGCGATTTCGGCGTCCATGTCGGAGAGCACGGCGGCGATGGCGGTTTGTTCGGGGAGGCTAGGTATAAGCACCGGAAGCTCGCCAAGTGCAGTCTTATTTATCGAAGCAAGATTTGTCGTTTGCTTTCCGGCAAGAAGAAAATACCGCCTTGCGGTTGAACTAGCTGACCAAATTGTCAGATAGTCTGGAATTACACTACGGCCACATCTAACAACGAATACGTGGTTCTGGTGTATGCAGGGTTAGAATTCTCCCCGCCAGATCGAGCCGCGTCCTAGCTTATCGCGGTCACCTCCTTCATTCATCAGGACGTCGCCTGGCAATACTGCAAAGCGCTGAAGGTCATTCCGTGACACTTCGATTCTGCTCATCTCGGACAGATCCAGGAACCCATCTTGCACGTTGGCGACGCGCAGGTAGTGAACGAGGACCGGATCTGTCGTTGCGGTGTTTGCGTTTTTAGCAATACCCGAACGAATTTGAGTAACTTCGCGAAGCGAATGCACCTCCCATTCCACCGGGATCACGCCCACCTCGGTCTGTTTGTAGCCGGGCTTCATGTTCATTGCGCGCCCATCCGGTGGTGTGCGCATCCCGCAGGGATGCCAGCCATTAGCCGGGGGTTGAGGCGCAACGCGCCGACACCCCCGGACCACGACGCACCCCGAGAATGTCGATCCCGCAGGGATCGCAGCATTTCCGGTGGATTTTCGAACATGACATCGCCGCTCGTTGGCTGGCATCCCTCCGGGATGCCATACGTTTTGTCCCCCGCAACCGGTGGTATCGGCGCGGTGCGCCTCAACCACCGGCTAATGGCTGGCAAACCTCCGGTTTGCGGGGACGTGCGATGTGTCCGGTCCGATGGTGTTTTCGTTGCGCACCATAACCCCCTGCGCATGATTTGCGGGAAATGCATCCCGGAGGGATGCGCGCCATTATACAGCAAGGTCAACAGCCGGGCCACCCTTCCTGTATCGATGGATGACTGCCCGGCGAAGATCCTGGCGTCCGTCCTGCAGGTGCTCGACACGCAGATCCGCCGTCTGTGCTCACGGATGTCCGTCCGGCCGTGCCTATGCCCTACGCGTCCGCCATCCGATCCGGCCTTGCTGGTGGAGTGGCGCTGGTTTCATTCGCCCACGCCTGGACATACCAGGTCGCCTGACGGGCGCCTGCTGTCTTCCCAGGCGTGCGGCGCGGCATATGCGAGCGCCAAAACGAAACTGTAGCGGAAGTGCCGGTGCGATTTTGCTGCTGGC
>JBAWXQ010000162.1:0-6607 GCA_037144015.1 bacterium
TGCAGCGAAAGGCGGATTCCATATTCTCATCGAAAACAAAGCCGTGCACCTTCTGCCGACAGGTTCCTAGTTGCGTAACCCGCTGCCCGCGGGTTGCGAAAACTCAATTACATACAGAAAGATTGTTCCGGCGGCTCTTTTGGCTGCGTATTACACTGTTTTCCGGCGCTTGGCGGTTGCGTCCCCCAAACTAGCAGCTTGGTCGGCACAAAACTTGTGAAGGTACGGCGCTAAGTCCGACAAGCTGCTAGGCCAGAGGATCGCCCGTGTGGCAGGCGGCGCGCGTCTCAGCCGTGCCAGATCACGGCCAGGGTGCGCGCCAGGATTTGCAGGTCGAGCCAAAAGGTGCGGTTGCGCAGGTACCAGATGTCGAGCAGGCACATCTCCTCGAATGTCCGCTCGTTGCGGCCGGACACCTGCCACAGCCCGGTCAGCCCGGGCAGGCCGTCGAGCCGTGCGCGGTGCCACGGCTGCGAGCAGTGCTGTTCGTCGTAGTCCGGCAGCGGCCGCGGCCCCACCAGCCGCATCTCGCCCCGCACCACGTTGAGCAGCTGCGGCAGCTCGTCCAGCCCATGACGCCGCAGCCAGCGGCCGGACCGGGTCGCGCGGGGATCGCCATTGACCTTGAACGGCCGGCCGGCCGGCGCAGACCCGGCCAGAGCCGGCCGCTGTGCCTCGGCCTCCCGGCGCATGGTGCGAAATTTCAGCAGCCGGAACGGCCGGCCGTTCCGGCCAAACCGCTCCTGCACGAAAAAGGCAGGCCCGCCATCGTCCAGCCGGACGAGCAGCGCCAGCAGCAGCAGCAGCGGCGACACGCACAGCAGCAGCAGCGCGGCCAGCAGACGTTCACACCAGTTATTTCCGGCCGGCGCCGCGGCCGGAAACTCAATCATCGCTTCCGTGTCCAAGGCCGGCGCCGGCCGCACGCCGCCGGGGCCTGTAAGCGCCGGAAACCAGGCTGCCGGCGCCAGCACGGTTGCATCGCGCTGCGCCACCACGCGCGCCAGCACACCAGCGGCGTCCGGCGGCACACCCGCAGCCGCGGAGATCACGATGCGGCGCAATTGGCTGGTTGTATTCAGTGCTCCGTATCCCGTGTCGCAACCTGCCCCAACCCAAATGATTTTGCGGGCGGCCGTATTCGGCCGTCCGCAAAATCATGGCTCTTGCGTTGCTTTGAGCAGTTTGACATATTTAAGACCTTTGCGCCAAGCGGGATGCATAGTCCCTCATCGGCAGGGGCGCCCGCGTTCAAACGTAGCCTGACAAGGATGCGTTCTTATGAAAGAGATGCCCGTCTCCAACATCCGCAACTTCGCCATTCTAGGGCACAGCGGTTGCGGCAAAACCACGCTGACCGATGCCCTGATCTTCAAGCTGGGACTGAATGACCGGCAAGGCTCCACGGACAGCGGCTCCAGTGTCTCGGACTACACCGACGAGGAGAAGGCGCGTAAGATCTCGCTGTTCGCGTGCCCGTTTGTCGCCGACTACAAGGTCGATTCCGGCGGGACCTACCGCCTCGTATTTACCGATACGCCAGGCTACATGGACTTCTACGGCCAGGTGCTGGGCGCGGTCCGCGCCAGCGACGCGGCGCTCATCGTCGTGGACGCCACCGGCGGCGTGCAGGTCGGCACGCGCCGCGCCTGGCAGGCCTGCGAAGCCGACGGCCTGGTGTCGCGCGCCTTTGTCATCACCGGCCTGGACAAGGAGAACGCCAACTTCGACAAGGCCCTGGAGTCGATCCGCCATGCCTTTGGCAACGGCTGCGTGCCGGTGGTGGTGCCCGTGGGCGGCAAGATGACGGATCTCCTGTCGGCCAATGACCTCCCCGAGGCGCTGCAGGAACTCAAGGGGCAGCTGGTGGAAACCGCTGCCGAGACCGACGACACGATGATCGAGAAGTACCTGGCCGGCGAAAAGCTCTCGGCCGACGAAATCGGCAAAGGGCTGGTGCAGGCCGTGGCCAGCGGCAAGTGCTACCCGGTGTTCGCCGTGATGCCGCTCAAGGATGCGGCCGGACTGAAGGATCTGATGGAGGGGGTCTGCCGCCTGCTCCCCTGCCCCGGCGCGCGCGTGTTCCAGGATACCGCCGGTCACACGATCAAGCCCGATCCGGCCGCCCCGTTCATCGGCCAGGTCTGCCGCACGGTCATCGACACCTTTGTCGGACAGCTCAGTTTCGTGCGCGTCATCGCCGGCACGCTGAGCAAGGGCGAACTGTTCAATGTCACGGCCAACAGCAAGGAGTCGGCTGTCGCCATCATCCACACAATCGGCAAGAAGCAGGTTCCGGTCGAAGCGGCCGGGCCCGGCGAAATCGTGGCCATCCCGAAGCTGAAGGTTACCCGCACGGGGCATACGCTGACCGCGGCCGGCCACGCGGCCGGCCACGCGGCCGGCCACGCCGCTGCGCCGCATCCCACCGCGCCCATCACGCCGATCATCTTCCCCAACCCGGTGATGTACATGGCGCTGACCGCCCATACGCAGGTCGACGAGGACAAGATGGGCACCGCCATCCATCGCCTGTGCGACCAGGACCCCACGCTACTGGTCGAGAAGAATGCCGAGACCAAGGAAGTCGTGCTCAAGGGGCTGGGCGACGTGCACATCGACGTGGCGGCCAAGCTGATGAAATCCCAGAGCAACGTGAATGTCGACCTCAGCACGCCCAAGGTCCCGTACCGCGAAACCGTCACAGCTCTGGGCGACGGCCACTACAAGCACAAGAAGCAAACCGGCGGCCGCGGCCAGTTCGGCGAAGTCTATTTGCGCGTCGACCCCAAGCGGCCGGGCGAAGAGGAGTGGTTCCTCGACGAGGTCGTCGGCGGCACCATCCCGAACAACTTCAAGCCCGCCGTGCAGAAGGGCGTGGTCGAGGGGATGCTGGCCGGCAGCGTGGCCGGCTATCCGGTGCAGAACGTCAAGGTCCACATGTACGATGGCTCGTACCACGACGTGGACTCCTCGGAAATCGCCTTCAAAATCGCGGCCTTGCGCGCCTTCCGCGACGCCATGTCCAAGGCCCGCCCCGTGCTGCTCGAACCGATCATGACAGTCAAGGTCACGATTCCCGAGCATTTCATGGGCACGATCAACGGCGACCTCACCCACCGGCGCGGACACGTGCTGGGGCTGGAGGTCGAAGGCGGCGTGCAGATCATCACGGCCGAGGCGCCGCTGGCGGAAATGTTCAAGTACGCCGCCGAATTGCGCTCCATGACCGGCGGCCAGGGGTCCTTCGACATGTTCTTCGCCCGCTACGCGGTCGTCCCGCCAGCCGTGGCACAAAAGATCATTGCCGAAGCCGCCAAGCACCGGAAGGCGGATGAAGACGAATAATTTCCCGGTGCGAGGCCACCGGGAAATTATTTCGGGAAAGCCGATGAAAATCGAAAGCCGCTATCGCCAGTTTCTCCCCGAGTCCCGCCGCGTGGTCATCAAAATCGGCACGCGCGTCATTGCGCAGAAAACCGGCCGGCCGGACATGCGCCAGCTGCGCGGGCTGGTCGGCCAGGTGGCGGCGCTGCGGCGCAGGGGGTACGAGGTGCTGGTGGTCACCTCCGGCGCGGTCGCGGCTGGCATGGAGTCGCTCGGCATCCGCGAGCGGCCGAAGCTGGTGCCCGACCTGCAGATGTGCGCCGCCGTGGGACAGGCGCGGATGATGGGCAAGTACGAGGCGCTCTTCGGCCGCGAAAAGCTGCACGTCGGCCAGGTGCTGCTGACGCACGCCGACTTCCTCCACCGCGTGCGCTTTGCCAATGCCCGACGCACCCTGGAGCACCTGCTGCGCGCCGGCGTCGTGCCGATCATCAACGAGAACGACGTCGTGGCCGACGAGGAACTGAAGGCCGACCTCTCGCTGGGCGACAACGACTACCTGGCCGCGCTGGTGGTGAAGCTCGTGCGCGCCGACCTGCTCGTGATCCTCAGCACCGTGGCTGGCCTGCTGGCGCCCAACCCCGCCGGCCGTCTGTGCCGCGTCCCGTGCGTCGAAAAGCTCGGCCCGGAGATCTTCCGTCTCGTCAACCCCGGCAAGAACCCGCTCTCCAAGGGCGGCATGGACTCCAAGCTGCGCGCCGCGCAGATCGCCACCAAGGCCGGCTGCGCCGTGGTCGTGGCCAACGGCCGCACAGGCGGCGTGCTCTTGTCCGTGCTGGCGGGGGAGGATACGGGGACGCTGATTCTGAGCAGTCCGCTCTAGCAGCTTGTCGGTCTTAGTGCTGTACCTTCACAAACTTTGTGCCGACAAAGCTGCTAGTGAATGGGACGCAACCGCCAAGCGCTGGATAACAGTGTCATACGCTACCAAAAGAGTTGCCGGAACAATTTTTCTGCCTGAAATTGAATCTCGCAACCCGCGGGCAGCGGGTTGCTCAACAAGGAGACTGTCGGCAGAAGGCCCTGAACCGATCCGAGGTCTACGTCCGACAGTCTCCTAGCAGCTTGTCGGACTTAGTACTCACGGTGGAAAGTTCGGTGACATATGAACGTCCTCGTCCTCGTAATTATGACAGCGTGTACTAAGCGTAACCGACTAAGAGTGGCGACTCAGTGGTTACTGCTGATACTGCTCACTGGTTACTGGCTCAGCCTTCGCTGACGCCGCATGTTCTCCGCGGCCAGCTGCCAGTCCGGGCTCCGGTCAACGCGGTTCCATTCGGTCCAGAAGTCGACCGTCGCGCTGATCGGCTTTTCTTTGGGCGTGAGCACGCGCACGCGGCTGGGCAGCAGCACGGCATCGCCCACCACCAGAACCTCGCCGGTGTCCAGGATGGGGAGCATTTCCAGCAGGGCGCCCAGGCAGTCGGGCATCATGCGCTGGATCACCACCTGGTCCATCGTATTGGCCAGCCGCATGGCCAGCACGTTGTTGCACTGGCTGAGAATCGTGGTGTCCACGTCCGATGGCCGCTGGCTGACCACGACCATGGACACGCCGTACTTGCGCCCCTCCTTGGCGATCTTCTGGAAGCAGGCCAGGGCCCGCTCCTCGTTGGCGTTGGCACACTTGTTCGGCAGGTAGAGGTGCGCCTCCTCGCAGACCATGGCCACGGGGTGCCGCAACTCCTTGGGCATCCAGAACTGCAGGTAGTAGATCAGGCGGGCGACAATCCCCAGCATGATCGGCAGCACGTCCGCCGGCACCTCCGAAAAATCGATCACCCGCACCTTGGCCCGCGGCGGTTTGAAGTCGAGCAGCTGCCGGGCCAGCAGGGCAAACGCCTCATAGGTCTGCAGCTGGTCCGGCGTCTGGAACATGAACCCGTAGCGGCGGTCGGTGCGGCGGGTGCGCATGCGGACCAGCAGGCGGCCGAACATGCCGTAGAACTCGCCCTGCTTCGAGCCGCGGTAGTCCTGAACCACCTTGGTGTTGAGAATGTCGAGGTGGTTGGCAACCGTGTCGAGCGGGAACGGGACGGGGCTGTCCACCGTGAAGGCCTTCAGGACCTCCGTCTTGTTGTACTGCTGCAGGAAGGCTCGCTTGGCCTGCTCGATCTCGCGCTGGAGAACCAGGATCTGGTCGTGCGCCGTGGCTTCGGAATTATCCACGAACGTGGCGGCCAGCTCCTCGGCCGTCATCAGCCAGTGGGGCAGGAACAGCAGGTTGGGGTCCGCCGTCTGCAGCTCGTCCGGTCCGGGCACGCGCAGCTGGCGGGCATAGCTCAGCTTCGAGTATTCCCCGTGCAGGTCGAACACGACCACGCTGGCCGCCGGAAGCTGCGCAGCACGCTCCAGGATCGTGGCCACGGTCCACGACTTGCCCGAGCCGGTGCTGCCCAGCAGCGCGGCATGGCGCTGGAAGAACTTGTCCCCGTCCAGGAACGCCGTGGCCGTGGGGTCCAGCGTATACTGCCCCAGCACCAGGGCGTTGTCCGTCGCGCTCGCCTCCACCAGCAGGTTCATGAAGGTGGTCAGCGCCTGGGCACGCATGGCAAAGCCGGGAGATCGCACATCGGGAGCCGCAACCAGCGAGCGCGAAAAAGAATTGGTCGTGTTGCCATCCGCCGTCTTGCGGCTCTTGATCGTGCCGACCAGGGAAATCGAGGCGACATTGCCTTGCGGCGTCCTGGCAGCCGCATCAGCAGCGGCCTGACCATTCCCCCCCCCGCGCTCGTCCGCCGGCAGCAAGAAGCCGGGCGCACCGCAAACCAGCCGGTCCACCAGACCGACCAGCCATTGATCGCGGTCGATCAGCGGGAACACGGCAAGCTGTCCGACGCTGACCTGGTCCAGGCGGTCGCCCGGCACGTCCACGGTCACGCGGCGGTTGTCGACGCCCACAACCGAACCAATATAGTGAGGATCGGTATGGGACGCGGTCAGGTTGAATGCAAAAAACGACATAACGTTTCTTTCCGTTCTCTTACTAACCTGCCGTACTTGCCCGTGAGAGTCAAGCGTAACTGTAACATTCGGGCGGGGCAGTGACGGGGTGGCTGACGAATTCAGGAGTCGGTCGGCCATTCCTGGCCGCCCCGGTCGGGCAGGAATGCCCAACAGACTCCTGCATACCCGCTTAAAGCGTGGCCTTTCCATTCTTCCAACGTCACGGCGGAGGCGCGGTATTCCGTCGCCTCCCGCCGGTGGTTGGCGGTTG
>JBAWXQ010000163.1:0-6591 GCA_037144015.1 bacterium
ACGCCCCCTAAAAGTGCCAAGTCATTCTTTGGCGAGATCAGGAAGTCTGAACTTAGCAGGAGGTTGACCACGATATGTCAGGAAGGATTTAATGTAAGCGAAATATCAGTGCGGCATCAACTGCTTCACCAGCACCATGACCATGACAATTCCGAGGATCGGAACCAGAATTGCCAAAATCGACAGCAGCACACTGCCAAGGGCTCTCCAGGCAGAGAACCCCTGCACTTCGCCAAGACATTTCAGGAAGGCAACGATCGTCCAGACGCCGATGACCATCTCAACAGCTGCCAAGCCCCAGAACAAACCGGTCAGAAGGTAACTGGAGTCGATGCGTGGCGTCTCTGTTGTAAACATGTCCTTTCCAAACAGCAGAAGCTGCGGCACCCAGAACAACATGCCCCAAATTGCGAGCACGCTGGCCCAGGCAATGGCAGCACGAATTTCGCGCGACCCGGCCCGGCCACCCAGCCACCGCCCCGTCCAGCGGAAAAGAGCACCGCCAATGTACAAAGAAAAAATACCGCTGATCGGTTTTCGGACATTGTACTACCACCCTTCAAAAACATATTATTTTTGCGCGGTTCCTATTTGAATCTGGAAAGCCGGAAAACCACAATCCTCGAAAACGCTACCATGACCTCCGGGCCTCCGTGGTAAATATGGCTGCGGATCGCCACTTCCCCGATCCGTGCCATCCGTTTCCTCCGTGGCTGGTCCTCGCTGCGCAAAAAACCGGTTTTACTCGCTGCGGTAGCGCGTCACAGCTGCGCGGTATTCCTTGGTCCGGCAGTACCCGCAGCACTTGATCTCCGGGCAGAAGCCGCGGTAGACGCACTCGGGCACGCAGACGCCAGCCAGTTCCGGTTCCGGAACGGCCAGTGCGGTCAGAAAATCGCGCCAGGCCGCCTGCGTGTCCGGCGAGGCCTGGCGGCAGAGGCGCTTGCGCGAGATGCTGATGATGGCCTGCGCGTTGGCCAGGCACTCGTGATCCACGGTCGCGGACTGCGCGATCTGGTCGCGGTCCCTGCCGGTGCGGTCCGTGCGCTGCGTGCGCACAAAATGCTCAATGCCGATCTTGTGGCGCACAAAGTGCACGCTCACCCAGTACTTCAGCCCGCGCCACTTCCACTGCACGCCCAGCAGTCGGATCGGCGAATGCTCGGCCAGCAGCATCCGTCGCTTCCACTTCGCGGTTGGCTCGCCCGTCCCCTTCTCCATCCCCACGGTGGTGCGCGCCGCGTCCGCCACCTCGCGCCACGTGCCCCGGATTGTAATCCCCGTGATTTTCATGCGGGAAGCACTATATCTGAAACTCAGAAACGCAGGAAGACATTGGCATGCGCACCCGCGGTCCCCCGCCAAGAAACTGGCATCCAATTCTCACACCTCTAGAGGTGTGAGAATTGGCCATTCCATCTTTGCAGGATCTTGTGTTGCTCGAAGGGCCCTGCGTTGCCACCGTGTTCCAGACTCAAACCAACGATCTGCGTCCGAACTCCTATTTCCGGGCCTTAGCCGCAAACGCATACGCGTTGCGGAACATGCGCAGCCAGGGGCCGGCCTCGCCGGTGAAGAGGTCCGCCGGCCGGTAGGAGAGCTGCGCGCTGCGGAAGCCGCGCTCCGGGTGCGGCATCATGATGGTGGCGCGCCCGTCCGTGGAGGTGAAGCCGGTCAGGCCGCCTTCGGAGCCGTTGGGGTTCCACGGGTAGCGCTCCGTGGGCTGGGCGCGGCCGTCGACAAACCGCAACGCCGTCAGGCCGCCGGCCACAAGGGCCGCGCGATCCTCCGGCCTGTCAAACACCGCCAGCCCCTCGCCGTGCGCCACGGCGATCGGAACGCGCGAGCCGGCCATGCCGGCCAGCAGGACCGAGGGCGACGGCAGAATCTCCACCGTGGCGTAGCGGGCCTCGAACTGCTCGCTGATGTTACGGTGAAACAGCGGCCAGTGCGCCGCGCCGGGGATGATGCCGCGCAGCTGCGACACCATCTGGCAGCCGTTGCAGACGCCGAGCGTGAAGGTGTCGGGGCGATGGAAAAAGGCCGTGAACATTTCGACCAGCCGCGCGTTGTACAGCACGGAGCGCGCCCACCCCGCGCCGGCGCCGAGCACGTCGCCGTAGGAGAACCCGCCGCAGGCCACCAGCCCGCTGAAGTCCTTCAGGTCCACGCGCCCCGCAAGCAGGTCGCTCATGTGCACATCCACGGCCTCGAAGCCCGCCAGCGCAAAGCCGGCCGCCATCTCGACGTGGCCGTTGACGCCCTGCTCGCGCAGGATCGCGATCCGAGGAGTAGAGGACCTGTTCGTCCGATCGGTCCGCTCTTCCTCCGGATTGTACGTCAGATGGAACGTCATCCCCGGATCGGCCTCGTCCAGGGCGTTGTCGTACTCCTGCTGCGCACAGGCCGGGTTGTCGCGCAGCGACTGCATGCGCCAGGTCAGCGCGGACCAGAGGCGCCGCAGCTGCGGGATCGTGCTGTCGATGAACGTGCGCCCGGCCACGGCGATGCGCACACGGCTGTCGCGGGACGGGCCGCCGAGCATGCTCACGGCTTCCTTCAGCCCGTGCTCCGCCAGGATGGCGGTGACTTCTCCCAGCTTGCGGCGCGACACCTGCAGCACGGCGCCCAGCTCCTCGGAAAAGAGCGGCGCCAGCGGTGCCGCCGGGTCGCCAAACAGGTTCACGTCCACGCCGCGGCCGCCGGCCATGGCCATTTCGATCAGGGTGACGGCCGCGCCGCCGTCCGAGCGGTCGTGGTAGGCCAGCAGCAGCTGCCGCTCCACCAGCTGGCGCATGGCCGCAAAGAACTGCGCGAACAAGGCGGGGTCATCGAGGTCCGGGGCCTGGTCGCCAACCTGGTTGTAGACCTGCGCCAGCGCGCTGCCGCCAAGGCGGTTCTTGCCAAGGCCAAGATCGACCAGCAGCAGCAGCGACTCGTCCGGCTTGAGGTCCGGCGTCAGCGTCCGGCGCACGTCGTTGACCGGCGCAAAGGCGCTGACGATCAGGCTGAGAGGCGCCGTCTGCCGGTGCGACGTGCCGGCATCGTCCTGCCAGACCGTGCGCATGGAGAGCGAGTCCTTGCCCACCGGGATGGAGAGGCCGAGCTTCGGGCAGAGGTCGAGCCCCACGGCGGCCACGGTGTCGTACAGCCGGGCATCCTCGCCCGGCTCGTTGCAGGCGCACATCCAGTTGGCGGAGAGCTTGACGCGCCCGATGGCGCCCACGTCCGCGGCGGCGATGTTGGTGAGCGCCTCGCCCACGGCCATGCGCCCGGCCGCCGGCGCATCGATCAGCGCCAGCGGCGTGCGCTCGCCCACGGCCATGGCCTCGCCCGTCGTGGCGCAGTACCCGGTGCACGTGACCGCGCAATCCGCCACGGGCAGCTGGTGGCGCCCCGCCATCTGGTCGCGGTGCACCAGGCCGGTCACCGTGCGATCGGTAATCGTGATCAGGAAGGTCTTGTCGGCCACGGCCGGCAACTGCAGCACGCGCGCCAGCGCGTCGGCCGGCACGATGCCGGCCAGGTCCAGCGGCGGCGGGCGTGCGGGGTCGCGCGTCACGTCGCGCAGCATGCGCGGCGGCTTGCCCAGCAGCACGCGGATGTCCATGTCGATCGGCCGGTCGCCGAAGTGCGCGTCCTCCAGCACCAGGCGCTGGTCGCCGGAGACCCGCCCGATGAAGGCCACCGGGCAGCGCTCGCGCCGGCAGATGGCGTCGAAGCGCTCGCGCGCTTCAGGCCCGACGGCCAGCACGTAGCGCTCCTGCGCCTCGCAGCACCAGATCTCCATGGGGTTCATGGAGGGTTCCTCGTTGGGCACGTCGCGCAACTGAAAAACGGCGCCGGTTTTTTCGACCAGCTCGGGGCAGCCATTGGAAAGCCCGCCGGCGCCGATGTCGTGGATGCTCAGGATGGGGTTGCCCCCGCCCATGGCGGTGCAGGTGTCGATCACCTCCTGGCAGCGGCGCTCCATCTCGGCGTTGCCACGCTGCACCGAGTTGAAGTCGAGCGCCTCGTCGTTGCTGCCGGTGGCCATGGACGAGGCCGCGCCGCCCCCGAGGCCGATGCGCATCGCCGGGCCGCCGAGCTGCACGATCCAGGAGCCGGGCGGCAGCTCCTTCTTGTTGACCTGGCTGCACCGGATGCTCCCCATGCCGCCGGCCAGCATGATCGGCTTGTGATAGCCGCGGTGTTTGCCGGCCACCCGCTCCTCGTACGTGCGAAAGAAGCCGCAGAGCTGCGGGCGGCCAAACTCGTTGCCGAACGCCGCGCCGCCGATGGGTCCTTCGAGCATGATGGCCAGCGGCGAAGCCAGCCGCCCGGGGAGCGACGCCACGTCGCGCTCCCACGGCTGGATGTAGCCGGGCACGCGCAGGTTCGAGACCATGAAGCCGCTCAGGCCGGCCTTGGTCTTGCTCCCGGTGCCGGTGGCAGCCTCGTCGCGGATTTCGCCGCCCACGCCGGTGGCCGCGCCGGGCGCGGGCGAAATGGCCGTGGGGTGGTTGTGCGTCTCGACCTTCATGATCACGCCCATCTTTTCGGCGCAGAAGCCATACCGCTTCGTAGCCGGATCCGGAGCGAAGACCTGCGCGGCGAACCCCTCGATCACGCCCGAGTTGTCCTTGTATGCGACGAGCGTCCCCTCCGGGTGCATGGCATGCGTGTGCTTGATCATCTGGAAGAGCGACGGCTCCTGCGGCACGCCATCCACCTGCCACGAGGCGTTGAAGATCTTGTGGCGGCAGTGCTCGGAGTTGACCTGGCCGAACATGACCAGCTCCGTGTCGGTGGGGTTGCGCCGCGCGCGCGTGTAGGCGTCGCAGAGGTAGCGCATTTCGTCGTCGCTCAGCGCCAGCCCCATGGTGCGGTTGGCCTCCTCGATGGCAGCCAGGCCGCGGGCCAGCACATCGAAAACACGCCCGGGCGCGGGCGGGCGGTGCACAAAGAAATCGCCGAGCTCCTCGTACACGCCCTCGGTCATGCGGTCGTGCAGCAGGCCGAACGCGGGTGCCAGGTCGCGGGGTTCAACCCGCCGGCCGGCCGCGTGGCGCACGTGGAAGTGGATGCCGCGCTCCACGCGCCGCACATCCGCCAGGCCGCAGTTGTGGAAGATGTCCGTGGCTTTCGACGACCACGGCGAGATCGTTCCCTTGCGCGGCGTGACAAAGAACCCGCCGGTGCGCGGCGCCGCATCCCGTGCATTCAGCAGCGACTGCACGCGCCGGCCGGGCTCGGCGTCGAGCGGCCGGGCCAGGTCGAGCAGGTAAACGAAGGTTGCCTCGATGGCGGCGCCCGGCAGCGCCGGCAGGTGCGCCGCGAGTCCGTTCTTCAAGGCCTCCAGGCGAAAGGGCGAAAGTGCGGCACCGCCTTCCAACAAAACTGGTTTCAAGTCAGCCTCCAATATCGCTCATTCATTCGCGGCAGGGACGACCGGAGTCCGCATCGCGGGGTTCTTCAGGACATCCGCTTCCAGCAGCGTCTGCAGGCGCCGCCAGACCGAGCCGGGCAGGCCCTCGCCCACCGGCTGCCCCTCGTAGGCGCGCACCGCCACGACGTTGATGGTTGTGCCGACCACCAGCACTTCCGCGGCGGCGCGGACCTCATCCTCGGCGATGTCGCGGAACTCGATGGCGCGCAGCTCACCCGCATCCAGCAACACCCGGGCCAGCTCCGCCAGCCGCAGCATGGTGGTGCCGGCCAGGATATTTTCCAGGCGGGGGAACACCAGCTCGCGGCCGCGCGTGACCAGGCCGGCGTTCTCGGTGGGCCCTTCGGTCAGAAAGCCGCGGGCATCGTACCCGACGACAAAATCCACGCCCCAGTCCACCGCCTCGCGCTTCATCAGCACGTTGGGGAGGTAGTTGCAGTTCTTGATCTCCGCCATCTCCGCCGGCTTGGCCGGGATCCGGCTGCGGCGCACCGTCGCCCCGCCGGGGTGGACATCCATAAAGACCCGGCCCAGCCCATAGACAACGATGTAGAGCGCGGGCGCGGGCGATTCATAGGGGCTGACGCCGAAACTGCCCGGCCCGCGGGCCAGGATGACGCGGATGGAGCACGCGCCACGGCCCGCGGCGCGGGCCGTCTCCAGGATCAGGTCGCGTACCGCCGCCATGCCTGCGGGCCAGCGGATGCCGATGGCGGCCGCGGAGCGCTCCAGCCGGTCCAGATGCGCCGGGAGCTGATAGATCGCGCCGGCCACACACTTGCAGGTCTCGAAGACACCGTCGCCGCGATGCACGAGATGGTCATCCACCGGCAGCTGCATGAGCACGGGATCCGTGAGCAGCCCGTCCAGCAGGCTCGAATACATGGCGAAATAGTTCGCCTGGTAGGGCTGGCGGCTGTGGACAAGCGCCTCGGCGTAGTTCGAGAGGTCGATCCGTTTCATCACGTAAGGCGCCGTGCAGCCCGGCTTGATGCGGCTGCAAGCGATGCCGCGTACGGTAGCATTTCCGCGTGCCCGGAGCAAACCGCGATCTGGCAGCCTGGTCGGCAGACGATTTGTGCCTCTACAAGGCTACGTCCGACAGGCTGCTAGCAGCCTGTCGGATTTAGGTTTTGCGTCTGCACACAGTTCGTGCCGACCAG
>JBAWXQ010000164.1:0-6584 GCA_037144015.1 bacterium
CACTTCCCTGACAACGCAAACCATACGAGCGAGGTGTCCCTTGGCTGAAAAGACTGACCTGTCCTGCACCGTCTCCCGCTACCTGCTGCAGCGCCTGCACGAGGCCGGCATCCGCCATCTCTTCGGGGTGCCCGGCGACTATGTCCTGGATTTTCTCGATGCGGTGATTGCCAGCCCGATCCAGTGGGTCGGCACCTGCAACGAATTGAACGCCGGCTATGCGGCCGACGGGTATGCCCGGCTGAATGGCGCCGGCGCCGCCGTGGTCACCTATTGTGTCGGCGGGTTCAGCATCCTGAACGCGGTGGCAGGTGCTTATGCCGAACGGGTCCCCCTCATCCTCATCAGCGGCGCCCCGCCCGCCCGGCGCCGAGATGCTGGCGCGCTGGTGCATCACCTGGTCTCCAACTACTACCTGCAGCTGGACATGCTCAAGAAGGTGACGATTGACGCGGCGCTTCTGACCAACCCGGAAACCGCCCCCGACGAGATCGACCGGGTCATCAGCAACGGGATCCTCCATAAGCTTCCGGTCTACCTGGAGCTCCCCGCAGACATGGCGCACGCGCCCTGCCGTCACCCCGCCCCCCTTGCGAATCCCGCGACGCTGCACTCCCATGCCGAAAGCCTGCGGAGCTGTCTCGCGGCGGCGACCGAGCTGCTCAACAAGGCCGCAAACCCCATGGTGCTGGTCGGCGTCGAGCTGCAGCGCTTCGGCCTGGGCGGCAGCCTCCTGCAGTTTGTGGAGAGCCTGGAGCTCCCCTTTGCCACCATGCTCAGCAGCAAGTCCGTGCTCCCGGAGCTTCACCCCCAGTTCATCGGCATCTATCAGGGGGGGTGGAGCCGGGCAACCGTCCGGCAGCAGGTTGAGTCTTCGGACTGCCTGCTCTCGCTGGGGGTCTGGAAGACGGACATGGACACCGGCATGTTCAGCGACCACCTGGACCCCAGCCGTGTGATCCGGGCCGGCAACGGCCAGGTGCACATTGGCGATCGCGAGTACCGCAACGTGCAGCTGGGCGACTTCATCCAGGGGCTGAAGACCGCGGTCCGCCCGCGCTCCTACCTGAACTCGCATCCATCCGAGCCGTATCAGGTCAGGGCGCCGTTCGTTCCCGAGGAGTCGAAGAAGCTGACCGCCCTTCGCCTGTATGAGCGGCTGGACTCATTCCTCGACGACCGCATGATTCTGCTGGCCGAGCCGGGCGATGCCTTTTGCGCCGCCCTTGATTTTCACATTGAAGAGGCCGAGAACTTCATCGTACAGGCCTTCTACACCTCCATCGGCTACTGCACGCCGGCGGCGCTGGGGGTGTCGTGCATTCGCCCGGGCAAGCGCCCCGTGGTCCTGACCGGCGACGGCGCATTTCAGATGACCGCCCAGGAGCTCTCCACCCTGATCCGGCAGCGCTGTCCCGCCATCATCCTGGTGCTCAACAACGACGGCTACCTGGTGGAACGGATGCTGCATGAGGATGGCCCCTACAACGACATCCAGATGTGGAACTATGCAGACCTGCCGGCGGCATTCGGCGGCGGCACCCATGCCGTCGGCATCCGGGTGACCACGGAGGGCGAGCTCGATCGCGCCCTGACAGCCGCAGCCGCGGGGCAGGACCGCCTCTTTCTGATCGAACTCTGCCTGCACAAGCTCGACTGTTCGGCAGGGCTGAAGCGGCTGGGCGACGCATTCAAGAAAAAGTGATGGATAAGGCGGGCAAGCCGTGAACCAACCATGCGCCTGGCTCATTCCCGTGGCACTTGCGTGCCTGTGCGGCTGCGGCAAAAAAGCGCCCGCACCGGCGCCGCCGCCCGTCCCGGTCACGACGGCCCAGGCGGTCATCCGGACCCTGCCGCTGAACGTGGAAGCGATCGGATCGGCCGAGGCCTATAACTCGCTGGAGATCATCCCGCGGGTGTCGGGTCAGATTCTGAAGCTTCATTTCCGGGACGGCGACGAAGTCCTGCTGGACTCGCCCCTGGTGACGATCGATCCGGCACCTTTCACGGAGGCGCTGCGTGAGGCGGAGGCACGGCTAGCCAGCGACGAGGCCACGCTGGTATTCAAGACCCGCGAAGCGGGTCGCGAGAATGCGCTTTTTGAAAAGGGCGTCCTCTCGTGTTCGAGCGTCGAAAGGGCGCGCTCCGATGCGGAGGCCCTGAAAGAAATTGTGCGGGCTGACCGGGCGGTTGTCGAGCAAGCCCGGCTGAACGTGGGATACTGCTCGATTCGCAGCCCGATCCCGGGCCGGGCCGGGGCGTACGTGGCCAACCAGGGCGCCGTGGTCGAAGCCAACAAAAAGCCCCTGCTGGTGGTCAACCAGATCCAGCCGATCTACGTAACGTTCTCCGTACCTGAAAAGGCCCTTCCGGGAATCCGGGCGGCACGGGAAAAGTCCGAGCTGATCGTCGAGGCGCACGTGCCGGGCGGCGATGCCAAACCCCGGCAGGGGCGGCTGACATTTGTTGACAACACGGTCGACCCGGACACCGGCATGATCCGGCTGAAAGGGACGTTCGCCAACGCGGACGCCGACCTCTGGCCCGGCCTGTATGTTCAGGTCACGCTCCTCCTCGGAGAGGAGCCGGCGTCCGTCGTGATTCCGGCCAGCGCGGTTGTGAAGGGGCCCAGGGGCGACCTGGCGTTCGTGGCCAAGGCTGACGGAACCGCGGAGCTGCGCGCGGTCAAGGTGCGCCGCATGACCGGGGCTGACGCGGTCCTCGACGGCGGCGTTTCGGCCGGAGAAATCGTGGTCACGGACGGGCAGAACAAGTTGAAAAACGGAGCGGCCATCGCCATCGCCGCGTCACCGGCACCTGCCGCGGCACCTGCGGCATCCGGGATCCGGTAAGAAGTCATGAACATTTCGGAACGATGGATCCGGCGCCCGGTCATGACCGTGATGATCATGTCCGGACTTTTCATCTTTGGGCTCCTCAGCTATCGCAGCCTGTCGATCAACAACCTGCCCGACGTCGAATTCCCGACCATCAGCGTGACCGCCTTTCTCCCGGGAGCGAGCCCGGAAACCATGGCCGCAACCGTGGCCACGCCGCTGGAGAAACAGTTTTCGTCGATTGCCGGCATCGACTCGATGACCTCCTCAAGCGCGCAGGGGGCCACGACCATCAACATTCAGTTCTCCCTGGACCGGAAGATCGATGCCGCGGCCGTCGATGTCAGCTCGGCCATTGCGGCCGCCATGGGCGTGCTCCCCAAGAGCATGCCCAATCCGCCCACGTTCAAGAAGGTGAACCCGGGCGACATGCCCATCATGTTCATCGCCCTGACCTCCGACTCCCTGCCGATGACGGCGCTGAACGACGCCGGGGAGACGATTCTGATACCGAACCTGGCAACCATCAATGGCATCGCCGAGATCGACATCCTGCCGCTGCAGAAATACGCGGTGCGGGTCCAGGTCAATCCCAACACCATGGCCAGCAAAAAGATCGGCATCAACGAAGTCTCCGACGCCATCGCCGCGGGGAACGTCAACCTGCCGGGCGGCAAGGTCGACAATGACCGGATCGCCTACACCATCGACTCCAACGGGCAGCTGCCCGACGCCAGGTCCTTTGAATCGCTGGTGGTGACGTACCGCGACGGCCATCCGCTGCGCATCCGGGACATCGGCCGGGCCGTGGACGGCATCGAGAACGACCGCACCACGGCCTGGTTTCTCGACCGCGGCCAGATCAAGGATACCGTCATCCTGCGGGTGCGCAAACAGCCGGGCGCCAACACCGTGGACCTGGCCACGGCCATCAAGGCCCGCCTGCCGCGCCTGCAGGCGATGCTCCCCGGGGCGATGGCCCTGCACATGTTCTACGACCAGTCGGATTTCATCCGCGAGTCGATCACCGATGTGCAGGGCACGATGGTGCTGACCATGTTTCTGGTCGTCGCGGTCATCTTTTTATTCCTGGGCTCGATGCGGACCACGATCATCCCCGCGCTGGTGGTCCCGCTGTCGCTGATTTCCACCTTCCTGGTGATGCACTTCTTCGGCTTCACCCTCAACACCCTGTCGCTGATGGCCATCACCCTCTCGATCGGCTTTGTGGTCGACGACGCCATCGTGGTCCTGGAAAACATCATCCGCCGGATCGAATCCGGCGAAAGCCCGCTGGAGGCGTCGATCAAGGGCTCCCGCGAAATCGGCTTCACCGTGCTCTCCATGACCCTCTCGCTGGCGGTGGTGTTCGTCCCGATCCTGTTCATGGGCGGGCTGCTGGGCCGGCTGTTCCGGGAGTTTGCGGTCTGCATCACCGCGGCGATCCTCTTCTCGGGGCTGATTTCCCTGACCCTGACGCCCATGCTGAGCAGCCGGTTCCTGAGCCGCGTCTCCGCCCGCAAGCCGGGGCGGTTCCACGCCTTTTCCGGGCGCGTCTTCAACGCCTGGCAGGCGGCGTACGGCCGCAGCCTGGGCTGGGTGCTGCGCCACCGGATGATGACGCTGGCTGTGACCGTGCTCATCACCCTGGCCATGGTGCGCCTCTTCATCGTCATCCCCAAGGGTTTCATCCCCACCCAGGACCAGAACTTTTTCCGCATCTTCTCGATCCTGCATGACCGGGCCTCATTCGCCGACATGGCCAGGCACCAGGAAGCCATGAACGAGGAGCTGCTGAAAAACCCCGATTGCCGGGAGGCCCAGGTGGTTTCGATCGCCGGGTTTTCCGGTGACAACAATGGCCTGACGTTTGTGAGCCTGAAGGCTCGCGCCCAGCGGACGAAAACGGTGGATGAGATCATCAAAGAGCTCCGGCCGAAGCTCAACCGGATCCCGGGGCTGGTCGTGTCGCTGGTCAATCCGCCCCTGATTGCCATCGGCTCGCGAATGGCCAGCGCCCAGTGGCAGTTCACGCTGCAGAGCAGCGACCTGGACAGCCTGTACCGGTACGGGGCGGTCATGGAGGAGAAGATCCGCGCCATCCCGGCGCTGGTGGACGTCAAGTCCGACCTGCAGCCGCGCAAGCCGAAGATCGCCATCACGGTGGACCGTGACAAGGCCTCCGCCCTGGGGCTGACGCTGAAGCAGATCCAGGAGGCGTTTTACTCCGCCTATGGTTCGCGCCAGGTCTCCACGATCTATACCGCGTCCTCCTTCTATTATGTAATCCTTGAATTGCTGCCCGAGTTCCGCCAGGCGCCGTCGTCCGTCGAGACGCTGTATATCAAGTCCGACCGCGGTCAGCTGGTTCCGCTGTCCACCGTCGCCACGATCCGCGAGACCGTCTCACCCCTCAGCATCAACCACTCGGGGCAAGTCCCCTCGGCCACGATTTCATTCAACCTCAAACCCGGCTGCTCGATTGGCACAGCCATCGACGAGATCAACCGCTTCAGCCGCGCCAACCTGCCGGAATCGGTGCACACCGCCTTTCAGGGCTCGGCACAGGCCTTCCAGTCATCCCTGGCGAGCATGGGGTTCCTGCTGCTGCTGACGGTGCTGATCATTTACATGGTGCTGGGGATTCTCTACGAGAGCTTCATCCATCCCCTGACGATCCTCTCCTCGCTGCCCCTGGCCGGTTTCGGCGCGCTGGCCGCGCTGACGATCTTCCACATGGAGCTCGACATGTATGCCTACGTCGGGATCATCATGCTGGTTGGCATTGTCAAGAAGAACGGCATCATGATGGTGGACTTCGCGCTGGAGGCCGAGCGGACGCAGGGGCTCGACTCGGTGGCTTCGATCCACCAGGCATCCCTGGCCCGGTTCCGCCCGATCATGATGACCACCCTGGCCGCCCTGTTCGGCTGCCTCCCGATCGCGCTGGGGCTGGGGGCAGGCGGCGAAGCCCGGCAGCCGCTCGGGGTCGCCGTGGTGGGCGGGCTCTTCTTTTCCCAGCTCCTGACCCTCTACATCACCCCGGTCTTTTATGTTTATCTGGACCGGCTCAACCGGCGGTTCCAGGGCGGCCCGGAGCAGGCAACAGGCAACACATGAACACGAACCTTTTCAGCAACGCCTTCCCGTTTTTCCGGCTGTTCCAGAAACAGGCGGTCACCCTCGGCGAGGCGGTCGGCAAACTGCACGCCCTCTTCCTCAATTTCCAGGACGCGCCCGATCTGTGCCGGCACATTCACACGCTGGCCGCAGCGGGAGAGACGACCTGTCGCGAGATCGAGCGCGAGCACGCCCTGACCTTCATCGCGTCCATCGACCGCGAGGATGTCCGCGATCTGAACCGCGCCTTCGAGCTGACCTTCCAGGCGGTGCGCGCCGTGTCCAGCCGGATCGGGCTCTACGATTTCCGCCGCGTGGAGAAGGGCGCGGGCGAGCTGACCCTTTGCCTGGCCGAGATGGCTGCCGAGATCGGGCCCCAGCTTGAAATCGTGGTGCGCAAGGGAAACGGCGCCGCCAACCGCGAGCGGCTGAGAAAGCTCAGGGAGGACATCGGCCGGTTTCTCCTGGTCGGCCTGGGGGAGCTTTACGAGGCCGCCGGCGGCAGCGCCGTCCAGCCCATCGAGGCCATCAAGTGGACCCAGATTTACGACCGCCTGGAAACCACGGCCTCCTGCCTGGAGCACACCGCCAACGTGATCGAACGGATGATCCTGAAAAAGGTGTGAC
>JBAWXQ010000165.1:0-6561 GCA_037144015.1 bacterium
CCGACAGTCTCCTAGTTGAGCAACCCGCCGCCAGCGGGTTGCGAAGACTCAATTTCAGCCACAAAAATTGTTCCGGCTACTCTTTGAGTTGCGTAGTACACGGGTATCCGGCGCTTGGTGGTTTCGTCCCCCTAACTAGCAGCCTGGTCGGCAGACGGTTTGTGCCTCCACAAGGCTAAGTCCGACCAGGCTGCTAGTATCCAGTTGAGGGCTGCCATTGGATACACGCGTGTGCAGGATGCCCGTTGCGAGATGCACGCCATGACGGCATTTTCTCCCTGCGCGGGCCGCAAGTCGTTGACGGCAACATGGCATGAAAGCTGCAGCGCATCAGTAGCGGAGTCTTTAACATTCACGGTTGTCATCGCGCAATGCCTGCATCCAATCCGATCGACGAAAGCGCTGCTTTTGCCTGTGCCTCGCGCCGGACCTGGACGCCAGGTCAGGCGGCGTGTTACCTCCTGGCTGCCGGGGTGCTGGCAGCGCTGGTCTGGCGCGAGCCGCAGGAGGCTCCGCTGTGGGCTGGCGTGCTGGCATTGGCAGGCTATGCGCTGGTTGTGTGTGTGCGCACCGTTGCCGTGCTGGCCGGCCTGCTGCTTCACGATCTCGAGCAGGGCGGTGTGGAAAGCGGGGCGCCGGATGCCGCCTGGCCGGTCTATACCGTGCTGCTGCCGGTTTACCGCGAGGCCGGGGTGCTGCCCGCGCTGATGCGCTCGCTCGCCGCGCTGGATTATCCGCGTGACCGGCTCGACGTCATCCTGCTGGTGGAGGAGGATGACCCGCAGACGCGCGCGGCGGCCGGCGGTTTTTCCGCCTCCTGGCTGCGCGTGCTGGTTGTGCCGCCGGGCGAGCCGCGCACCAAGCCGCGCGCCTGCAACGTCGGGCTGCGCGCGGCGCGCGGCACCTTCCTGGTGGTGTTCGACGCCGAGGACCGGCCGGAACGCGACCAGCTGAAGAAGGCCGTGCGCGCCTTTGGCCGCCTGCCCGAAACGGTCGCCTGCCTGCAGGCGCGGCTCAACTACTACAACGCCGCTGACAACCTGCTGACGCGCTGCTTTGCGCTCGAATATGCCGCCTGGTTCGACCTCTATCTTCCCGGCCTGCATTCGCTGCGGGGCGTGATCCCGCTCGGCGGCACGAGCAACCACTTCCGCACCCCAACGCTTCGCCGCCTGCAGGGGTGGGATCCGTGGAATGTAACCGAGGACTGCGAGCTGGGCGTGCGCCTCGCGCGCGCCGGACTGGAGACGCGCATCCTCGATTCGACCACCTGGGAAGAGGCGGTCTCGCAGCCCGGTCCATGGCTGCGCCAGCGCTCGCGCTGGGTCAAAGGATACTGGCAGACCCACCTCGTGCACACGCGTTCGCCCCTGGATACGATCCGGCGCCTCGGCCTCTGGCGCGCGCTGCTGATGCTGCTGACCGTGGGCGGCCAGGTCGCGGTGCTGCTGGCCAATCCGGTGTGCTGGCTGCTGGCCGCGCTGTGGCTCTGCCATCCGTGGCCGCTGCATGATCCCGCGCGTCCGCTGTCGCGCGCCCTGCTGGTGGGCTCGGTCGGCCTCGCGCTCTGCAACCTGCTGTTTGTTGTCATCCACGCGCTGGCCGCGGTGCGGCGCCGGCGCCTTGACCTGCTGCCGGCCTGCCTGCTGATGCCTTGCTACTGGCTGCTGGTGAGCGCGGGCGCGTGGCGCGGTGTGATGCAGTCGTTTACCGCGCCATTTTACTGGGAGAAGACGCCGCATGGCCTGCGCCCGGGCACCGGCGTGGAGGACTTGCCGGTCATTTGCGATTTCTCCGGCAGCGAAGAGCCGGTTGTGGAACGCCCGCCCGGCGACAGGCCGCCGTCTTCTCCCGCGGACGCACCGCGCCGCACCTGGCACCGCTGGGCCAGTGTCGGCGTCGTGTGTGCGGTTCTGGCGGCGATTGCGTTTGCCGCCACGCCGCTGGCGCGCTGGGTGACGGTGGCCTTCGGCGTAATCTCGGTGAACGGGCCGGGCGCCTGCGGGGAGCAGCCGGTGGAGGAGGACTGGATCGGCCGGCGCGAGGCCACCTTCACGCTGCGCGTCGACCCGGGCGCCTGGGCACTTCCCCGGGCGGTGCCGGTCCGCGCCATGCCGCTGGCTGCGATCGTCTATGTCAAGGTTGGCGATGGCACCTACTTTGAGCGGCGCATCCGTCATCTGGCCTGCCCGCTCGGCGCCGGGCCGGCCAGCCTGACGGTTGCGGTGCCGCTCGACAGCGGCTGGCGCAGCGACGAATCCGGCGCACCGTGGGGCGCGTGGTGCCTGCGCCGCGTGCGCGCCGCCGGCGTGCGCGTATATGGCCCGGACGGGCCGCCGCAGGAGGCGCGGCTGCTGTCGGTCGCGGCGCGCGGCGACACGCCGGTGCCGCCGCTTGCGGCGCACATCCGGTCCCGGCCGAAGACCGGAGCCGTCTGGCAGCGATGGGAGGCGCGCTTCACCCTGTCGCGCGAATACGCCAATCCGTTTGATCCGCAGGAGGTCGACGTGTGGGGGGTGTTCACCTCCGCCACCGGCGCGGTGGTGCGCGTGCCGGCATTTTATACTTGTGACTACACGCGCGAGAGCACCGGCACAAACGGCGAGGAGCGGCTGTCGCCTGCCGGCGCGCCCGGGTGGGCGGTGCGCTTTCTGCCGCCGGCGCCCGGCGCCTGGCGCTGGCGCCTGGAGGCCCGCGACCGCAGCGGCGGCGCCACGGTTACGCCGGAACATGCGCTGTCCGTGGCCGCGGCCACCACGGCCGGTCCGGTGCGGGTCGTGCCGGGCGAGCCCTGGTTCCGGCGCGCCAACGGAAATTTCTTCTATCCGGTGACGTTGAACATCCGCTCGCCCGACGACGTGTACACGGATGATGCGAGCTGGCCGCTCTACACCCCCGGCGCGCCCAATCCGGCCGGTGGCGCGCGGGTGATGGAGGAGTATTTGCGGCGCATGGGATCCTCCGGCATTACGCTCGGCCGCGTCTGGATGTCGCCCTGGTTCGGCGGCCTGGAATGGTCCGGAAAATGGAACGGTTTTCATGGCCTCGGGCAGTACAGCCTGCAAAATGCCTGGCGCATCGACCGCGTGCTGGACGCGGCGGAAACACGCGGCGTGCTGGTGGAACTCGCGCTCCAGCCGCATGGCCCCTTTACGCGCAACTACGATGTGCAGTGGGATGACAATCCCTACAACCGCCGCAATGGCGGCCCGCTCGAAGATCCCGCTGCGGTCATGACCGACCCTGGGGCGCGGCGCTGGATGAGCAACCGGCTGCGGTACTGCGCCGCACGCTGGGGTGCGTCGCCGGCGCTGTTCGGCTGGCTGCTGTGGATCGAGGCCAATGCGGTCAACCGGGATGACAGCGACTTGCTGTCCTGGCATCGCGAGGCCGCGGAACTGCTGCGCCGGATCGATCCGGGCCGGCACCCGGTGACCACGGAGTTCCAGGGGGCGGGCATCTGCCGGGCCATCTGGGACGAGCCGGACATTCACTACATCCAGTGTCCGGCCTACAATTTCGGCAACGGGCTCTGCGGCTCCTTTGACGAAACGCGGGACGCGTTCGCCGGCGCGACCAAGCCGCTGTTCATTGAGGAGTACGGCGGCTCCTACCAGGGAGGCGACCCGCGCTGGGTGGCGCATGAGATCCATGACGGCCTGTGGCTTGGCTGGGTGGAGCCGTACGCGGCCTCGCCCATGTCCTGGTGGTGGAACTTTATCTTTGCCCGCGGCCTCGACCGCTATCATGCGCGCTTTGCCGCCTACATCCGCGGCGAGGATCTGTCTGCGCACAGTTGGCGGTATGTGCGCAGCGTGGTGTCCGGCGCACCGTTCCTCCGCCTGCGTGCTCGCGCCGCCGACGACCGCGCAGACTTATGGCTGTATGGCCCGGCCAGCGACATCCGGGGATGGGGCGCATCCTGGTCGCTCCTTTCACGCAACTGGCGGCAACTGGCTGGAGCCTTCGATCCTCTGGCCGAGGACCCCGGCCGTCTTTTCGACGTGCCCGCCGGCATGCCGCTCGACCTGGCCGCGCTGCGGCTGCGTGACGGCGACTACCGCGTGGAGATCTGGGACACCTGGAGCACCAACGCGCCGGCCCGGACCACGATTTCAATCCGCAACAGGGCCGGCAGCCTGCCGCTGCCGGCCCTGCAGCGCGACGCGGCCGTTCGCATCCGGCCGCTGCCATAGCCCCGGGCCCCGTTCTGCGAGAGTTTCGCGCGAGCAAATTTGATTTGGGGCCCGGGCACGCGACATTGCCATTTTCCTGCGCATTTGACACTATTGCCCGGTTCCGGATCTTTCCGCACGACCACACAAGGAGCCCCGACCATGATCAGTGATACCGTGAAGGCCGGTTTTCAACGCGCGCCGCACCGCAGCCTGCTCCGCGCCACGGGCGTGAAGAAGGATGACTTCGGCAAGCCGTTCATCGGCGTCTGCAACTCCTTTGTCGAAATCATCCCCGGCCACTGCCACCTGAATCAGGTTGGCGAGTGGATCAAGGCCTGCATCCGCGAGGCGGGCGGCGTGCCGTTTGAGTTCAACACCATCGGCATCTGCGACGGCATCGCCATGGGGCACGATGGCATGAAGTATTCGCTCCCCAGCCGCGAGATCATCGCCGATTCGGTGGAGTCCATGCTCCGCGCGCACTGCTTCGACGCCGTGATCTGCATCCCGAACTGCGACAAGATCGTGCCGGGAATGGTCATGGGCGCCCTGCGCGCCAACATTCCGGCCATTTTTGCCAGCGGCGGGTCGATGCGCGCCGGGTGCATGCCGGACGGCAAGGCCGTGGACCTGATCAGCGTGTTTGAGGCGGTGGCGTCCTTCAAAAACGGCAAAATCGATGCCGGGCAGCTCGAGACGGTCGAGGCGCATGCCTGTCCGGAGTGCGGCTCGTGCTCCGGCATGTTCACCGCCAACTCCATGAACTGCCTGTGCGAAGCGCTGGGCCTGGCCCTGCCGGGCAACGGCAGCATCCTGGCCACGGATCCGCGCCGCCGCGAGCTCTGGAAGCAGGCGGCCGTGCGCGTTGTGGAAATGGCCAAAGCCGGCGGCCCCCGTCCGCGGAGCCTGGTGACCCGCGCCGCGCTCGACAACGCCTTTGCGCTCGACATGGCCATGGGCGGCAGCTCAAACACCGTGCTGCATGCCCTTGCGATCGCGCACGAGGCGGGCGTCGCCTACGACCTGGCGCGCATCAACCAGATCGCGCAGCGCTGCCCCAATATCTGCAAGGTCTCGCCATCCAGTACGTACCACATGGAGGACGTCGACGCCGCCGGCGGCGTGTCCGCCATTCTCAAGGGCATTGCCGACATCTCCGGGCTGCTGAACACCGGCTGCCCGACCGTCACCGGCCGCACGCTCGGCGAAAACATCGCCGGCGCGGAGGTGAAGGATGCGCAGGTCATCCGCACCGTGGCCAACGCCTATTCGAAGGACGGCGGTCTCTCCATCCTGTTTGGCAACCTGGCCGAACAGGGCGCGGTGGTGAAGAAGGCCGGGGTCGCGGCCAACATGCTGCACTTCGAGGGCAAGGCCATCTGCTTCAACTCGCAGGAGGATGCCTGCGAGGGGATCCTGGCGGGCAAGGTGAAGCCGGGGCACGTCGTGGTGATCCGCTACGAGGGGCCGCGCGGCGGCCCGGGCATGCAGGAGATGCTGGCGCCGACATCCTACATCATGGGCGCCGGGCTGGGAGAGAGCGTGGCGCTGATCACGGACGGCCGCTTTTCCGGCGGCACGCGCGGCGCGTGCATCGGCCACATTTCTCCGGAGGCTGCCGAGGGCGGACTGATCGGCCTGCTGCAGGACAACGACCCGATTCGCATCGACATCCCGTGCCACAAGATCGAGGCGATCCTCAGCGACGCCGAGATCGCGCGCCGCCGCGCCGCGGCCAAGCCGTGGCAGCCGCGCGCCATGACCGGCTGGCTGGTGCGCTATGCCCGCTCCGTGCGCAACGCCAGCTCCGGCGCCGTGCTGGAGTAGGAGCCGGTGGAGAAGTGCGGCAGCGGAGAAGTGCGTCAGTGGAGAAGTGCGTCAGTGCGTCAGTGGAGAAGTGCGGCAGTGGAGAAGTGCGGCAGTGGAGAAGTGCGTCAGTGCGTCAGTGGAGAAGTGCGTCAGTGGAGAAGTGCGGCAGTGGAGAAGTACGGCAGTATGCCAGTTCATCAACCGACGCACTGACTCACCACGCACCAACGCACCGACGCACTGACGCACCGACGCACTGACGCACCGACGCACTGACGCACTGACGCACCGACGCACCGACGCACCGACGCACTTCCCTACCGACGTATCGGCACACCGACGCATCGCCGAACTTCTCCACGCAGGAGGACGACAATGCTCGCCAAAGCTTACACTGACCTCCTGGTTTACCAACGGGCCTTTGCGTTGCAACAACGAATCTTTGTCTTAAGTAAGCGGTTCCCACCGGAAGAAAAGTTTTCGCTGACCGATCAGATCCGGCGCTCCGCCCGTTCTGTCGGCTCAAACATTGCCGAGGCCTGGGCCAAGCGGCGGTATGTTGCGCACTTCACCA
>JBAWXQ010000166.1:0-6553 GCA_037144015.1 bacterium
CGCGCCTGGCGGAGAAGCAACGGGATTACGAGGCCAAACTGGACGAGCGCAAATTACGGCGGGACCGCGGCGAATGCGTTGGCCGACACGGGGTATTTCAGTGCGGAGGCCGTTGCCACCGTGGAAAGCAACGGTGGCCCGACGACGTATGTGGCCGTTGAAAAGACTGGGCATCATCGTACGATTGCAGATCTGCTGGCGGTTCCAGAACCGGAGACACCGGCCACTGGGCCGATCGACCGGGATGCCATGCGCCGACGATTGCGCACCGCAGTCGGGCGGACGGCCTACAATTTTCGCCGCCTCGCGCGCCTGATTCCCGCGGCGACAACACGTTGCCATGGCGACTTCGCCCTTCAACCCGCGTAGAAACCAACAAACCAGGTGTTCTTAGTTTTCCGACGCGCCGAAACCCGTCAACAGACGTCATGATTGTCTTCTGGACTCACATTTTGAGCAGCTCTATCGCCCGTAAGCGGGCTTCCCCAAACTAGCAGCTTAGTCGGCACAAAGTTTGTGTTGGCACAGCGCTAAATCCGACAAGCTGCTAGGAACCTGTCGGCAGAAGGTGCCGGATCGATCCAAAGCCTAAATCCGACAAGTTCCTAGGGTGTGATCCGCACGCGGAAGAAGCTGGTGCCGGCGTCAAACGGCACAACCGCGGTCATCACGCCATCCGTGCCGTCGAGATCAGCCAGTCCGGGAACCGGCATCCAGACGCCAGCCGCAAGCTGAGTCGAGCATTCGACCGTGTAATGGTTCCCGGTGATCGCGGGCCAGCGAAGGGTCAGCCCGGATGCCGGGGGCGCCTCGTCGCGCATAACCGTAAAGGGCTGCGAGGCCGCGAACAGCGACGTGCCTGTCAGTTCCTCGTCGGCGTTCAAGATGCCGTCCCCGTCGGCGTCATCCGTCGGGTTGAGGACCAGCACGCGGACGGTCACAGGTGCGCTGGTGTTGCCGGCCAGGTCTGTGGCCACGACGCGGAAGGTGTTGGTGACGCCCCAGGCAATGGCGCACGAGCAGAACTCGCGATGCAAAAGCCAGTGCAGGAACGGATGATCGACCTCCCCCGCGGCCGCGACCCATTCGAGCCGGTTGCTGGCGGCGGACCGCGCATGGACGTCGGGGCGCGTCGCATTGTCGAACGAGTAGCTGGCAATGCCGGAAAGCGCATCCGTAAAGTTGCTCCCGGCCAGCGGCACACTGGCCGCCACGATATAGTTGCCGAAGCGGCTGTAGTTCGTCGCCACGCCGAGCGTGCCGGCAACCGGGGGCGTCGCATCCACCCAGAAGGGACCCGCCCGGTTCGTCGCCTCGTTGCCCATCCGGTCCCGCGCCTGAACGGTCAGCCACCAGTTTGTGGAATCCGCATCACAGTCGAGCGACAGGCTCGCCGGCGGTTCCGGATAGACCCGCGTGGTGCTGTTGGTCCCCTCGCCCGGCCGCGCCAGCGTCACGCGCGTATCCAGCAGCCCGATGCCAGCGCCGTCCGACGCATGCCAGGAAAACGTCAGGTGGCGCGAGTCCGACCACGTCTGCGGCTGGCGCGTGTGGAAGTGCAGCGCCGAGATGTCCGGCGGCTGGTTGTCGACCGGAAAGGGCGGCGCCAGCACGCTCGCATCGGCATAACTCGGGTCGGTCGCGCGAACGCGCAGCAGCGTGCGCATGGCAAGCTGGATGGTGTTGGATGGGTGCCGCGTGTCCCACTGCAGCGCAAAGCTGTTGGTGGCCTGGGGCCGCAGCCCGGACGGGACCGCATGCGCGATGGTGCCGGCGTTGGTGTTCAGCGTGGCCACGCCGTGGCTGAAGCTTGCACAGCTCAGGCGGGGCACCGACCAGGTGGCGCCGTCGTCGCCGGAGCAGGAAAACGTCAGGGTGCGACTCTCGCCATCCGGATCGACAAAAGCGCCCGAGACGGACACGAGGCCGCTGCCATTGGTCGCCTGCGCAGCAACCAGGGACAGCACGGGGCTGTGCCGGATATCAAAGGCCAGGTCGTACCAGGCTACCGGCGAAATGGGGTCGTTGCAGCGGAGCAGCACCGGCAGGCGAAGCCAGCGCTGGCTGAACTGCGCGGCATCCACAGCCACCTCCAGCGGCATGACGCCCCCCGGAGACACCGAGCCGGAACCCGGCGCCAGCGCCACGCCCGGCACGACATCCGGGTCGAGCGGCGCCACGCGGATATTGTCGACATACCACCCTTCGCGGTCGGTATTGTCGTCGGCGCCATAGTGAAACCGCAGAATCACCGTGGCCCCGGCAAAGGCGGAAAGGTCGAAGGACACGTCATGCCACCCGTCGCCGCTGCCGGCAAAGCAGGGCGTGCCGTCCGGCCACGGGGAGGCATACCACCCCGTGATGGCGTGCGTGTACGGACCGGGAAGCTGCATGAACGCCGCGCCGCCATTGGTCGACAGCTCCACCAGGCCGCCGTCCCAGCAGTGGGCGGCCTGGGTGGTGTCGAGCTCCGAGCTGATCCAGTAGCTGAACGCCAGCAGCGCGTGGGTGCCGATGCGAATGGGTGGCGAGGTCATGGCGGCGTGCTGGCCGCGCCCGTTGGGATAGGATGGCGACACAATGACCGCACGCAAGGAGGCCGGCGCGGAACGGCTGCGCGCGGTGCTCCAGGTCCAGGGGGTTCCGATGGCGCCCAGATTCCAGTCCAGCGTGGGCGGCGCATCCGCGTATTCCCCCAGGCCGGCAGAGGCGCGCCACGTCAGCGTGGCGGTGCCGCTGTTGGAAACCGACAGCGAATCGGCGGCCGGGCCGGGCTGGATCGCAACATAGGCGCGGGCCAGCGGCGCCCCCAGGACGATGGCGGCATACTGCAGGCGCGTGGTAAAGATCGCGCTCTGTGCGGACAATCCGTCCTGGCCGGCAGCCCAGACCCAATAGGTAATCGTATCGCCGGACGCTGCCGCGCCGGTGAGCGTTCCCGTGTACAGGTTGGTTCCGCCCGGCACGCTTGCCAGCACGCGGCTCTGCAGGACACCGTCATTGATCCGCCAGACCACCTGCGTGCCGGCCAGCGGCGAGGTGTCCTCGATCATGACGTACACCCGGTACGGCGGCGGCGCGCTCAGCACCAGGTCCAGCGGCATCACGGTGATCACGGGTGCGCGCGGACAGCTGGCGGCATCGCCCGGATCGGTCCGGGCAAGGTATTCCAACAGCATCCCGGCGCCATCGCCATCCGTGTCATCCGCCGGGCCCGGATCTGTCGTGCCGTAGTAGTACATCTCGTACCAGTCCGGAACCTGGTCGCCGTCCGCGTCCAGCGCCTCGGGCAGGTAGAGCGCCGTGGCTTCGTGCGGCTGGTCCATGCACACGCCGGCCACCCGGTTCGTGGCACGCCCGGACAGGGGCACGCGCGCATCGTCCAGGTACCACCCGGCAAAACAGTGCCCGGCAATGCGGTCGGCAGCCGTGACCGTGGCCGCCGTGGTTCCAACATCGTACCAGGCGTTGGTCTCGAGCAATCCGGGAACCGAGGCCTGCTGGTAGAACAAGTACTCGTCTGCCCAGCGCCAGGCCAGCGTGGACGGCTGGTCCATCACAAAGGCCAGCTCATTGCTGCTGCCCGAAGCCGGCACGCTTCCCGATCCCTGCCAGCCGCGGCACCGCCGCGCATGCCCGCCCTCCAGGACCTCGCGCAGATCGGCGCTGGCACAAACCGTGTTTCCGGAAGCCACCTGGGTGACGCCGTACCCCGGCGTCACCGTGCCACTCGGCTGCGGGTCGCCGGACACGGTCAGGGTGAACACGCGCGTCACGCAGAAATCGTATTCGCCCGCTGCCGGAGACCTTGCCACCAGGCCGGCACGCGAGGCGACGCGGATGAAGTAGCTGACGCTCGCGCCTTCCGGCGCGGACGGAATGAACGCCTCGTGCAGGGTTCCGGCAACCTGGGTGAACCGGGAGGTGTGGACGATCTCCGGCGCCAGGCTGGTGCGCCAGACGAGCTGCGGGGAGTCCGGGTCGTACAGGCCGGCCGGGCCGAACGTGCAGGTCACGCGGTAGGCGCTCTCGGATTCCAGCTGGTTCTGCAGCGGCGTGAACGTAATGACCGGCGGCAGGGGCGAGATGCGCGCGCCAAACGGCAGCGCAGGATCGCCAAACAGCGTCAGCTCGTAGTAGCACCAGCGCATGGCGCCGCTGTAGTCATTCACGGCGTAGCGCACGTCCTCCTTGGATCGCTGGTTGGCCTCGCCCAGGAGGGTGGAGCTGCCGCTGAGCAGCTGATCCCAGAAACGGCGGTGGTAGCGCTGCGAGGGCCCGTCCGTTGTTCCGCCCGCGCCCCACCCGTTGCGCGTGTTCATGACCAGTGCGGCCGGACCGTTGGTGGCGGTGACCAGGGTCTCGGCCAGGCATTCCGTCGCGCCGTCAAAATGGCCGGATTCGCACGCCTGTGAATAGCCGAGAAAATAGCTGGCGTTGGTCAGGCCGAGTATGGCGTTGCGATCGGTTGCGTAGCCCGTATAGAGCCTGAAGCAGTAGTTGATGTTGCCGTGGCCGAGATGATTGAATACGTGGAAGTCCTGCTGAAACCGGCGGATGATCTCCGTGTTCGCCCAGGTGTACCCCGGCGCGTCGTAGAGACAGTCGGACGTGTCAAAGCTTGCCGCATTCGGCGCATTGCCGAAGCCCACCGTGGCGTAGCCGTCGAAGGATCCGCCCGTGCGCAGCTGCTCCATGGTGGCGGTCGCGTAGTCGCTGACGCCGCCAAACCCCAGCCACTCGCCCGCGTGGCTGGTTTTGCGCAGCTGAGCCGGCGCCGCCTGTTCATAGGCGAGCGTCTTGCGCACCATGTTGGCGACTTCGTTGGTGGTGGCTACGGGAAAGCGGCCGACATAGACCTCGGCAACCAGGTCGACGTCCTGACCCTCCTCGCCGTCTCCGGCCTCGCCGTACACGCCGTTGGCATTGAAGTCGAACGTGCCGTCCAGGCAGCCGTAGTACATGTCGGAGGCGATCGAATCGGCGGCCTGCACATAGCCATACAGCAGGCGCGTGGGCACGCGCGCGGCGGTGCCGCCAAGAAGCACGTAGCGCGTGCCCCAGTTCTGGTATGCGTCGGCGATGAAGTTGCGGATGCGCGTCGGATCGTCCGTGCCGCCATCCGGCCGCGTCCCGGGGTAGTTCGCGCAGATCCAGTCAGTGGTCACATTCGTGGCGATCAGGCCGCCCCGGTTGCGCGCCGCACACAGCGCCTGGAAATTGTTCGGCGCCGGGGTCTCCAGCAGGTCGGCCGACGTGATCACCACGTAGTCGAAGCGCCCGGCGGCCGGGAGCGTGCCGCTGGTTAATGCAACAACCGGGGCCAGCGGCCGGGCAGCGGCCTTCCCGCCCTCCTTGCCTGCCGCGGCGGGAAAGGTCCAGGTCACCGCCACATCCAGGCGCCGGTTGGCCAGCAGGATCCCGCTGGCGGGCACATACTGCACCGGCGTCAGGCGCACATTCACCAGGCGCTGGCTGCCGCGGCGCTCGATGGACCAGCTCGCGAGGTCAATCATCGGATAGGGCACGTCGAGCGCATACGTCTCCGGATCCGGCACGGACGGCTCGCCGGGACCGTCGGAATAGGCTGCGGCCGCGCGTCCATGGCGGACACGCGCCGGCAGCGGCATGACCACGGTGTCCGAGGGGGTGACGCGGCACGACTGCACCTGTGCGCCATCCGGCAGCGCGACAACCACAACGCCTTCCGGCAGAACCGGCTGGCCGGCCTGCTCCCCCGGGAACGTGTTTGTCAGCGACAGCTCAACCAACCCCTCCGCCGTTGTGCGGACCTGCGGCAGGTCAAACTGCGCTGTAATGACAGCCCCGCCAGCCGAGTAATTCACGACCGCCGGTGCGGGTATGATGGCTGCCGCCAAGGCGAAAAGTGAACCGGAAAGCAGCGCCGCGCCCGCACAGACCAGACGCTGTACAACGCCATGCCGGAAATATGCACACCTAAACATAGATATATATTGTATCGCACCCGGGCCGCAGGGCGCAACCGGCGGTTCTCCGCCATGCAGACGCTACTTCATCTGCTGGAACCCGCGAATGCTGTTTTCCGCCGGGTCGTCTCCGGCGGCCCGCAACTGCGTCTTCTCCGCAATGGCGAGGGAAGTGAGGTTCGTTTGCTGATTCGCATAGGCCGCAGCGACCATCTTTTCGGTTTCCTTTTTAACCAATAGGCAAACCACCAGCCGAACACGCGCTTCTCGGATCGCTGCTCCGCCTGGCGCCCGTACCGGCCCCAGGCCCGCGGCAGGTCGCGCCCAATAAACTCATCGAGGCAGTCGTCGTACCAGTTCTCCTGCGCATCCTGGATACGCCCCTAGCCGATCAACTGCCCCTTTTGCTGGAACGTAAGAAAGTAGCCGTCATCGCCGGCAAAGGCATGCGCTTTCGGTTGTGTCATCGCACAGCCCGCCATCAAACCAGCCAGCAACGCGATAATCGCAGATCGCAGCCATGTTGTCATGAAGCACCACCCTTTTGTGCCACAACTTCAGAAGTCTTGATCTCGCCGGAAAATGACTTGGCACTTTTCTCGACT